>NZ_JAAVJD010000025.1 GCF_012033735.1 Streptomyces lonarensis | reverse complement strand
GTGTGTACCGGCGTCTTCTGCATCCAGCTCGACGCCTACGGCTCGCGCGGGAACGTTCGCCGCTCCGCCGCGGCTCTCCGCCCGTCCGCAACGTCGGGGCCGGCGCGGAGGCGTTGCGGCTCCAGGCTGCCAGCAGCACGCCCGCGCCCAGGGCGCCCACCGCCGTGGAGAGCGCCGGGCCGGTGGCTCCCGGGGCACCCGCGCCGGCTTCCGGGCCGACGGCGGACCCGTTGAGCCCGAGCCAGAGGCCGGCGGCCACAGTGACGATCGTCTTGGTGACCCCCGAGGCCTCGCCGGCCCGCTCCGGTCGGATCACGGCCTGGGTGGTGATGAGCGTCAGCGCGTTGGCCGTGCCGAGGAACGCCCCGCCCAGCGTGGCGAGGGCCAGGTACGCGGGGAGGGAGGACGCCCGGGACAGCGATGCCAGCGCGAGCGCTCCGCCGCAGAGGCACGCCGCCAGCAGCCGCACCGCGACCGCCGGTGGCACCCTTCCGGCGACCGGCCCGGCGAGCGCCATCGCCAGCGCGGGAGCCAGGAACGCGGCGCCCGCGTGGCCGACCGGGAGCCCCCAGCGACCCTGCAGAGCCAGCGGTACGACGACCAGGAACGTCACGGTGGTGGCGTTGGCCGCGGCACCGGCCAGGGTGACCGCCACGAACGGCCCGTTGCGCAGCAGGCCGGCATCGACCAGCGGGTGGGCCGCGGACCGCTGCCGCCGCAGGAACAGGACCAGCAGGGCTGCCGCGACGATCACCGCTGCCGACACGGCGGGCCAGGGCCACCGCGGTCCGCGGTGGACGACGACGCAGAGCGCCGCGAGCGCCGCGGTGACACCGGCAAGACCACGCAGGTCGATGCTGCGGCAGGCAGGGTACCCGCGGCTCTCGGCGGCCCTCGACGCGCAGAGCGCGCCGAGCACGGTCAGCGGGAGGTTGACCCAGAACAGCGCCCGCCAGGACGCCGAGGCCGTCAGCGCGCTGCCGACGAACGGACCGCAGGCCGTGGCGACTCCCCCGGCCCCGAGAGCCCAGCCGATGGCCCGCCCCCGCAACTCGTCCGGATGGACAGCGGTCAGCAGGGACAGCCCCACCGGCATGATCATCGCGGCCCCGGCTCCCTGGACCACCCGCGCGCCGACGAGGAACGGCAGGGCCGGGGCGAGTGCGCAGGCCACCGACGCCGCGCCGAAGACGGCGAACCCCGCGAGGAGGAGTCGCCGGCGGCCGAGCAGGTCGCCGCACCGCCCCGCTCCCAGCATCAGCGCGCCGGTGGCCAGGAGGTAGGCACTGATCACCCACGGCGGGCCGGCGGCGTCCGCGTGGAGGTCGCGACCGATCTCCGGGAGGGCGAGCACCAGGCCGAAGGCGTCGAGCTGGATGCAGAAGACGCCGGTACACACGGCGAGCAGCGCCCACCGTTGACCGGCGGTAGCCGGTGGCGCACCGCCGTCGCGCTTCTCGTGGCGTCGCAACATGAGCACTCTCTCCTCCTCGGGCTGCCCTTGGGGCGCTGTTTTGCCGCCGCCGCACGGACGTACGGCGGCTCGAGACACCGGGGGGGGAAGGATGCAGCCACAGAACGCCTCCGACGGGAGGCGGCGCTGCGGGAGGAGAAGAAGGCGTGACCGGCCGGGAGCCAGGGCCGCGAGCACGGGAAGCGCTGCGCCGCGTCGGCGCACGGCGCTGAGCACCGAATCCGCGCCTCGAGCGCAGAGCGCCTCCTCAACGGGGCCACCGTAGCGGGCGGGGTGCGCCGCCGGCGAGCCGCACCGCCGTTCTCGGGCGAGCCCGGCCCTCCTCACGACCGAGGAGAGGCCGGTGCGGTGGGCGCCGAACGCGGGTCACTCGTTCGGAGGTGTTGTGTTTCCTGAGGCACACAGCACGAAAGAGTCATCTCGCGCGGTGTGTCGGGCTGTCCACAGGCCGGGAACCGCGGCGGCCGGCCGTGCTGGTGGATGCGGGCGGTGAGACTGAACATCCCATGCAGGTTGATGCAAGGAGCACGCGTGCGGGAGCAGCAGCGAGGCGACGAGCGGCGGCACGGTCCGCCGCGGCAGGGTGCGGCGAGGGCAGGGGTGCCACCGCGGGCGGAGCAGGACGCGGCGACCGGCGGGCTGCTGCGGCTCCAAGGGCTCGCGGGGAACTCGGCGGTCTCCCGCCTGGTGGCCGAACAGGGCGTCGTGCCGTCCACCGCGGGCCGGGGCCTCACGCCGGTTGGACGGCCCGCGGCGGCGTCCGGGGGCACTGCGGCGGTGCAGCGGACGGAGTACGACGAACTCCACCGGCACCCCGCCGGCCCTTCGCTGCGGGTACGCGGCCCCCGGCCGTCCCGCAAGCAGGACCGCACCCGCAACGAGCTGCGGGAGGACGAGTGGCAGCAGCTCCCTGCGCAGGTCCGGGGTGCGAGCCACAAACAGCGTCTGACGGTGGACCAGGACCCTCAGACGCTCCAGGAGGCCGACCCGGCGCTTCACTACAGCCTGGGTTCCGTCCGGCGGTTGGCCCCCGACATCCCCGACACTGCCGGGCGCAACGCGGTGCTGGAAGGGATGGGCCGCGCCGACGGGGCCACGCGCGGCTACTGGAGCGGGCAGGACGCGCGGGACCGTCGGCTGGGCCGCGACGCGCGAGCCGCACGGCACTCCTACACCGAGACACCGGAGGAGCGTCGGCAGCGTCACGACACCGTCGACAGCGCGTTGCGGAGCCCGGAGTCCTCGGACGCCATGGACGACCTGCGTTCCCTTCTGGCCCGGTTCGAGGGAGTGGCCATCGGCGGCGGCCACTCCGGCTCGCAGACGTGGCAGTTCCTGCACGCCCACATGGCGGAGCTGCGCGCGGCCGGGGTGCAGACCCTCTACCTGGAGAGCGTCCGCGACGACAGCTATCAGGCCGACGTGGACTCCTACCTCGCCGGCCAGGAGATGAGCCCCGGGCTGCTGGCGTTCGTCACCCGGTACGACAGCTCCATGGGCCTGGGGACGACGGGCCTACGAGCGGTGTTGGAAGCCGCCCGGACGCACGGGGTCCGGGTCAGGGGGCTCGACGGCCGGCCCGCCCGTCGGCCGCCGATGCCCGCGAACGACCTCTTCGCACGCGTGGCCGGGATGAACACCTACGCGGCCCAGGTCGTCTCCCATGACCGGCGCCGCTCCTCGGCCGTGGCCGAGGAGCGGTACCTGATGGAACTCGGCAGCCGGCACACCGGCATGTACACGGACCAGCCGAAGGACGCGTCGCTGCACGGCACCCCGTTCGAGGACGGCGCGGGCTTCCCCGGCGTGGACGACCTGCTGCGCATCCCCGCGGTCAGCTATGAGGACGACCGCTTCCGACGCCTCGCCCATCCCTCCTGACGGCCCGGCAGCACGCCCCGGACGCAGGGACGCCCTCCTCGGGCGGTCTGCGTCCGGGGCGTGCCGACCGGTAGGAGGAGCGGCGCGGGCCGCAGCGTGGCGGGCGGCGTCGCGGCTCACGTGCAGGGCCGACGGGTCCGGTCCTGCCGTCACGACGTGGCGGCCCTGCCGTCTCGGCCGGGGCTCGGCGTCGCTGCGTCACCGGGGTGCGGGGCGGCCCGCAGTTCGCGCCGCATGCACGCACGGGGCCAGCGGTCGAGGCCCGTGCTCGGCCTCGGCCCTGCGGAGTTCCCGCAACCCCGGGGTGACCTCGGCGTCGGACAGCCGACGGAATCCGCACCGCTCGTAGTACGGCCCGTTCCACGGGACGTCGGTGAAGGTGGTGAGGGTGAGCGCCGCCGCGCCGCCACGGGCGGCCCACGCGTCGACGTGCTCGATGAGGCCCGCTCCGACGCGGCGGCCGGCGTGGGCCGAGCGGACGGAGACCTGCTCGATGTGGGCGCATCCGTCGACGATGTCGACCAGCACATAGGCGACCGGCCTCCCATCGGCCGTGTGGACCCAGGCCTGCTGCTGCTCGACGTAGCGGCGGAGCGTTCCGGCGGAGGGCGGTTCGTCCTCGGCGATCTCCGCCATGCCCAGGGTGGTGAACACCCTGCCGGCGTCCCGTTCGATCGCTCGCAGAGTGGGGATGTCCTGGTCCCGCGCCGCTCGAATCACGCCGCCTCCGATGTCCGCCGGTCGGTCCCCGACTCCTCGTCACGCGCACGCGGGTGCGCTCGGGCCGCGATGCTACCGCGCGCTCCGGTCGTGGCTCGTCAGGAGGCGCGACCCGTGCGGGGGCGTCCACCGGCCCGGCATGTCGATCATGGCGTGTTCCGCCCCGTCGATGGTGACCCTGACGAGCCGACCGGGAGATGCCGCCGGGGCAACGGACGACGGCAACCCCGGAAGGGGCGGACCGCGCCTCGGAGGCGGGCCACGCCCGTCGCGCCCGTCCGGCCGCATGCGTGGTGGTCCCGCCCACGAGCCGACACATCCCGAACAGGGCCTGCGATGTCAGCCGGAGGCCGAGTCGGACTCATCGGCGGAACCACCCCTCGCATCGTCGCTGTCAGAGCCGGTTCCATGCCTCGCGGAACTGTTCGCGGGCCTGTCGGGTGGGGGGCCGGCGGTGGTGGTGGATGATCTGCCAGGCGGTCAGCTCGACGTCCCGCAGCCACAGTTCACCGGTCGTGCTCGCCGGTCCGGGAAAGTCGTCACCGTTCGTGAGGTGCTCGCCGACGAGCAGAGCCGTGGCGACACGCTGATCGGTGCTCATGCCGCCGAAGGCCCCCAGCAGCCGCGTGGCCAACCCTGCGCCGTGCCCGTCCAGGGCCGCGACCACACCGATCCTGAGGTTGGCCGGCAGCAGCGCGGACGCCCCGGACGCCCGGCGCAGGTCGGTCCAGAACGTCCGGCGGTCCTCATCCCCCTCCTCCGCCGGCGCGGGTGCCGGCAGCAGGGCCAGGAGCGCCAGCAGGTGGCCGGTCGCGGCGTAGGCCGCGGAAGAGGCCGCGGCGAGGGCGGCGATCCGCCCGACGCGTCCTGCCGAGAGGCTGCCGGCCTCCCTGTCGGCCGGGATGTTCAGGTCGTGGCGCATGTAGTCGGCGAGCGGTTTGGTGTTGAAGTAGTTCGGCAGCACAGGTAGTCCTCCCGGCGCACAACGGGTGTCGCGCCGATCGTGCCAAGTGCTCCCTCCGGTGAACAGACCGCTTTCGGCACGAAGGCCCGGCTCGTGCCGACGGGCGGTCGGCCCCGTCCGCATCGGCGCGTCGGCTACCCGACGCGCCCGCTCTTCTCGGGCTGCGGCGCCGGCTGCGCCGGAGCGGTCTCCGCCGGTGCCGTCCCGCCCGACGACTTCGCGGCGGACCTGTCGGCCCTCCAACGGCGCGCGAGGCGCAGCCCGACCACGGCCACCACGGCGTGGGCGATGAGGGCCAGCACGACGAAGGCGGTGGAGTCGTAGGTCTCGTTGGCGAGCAGCACCGCCATGGCCACGCTCGCAACGACGACGCCGCCGGCAATCCATGTCCTCTTCTTCATGACCTCGTCTCGCTCTCTCCGGTTCCGGACGACGGGCCGGGCGCGAGCGGGCGGTTGCCCGCCGCGCAGGAGCCCGGGTGCGGGCCGTGCGGCAGTGGGGCGGGGCGCCGTGCGGTACCCCGTCCGACGACCCGGTGGCCGCGCGGAGCGACTGGCTTCCGTCGCCCGGCTCTCGCCTACCCCGGCACCCCCGCGTCAGGGGCGTGGTTTTCGGTCGGTCTCGGCGGCACGGTCATGTCGGCGCGGGAGCGGAGAGCGGTGTGCGCCGCGAGGCGTCGGGGATGCGAGCGGCTGCGGTGCCCTAGCGTGCACCGCAGCCGCTCGGTCCGGTCCGTCGGCACGGGCCGAGCGGCGGTCAGACCTGCTCGAAGTGGAAGGACTTGATGAAGCAGTCGCGGGGCTGTCCGACGGCGAACAGGACGCACTCGACCAACGACTGGGCGGTCAGGGCGTCCTCGGCCCGGCGCGGGGTGTTCTGCCACTCCTCGGACAACGGGTCGGCGTTGTCGAAGTCGGGCGGGTAGAGCGAGATCACCCGCACGCCCTGCGGCCGCAGCCGCTTGGAGAGGATCTCGGAGAAGCCCGCCTGTGCGCTCTTGGCCGCGTAGAAGGCGTCGTGGGCCTCGGAACGGTGGTGCCCGGCGGTTCCGCAGGTGGAGACCATGGTGACGATGTCCGGTGTCTCCGAGCGGAGCAGGAGCGGCAGGAAGTGTTTGACCGCCAGTACGGTGCCGGTGGCGCCGGAGGCGATGGTGTCGGTGATGTCGGCGTCGTCGGCGGACAGCAGGTCCGCGCCGTCGAGGTACCGGGCGCCGTTGTTGACGAGCAGGTCGACCCGGTCGGTCACGTCGGAGACGCCGCGCGCGAAGTCGCGGATGGAGCCGGGGTCCCGGAGATCGCAGGGGAAGGCGTGGACTGCCCCGTGCCCGCGGCCCCGGATCTCGTCACGGACGCGTTCGGCCGCTGCGGGGTCCCGGGCCGACAGGAAGATCTCAGCGCCCCTGCCGGCGAGTTCGATCGCCAGGGTGCGGCCGAAGTCGCGCCCGGCCGACGTGATGACGACCCGTCGCCCGGTCAGTACGTGGTGCATCGGTCCTCGCTCTGCTTCGTCGGCGGGGTACGTGTGCGGGCCCGACCGGCCCGCCGCGCGGCGGTGTTGCGGCTCGCTTGCCCCGAGCCTACGACGCGACGGCGTGGCCGTCTGCGCGAGGGGGCGTCGGGTGCTCACAGCGCGTGGCCGCCGGCGACCTGCAGCACCTGACCGGTGATCCACCGTGCCTGGTGCGAGGCGAGGAAGACGACGGCGTCGGCGATGTCGGCGGGCGTGCCGGCGCCCCCCAGGGGAACAGCACGTTCGACCTGCGCGAGCAGGTCGTCGTCCATCCAACCGGTCTGCACCGGGCCCGGTGCGACGGCGTTGACCCGGACGCCGAGAGGAGCGAGGTCGAGGGCGGTGGAGCGTGTCAGCGCCTCCAGCGCTGCTTTGGAGGCGCCGTAGCCCGTCTGGCCCGGGAAGGCGCGCGCGGCGTCGGTGCTGATGTTGACGACGCACAGGGGGTGGCCGTCCCGGCGCCGCCCGACCGCTTCGGAGGTGAGGAGTGCGGGTGCGACCGCGTTCACCGAGAAGTGCCGGTGCAGGGAGCGGTGGGTCAGGGTGCCCACCGTGTCCGGGGATTCGCAGTGGGCCGCGTTGTTGACCAGGACGTGGAGGGCTCCGGTCCGGTGGACGACGGCCTCGACGAGGTGCCGGGGTGCGTCCGCGTCGGAGAGGTCTGCCGCGAGGGCGAAGGAGTCGTTGCCGAGTTCACCGGCAAGCGCCTCGGCCGCCTCGGCCGAAGGGGTCGCGTGCTCCCGGACGGCGTCAGCCGTCAGGGTCGGTGTCGGGCCGAGGTGGTGGACGGCGACCCGTGCGCCCTGGGCCGCGAACGCGCGCCCGACAGCCGCTCCGATGCCGGCGGCACCGCCCGTCACGAGGACGGTCCGGCCCGCGAGCCGGGGATCGATCACGGCAGCTCCGTTCGGGGTGGGCGGTCGGCGCCGGGGGCGGGCCGCCCCCGGCGCAAGGACGATACGGCAACCGCAGCGCCGGCGTCCGACGGACGGCATGCATCGGGGTCCTCACCTGTATGACGCTCCGGCGGTCGTCCGGACGCGCCACGGAAGGGTCCCGTGCGCACCGCACGGTCCGTGGGCTCTGCTAAACCGGTGCCATGACAGATCCCCTCCTCGACGTACCGCCGGGCGACCCCCGGCCGCCCGCCGTGTGCCGGCTCTGCGGCAGGCGGCTCACGACGACCGTCGCGCGGCAGTGGCAGCTCGGCGAGGGCTGCCGGGAGAAGCTGCACATCAGGGAGGCCCCGACCCCGCGTGTCGGCGGCGTCCAGCAGGACGCGCTGCCCGGTCTGTGAGTCCGCTGTCAGTGCTCGCTGCGACGATGCCGGTATGGAGCGACGCGTGTACGGCAGCGACCACGAGGACGCCGCGCCCGAGACGGGGCGGCGGTACGTCGAACTGTGCGCGGGCCCGCTGGACGGCCTGCTGCTCGACGTGACCGACCGGGAGGCGGACCGCCTCGCCGAGGGCGCGGCGCTGACCACGGAGATCGGGCAGTTCGGGGCCGGCGGGCGGGCGCACTACCGCCCGAGGCCGGGCGAGCCCGCGCGGTGGGACTGGGCCGGGGACAGCCCCTGACGCGCTCTGGGGGCGGCCGCGAACCGGCCGCCCCCAGAGTGCCGGAACGACAGGCCACGCCCCGGCCCCAACAGCACGATTCTGATATTCTGATGGCATGCGACTGATGACGGCCTCCGAGGCGTCGCGGAACTTCGCGAGTGTCCTCGACAGAGCGGAACACGGGGAGACCATCGTGATCACCCGAGGCGGGCGACGGCTCGCACTCATCGGCCCGGCGCCCGTCGCCAACGGCGGCGACTTCAGCGACGCGCTGACGGCCTTCCGGGCGCGGCACCCCGAGGACGACCCGGCATACGAGGACGACGTCCTCGGCTCCCGTGAGCTGCTGACGCAGGACGATCCGTGGAGCGACTGATCCTGGACACCGGGATACTGATCGAGGCGGAGCGCGGCCGACTCGACCTCGACCGGCTGAACCGCAACGGTGACCTCGCCATAGCCGCGGTCACCGGCGCGGAACTCCTCACGGGGGTCGAGCGGGCCGACACCCCTCAGCGGCGGCAGCGGCGGCAGGAGTTCGCCGACCTGGTGTTCGCCGTCATCCCCGTCGAGGACTACACGCTCGACATCGCCCGCGCGCACGCCCGGCTCCTGGCCCACGTCCGCGCGGAGGGGCGCCCGCGCGGCGCGCACGACCTCATCATCGCCGCCACGGCGGCCGGCACCGCTCGCGCGGTGCTGACCACCGACGGCAAGGCCGGATTCGACGACCTGCCGGGCGTGGCGGTCGCCTGACCCGGCACCCACGACGGGGCGGTCACCGCACCGCCCTCCGTGCCGCCTGCACCCCGGCCGCGGCGGGCTGCCATCACCCGGAGGTAGGCCGGGGAGCGGGCTGTGCGGCGAGCCGCGGTCGCGGCCGGCCTCACCCGCCGCTGTTTCCCCGCCCCTGGGACGGACCCGCCCCTCCCGGCCGGGGCCGCCGCGCATCGGTGGGTGGGCCGGGCCCCGGGGCGCGCGCCCGGCGTGACGCCGAAGGGTCGTCGCACCTCTGCCGCCGGACACGGCAGGCCGCGCGACCTCGGCACCCGGTCAGCGGTGCGAGCGGGGGACCATCACCACGCGGAGGAACGCGGCGACGGGCGTGATCGCCGTGATGCGGTGTTCGACGTCGGCCGCGAGGGTGCCGGAGCGCCCCTCGGCCACCGAGGCCACATCGCCACCGGTGGCCACCCGCACGGTCCCCTCCAGCACGTGAAGCATGGAGTCCGGCGCACCGGCCGTCGGTCCCACGCGGTGGCCCTCCTCCCCCACGAGTCGCAGTCGCCACAGCTCGACGGAGAGGTCCGGGGTCTCGACGGCGCGGAGCAGGTACGCCCAGCTGTCGTCGGAGGTGGACCAGATCTGCACTCCCGCGGGGGGCGCGTGGTCGACGACGCCGAGGAGTCCCGGGAAGGTGGTCCCGAGGGCGGCCGCGACCTTGTCGACCGTCCCGATGCTCGGGTTGGCCTGGCCGAGTTCGACCTGGGTCAGCATCCGGCGGCTGACGTCGCTGACCTGGGCCAGCCGGGTCACGCTCATGCCGGCCGCCTCCCGCAGGGCACGGACACGGCGGCCGATGTCGCGCGCGACGCCGGGGTTCAGCTTCTCGGTCACTCCTCCTCCAGGGGACCCGTCACCCAAGTGGGCAATATAGTGCGCAGCGTGGTACTGATGGCCGTCGGGCCGTGGGTACGGACCGATGCGGCGTGAAGGGGCGGGATGACGCAGCGCAACGATACGGGGCCGGAGCTGTCGGTCGACGGGCGGCCCGGCCCGGCCGGCCGCTCCGCTCTCGTCCGCTGGTTGGCGGGGTACGGCACCTTCGGCGTCCCGCAGGCGGCAGCGCCCATCGCCTTCGCGCTGCTCGCCCTGCCGCTGACCGGCTCGGCCTCCCACGGTGCGGCGCTCGTCGCCGCCATGACGACCGCCCAGGTGCTGGCCGCGCTGCCGCTCTCGCGGCTCGGTTCGCGGTTCGACGCGGGGAGCTACCTGCGGGTGCTGATCGGTGTCCGGACCGTCGGGCTGGTGCTGGTGGCGGTGCTCGCCGCCGCGGAAGCGCCGTTCGTCCTGCTGATGGCCGCGGCGGCCTCGGCGGGCGCCGTGAACGGGGCGGCGTACGGGTACCTGCGGCTGCTGCTCAACCACCTCGTGGCGCCGGGCGCCCTCCCCCGTGCGCTCGGGATCGCGGCGACGTTGAACGAGGTGACCTTCGCGGCGGCCCCCGTCGTCGCGTCGGTCGCCGGCTCCTTCTCCCCGGTCTGGGCCGTCGTGGGGCTCGCCCTCACCGGCACGGCGCCGATCCTGCTCGTCCCCGCGACGGCCGGGCTGCGGACGCCCCCGCCCCCGGTCGGGCGTCCCGCGCGGTTCGGGGCCCCGGTGTACCTGTGGCTCTTCTGCACGGCCGCGATGTCGGCGGCGGTCGCCGCCGTCGAGGTGGGGGCGGTGTCGCTGGCCCTGCGGTACGGCCTGGAGGCGGGGTGGGGCTTCGTCTTCGCCCTGGCGCTCTGCCTGGGGTCGATCACCGGCGGGGTGTGGGTGAGCGTGCGCAACCGGATGCCGGAGCGCTCCCAGGTGCTGGGGTTCCTGGCGGCCGCCACCGCCGGCGCGGCCACGGTGGCGTACCAGGGGCCGATCTGGGTGACGCTGCTCGGTGCGACGGCGGTGGGCTTCTTCCTGCCGCCGCTGGGCACCTACTTCTCGCTCGTCCTCGACCGGTTGGCGCCCCCGCACCGGCGCGCGGAGGTGTTCGCCCTCATGCGGACCGCCAACGCGCTGGGGGTCATCGCCGTGAGCGGGCTCCTCGCCGTCACGGGGACGACGATCGCCCTCGGCGGGGGAGCAGCGGTGCTGGCGCTGGCCACGGGGCTCGTCGCGCTCGGGTCGGTGGCGGGGGCGCGGCGCCGGGCGGCCGGCGGCGGACCGGCGGCCGGCGTGTGACCGGAGCGGACCGGCGACCGCAGCCGGCCGAGCCGACGCGGGTGGTCGGCACCGGCCGCACCGGTGCCGGTGCGTGGGCAGCGGTGGTCTAGAGCCAGTCGTGTTCGCGGGCGTAGCGGGCGGCCTCGTGGCGGGTGCGGGTCCGGGTCTTCTGCATGGCGTTGGACAGGTAGTTGCGGACGGTCCCGGGTGCGAGGTGGAGCCGGGCGGCGATCTCGGCGACGGAGTACCCCTCGCCGGTCTCGCGCAGGACGTCGAGCTCCCGCCCGGTGAGGGGGCAGTCGTCCATCACGGCGAGCGCGGAGACGTCCGGGTCGATCCATCGCCGCCCCGCGTGGAGGGCGGCGATCACCTTGGTGATGTGCGCCGGGTCGGCGGACTTGCTGACGAAGCCCTGCACCCCGAGGCCGAGTGCCCGGCGCAGCACCCCGGGCCTGGCGTGGCGGGTCACCATGAGGACGCGCTGTTCGGGCAGGGCGCGGCGGATCTCCGCCACGGCGCCGAGGCCGTCGAGGCCGGGCATCTCCAGGTCGATCACCAGGACGTCCGGCTGGCGGAGCAGGGTCTCCCGTACGGCGCCGGCGCCGTCGGCGGCCTCGGCCAACACCCGGATGTCGCCCTCCAGGTCGAGCAGGGCCGCCAACGCCTTGCGTAGGAGGGCCTCGTCGTCGGCGAGCACCACGGTGATCACGGTGCTTCCTCCTGTCGTCGTGCGCGGTCCGCGGGCTGCCGGGGGAACGCGGCGGCGGTGCGGAACTCGCCGTGGCGCTGGTCCGCGGTCAGCTCACCGCCCTCCGCGGCGATGCGCTCCCGCAGGGCGGCCAGCCCGCCGAGGGCGGGCCGCGGGCCGTCCGGCGTGCCGTCGTTGACGATACCGATGCCCGTGGCGGTGAGGGTCAGGCGGACGCGGGTGGCCCGACTGTGGCGGAGGATGTTGGTGGTCGTCTCGCGGAGCACCTGGCCCAGTAGGCCGCCGATCCGCTCGTCGAGGTCGTGGCCGGCTTCGCCGTCGCGGTCGACGGCCACCTCGATACCGGCGGCCTCGAAGAGGTTCTTCGCGTTCTCCAGCTCGACGGACAGGTTGAGCCGGCGCTGGGCGTGGGCGAGTTCCCTGGTGCGGGCGATAGTGTCCCCCACCAGGTCCCGGACCTCGCGCAGTTCGCGTTCGGCGCGGGCGGCGTCGCTGCGCACGAGCCGCTCCGCGAGCGCCACCTTCAGCTTGACGACGTGGAGGGTGTGCCCCTGGATGTCGTGCAGGTCACCTGCGAACCGGACGCGTTCGCGGTAGACGGCGAGCTCGGCCTCCTGCTGCCGTCCCTGCTCCATGATGCGGTAGAAGGCGTGGTTGGCGAAGTTGAAACCGATCGCGACCAGCACGACGGACGTGGGCAGCAGAACGTACTCGACCAGGACGGCCACGGAGTCCTGATGGGGGCGGAGGAGCCGCGCGGCGCCCGCCGCGGCCACGTAGGCCGTGAGAGCTGCGGCGGCCGCCCGGCGGTGGGCCGACAGGCGCGGCACGGCCAGCGGGCCGGCGACCGCGAGGCCGTAGAACGCGGTGGCGCTGTCGCCGACCAGGGCCCCGTAGGGCCAGACGGCCGCGGTGACGGCGAGCCCGGCGGTCGCGACCCGGGAGAAGTCGTCCGCGGTCCAGCGTTCGAGGACGACCAGGGCGGCCAGCAGCCCCGCGCCCAGCACCAGCCCGTCCCACCAGGTGCGCGCCTGCGTGGCCACCAGGGCCGCGCCCACCACGCCCAGCGGCAGGGCCAGCGCCACGAGGTTCCATCGGCGCACCCGCCGGCGGGTGGTCGGCGGCGGCCGGTCAACGGCGGCGTCGGGACGCGGCCGGGTCACGCCCGACCCGCCGCGGAGCGTCGAACGCTCAGGCGGTCTGCTGCCGGCGAGCGGGGCGGACGGCTCGGTGCGAGGGCGGGGCCCACCGGGTGTGACGAAGCGGGCGGCGCCGGGCGGCCGCGCGGGGGCTGAGGGTTCATGCGTGCTCCGATGGCGGGGCGGGTGGCCGACCCGCAGTATCCGTCCGGCGCGGCGGCCGGCACCAGTGACACCACGTCATGGGTGCCGCCGCCGGATGTCACGGGCGGCGTGTGACGCCGCGCCCCTGCCGGGCCGGACGTGCCGGGGGTGAAATCTCCCCCATGACCTCGACCCCCGTCATTGACGTCGACCGCCTCACCCTCCGATACGGCGGCTTCCACGCCGTGAAGGACCTCTCCTTCCGTGTCGCGAGAGGGGAGCTCTACGCGCTACTCGGCACCAACGGGGCGGGGAAGACCACCGCCCTGGAGGTCGTCGAGGGCCACCGCCGGGCCACCTCCGGGACGGTGCGTGTCTTCGGCCGCTCCCCCCGCGACCGGCGGGCGGTGCGCCACCGGGTCGGCATCATGCTGCAGGAGAGCGGCTTCTCCCCCGACCTGACCGTCCGGGAGTCCGTCGCGCTGATGGGCGCCCTCTCCCACCGGGAGGACCGCGTCGGGCGCGTCCTCGACCTCGTCGACCTCACCCGTCGGGCCGGGACACGGGTGTCGCAGCTGTCCGGCGGGGAGAAGCGCCGGCTGGACTTCGCCGCCGCCGTCTACGGACGGCCCGAGTTGCTCTTCCTGGACGAGCCGACGGCCGGGCTGGACATCAGGTCCCGGGACGCCCTCTGGGACGCGGTGGACCGGTTGCGCGCGGCGGGCACCACGGTGGTGCTCACCACCCACTACCTGGAGGAGGCCCAGCAGCGCGCGGACCGCGTCGGGCTCATGCACCGGGGCTCGCTCCACCGGGAGGGATCGGTCGCCGACCTGACGCGGGCTCTCCCGGCGACGATCCGGTTCTCCCTGGCGCCGGGGGCTCCCACCCCGCGTCCACCGGCGGTCGCGCGCCCCGGTGGGGGGTTCGTCGTCGAGACCTTCGCACTCCAGCGGGAGCTGCGGGCGCTGCTCACCTGGGCCGGCGGGCACGGGGTCGAACTGCTGGGGCTGGAGGCCGGGCCGACGCGGCTCGACGACGTCCTCCGCTCGCTCGACGGCACCTGAACCGCGGCGTCGACCGGCCGGGGCCGCGTCCGACGCCTCGTACCGAGCCCGGCCACTGCCCGACCGCCCCGACCGCCCCGACCGCCCCGACCGCCCCGACCGCCCCGACCGCCCCGACCGGAGGAGACGCGCCCGTGCTCGTCATCGCCCGCAGCGAACTGATCCAGCTGTTCCGCAACCGCCTGGTGCTCGTCACCAGCTTCCTCAGCCCCGTCGCCGCCTGCGTGTTCTTCGTTTCCCGGCACGAGCTGTTCGCCGAGCTCGGCAGTGCCGGCTATGTCGCCGCGATGGTGCTGTTCACCGTGGGGGCGTTCGGCGTCCACGCCTCGACGGTCACCACGCTCGCCTCCCGGCGGCAGACCCTGTTCCTCAAGCGGCTGCGCTCCACCCCGGCGTCGGACTCGGCCGTCCTCACCGGGCTCGTCCTTCCGGTGGTCGCCCTGGCGCTGGTGCAGGTGGCGGTGATGCTGGCAGTGTTCGCCGGGGTGGCGGGCGGGCCGGCGCACCCGGCGCTGCTCGGGGTCGCGGTGGTGGCGGTGGTGGCGATGATGCTGGCGTTCGGGGCGGCCGTCGCGGGGCTGACCACCTCGCCGGAACACGCGCAGGTGACCGCGCTTCCCGTCAGCCTCGGCACGGTCGCCGTCACCAACTGGGTCGGACTCACCGGCACGGCCGAGTCGACGGCGTGGCAGCGACTCGTCCCGGGCGGCTCCGCCACCGAACTGGTGCTGGCGGCCTGGAACGGCGGCACGCCGGCGTCGGAGTCGCTTCTGCTGCTGGCGCCGACGCTCGGCTGGGTCCTCGCCGCCGTCGCGCTCGCCTCCCGGCTGTTCCGCTGGGAACCGCGGCGCTGATGGCCCACCCGGTCGCGGGCGCGGCCGCGGTGGTCACCCGATCGGACCGTGATCCGCACCCCGGCGCCGTCCGGTGCGGTGACGGTGCTCAAGGGCCCGCCGCCCGGGGCCGAAGCAGGAGGGGTCCGCCGGCCGCGGGTGCGCGCGTACCCGCGGCCGGTCCGCGCCGACCGCTCCGGAGTCCGTATGTGCACACGCCCCTTGGTCCGCCACGTCTCGTTGGCTCTGCTGCTCGTGCTGCCGGTGGCCGGTGGCGCCGGTGGCGCCGCCGCCGCGCCGCCCGCCGCCGAGACGGCGGCGGAGCGGTCCCCCCGGGTCATCCCGGGGCAGTACGTCGTCACCCTTGACCCCGGGGTGCCGGTGGCCGAACTCCTCGCGGAGCTGGGCGTGGCGCCCCTGTTCGTGTACGACACGGTCCGCAACGGTTTCGCCGCGGAGCTCTCCCCCGACCAGCTCCGGGCGGTGCGGGCAGCGCCCGCGGTGTCGGCCGTCGAGGAGAACACCGTGGTGGAGGCCGGTCCCGCCCCGCCCGCCGACCTCACGAGGGCCGACGCCCCGGCGGCAGGACTTGGCGCGGCAGAGTGGGCCGGGGCCGTGCCGGCGGGCGAGAGTTGGGGGCTGGACCGGATCGACCAGCGGGAATTGCCGCTGGACGGCCGGTACGAGGTGACCGGAACGGGCCGCGGGGTGACGGCCTACAT
Source organism: Streptomyces lonarensis (assembly GCF_012033735.1). Taxonomy (GTDB): domain Bacteria; phylum Actinomycetota; class Actinomycetes; order Streptomycetales; family Streptomycetaceae; genus Streptomyces; species Streptomyces lonarensis. Next base: position 23,040 of record NZ_JAAVJD010000025.1, on the reverse strand, counting down.
CGTCGACACCGGGCTCGACTTCGACCACGAAGAGTTCGGGGGCCGGGCGGTCTCCGGGTACGACGCCGTCGACGACGGCCGGGCCGGGGAAGACTGCCACGGTCACGGGACCCATGTCGCCGGGATCGTGGGAGGCGCCACCCACGGGGTGGCCCGCGAGGTCGACCTCGTCTCGGTGCGGATTCTGGACTGCGAGGGCACGGGCAGCACGGCGGGGGTGCTCGCCGCCCTCGACTGGGTCGCGGCCAACGCCGAGCAGCCGGCGGTGCTGAACGCGTCGGTGGGCGGCGGGGCCTCGCGCACGATCGACGAGGCGTTCGACGCGGTGGCGGCCCGGGGCACGCTCCCGGTCGTCTCGGCCGGCAACAACACGCGGGACGCCTGCAACGCCTCGCCCGCCGGCGCCGACCGGGTCTTCACGGTCGGGGCGACCGACCGGGAGGACCGGCCGGCGGGGTTCAGCAACTTCGGTCGCTGCCTGGAGCTGTTCGCGCCGGGCGTGGACATCGTCTCGGCCCGGGCGGGCGGCGGTACGGTCGCGATGAGCGGGACCTCGCAGGCGGCACCGCACACCGCCGGGGTCGCGGCCCTGTACAAGGAGACCCGCCCGGCTGCGGACCCGGCGAGCGTCGGCGAGTGGCTCGTCGGGGCGTCGACCAAGGACACCGTGGTGTCCAACACCGAGGGCTCGCCCGACCGGCTGCTCCACACCGGCGGTCTCTGACCCGCGGGCGCGGGAGTTCACCGCGCACCCCGGCCCGGCCCCGTGAGGGGCCGGGCCGGGACGGCCGCGCGGCCGCCGGTGCGCGGCGTGGTGTGCCGGCCCGTCAGACGGTGTGCAGCGTGAGGTTGTAGCGCTGGAGGATGGGGTTGATGGGCTGGAAGACGGTCATGCTGGAGGAGCCGCAGCTGCCGCTGCCGCCGGAGTGCACGCCCTGCGCCTGGTCGCCGGCGATGACGGAGCCGCCGGAGTCACCGCCCGCGCTGCAGGCGTTGGTGAACGACATGCCGTTGGCGACCTGGCCGCTGGAGTACTGGACGGTCTGGTTGACCGCCGTCAGCGTGCCGCAGCGCCAGCCGGTGGTGGACCCGGAGCGGCAGATCGAGGAGCCGACCGGCACGGCGTTGGAGCCGCGGACCAGCCGGTCGGAGATGGAGCCCCAGCCGAGGACGACCGGCTCGGTCCACCAGCCGCTGCCGACGTTCACCCAGGCCATGTCGCTGCCGGGCCACACCCGGCCCTGGACGTGGCCGATGTGGGTGTTGTCCCAGCCGCGGACGGCGTTGCCGGTGGTGCCGCAGTGCCCGGCGGTGACGAAGCCGCCGCGGACCGAGAAGCCGATGGAACAGCGGGAGTTGCCGACGTAGAAGGGGTCACCGCCGACGATGCCCGCCGCTTCGGTGGAGATCGGCTCGTCGAGGGTGGCGACCCCCACCGGCCCGGCCTCCCCGGCCGCGGTCAGGAACGCCTGCACCGCCGGGTCGTCCGCGTTCTCCTCGACGACCTGCACCACCACCTGGTTGGTGGTGATGTCGACCCCCCAGCCCGCGACGCCCGCCGGGGCCTCGTCGGTCAGCGCGTCGATCCCGGCCTTGACGGCGTCGAGTTCCTCGGCGCTGTGGGTGACGATCTCGGTGGCGGCGCCGGTCCGTTCGACCGCCTCGACGACGTCGGCGTCGGTGACCGCGACGGTCAGGTCCCCGGAATCCGGGTCGAACCAGCTGCCGGCGAAGGTGTCGCCGGCGGCCTCCTCGGCCAGCGGGGCGATCTCGGTGGCTTCCGCCTCCTGTGCGAGGCGGGTGACCGCCTGGTCCTCGGTCAGGCCGAGGTCGCTCTGCATGGCGGCGAGCAGACCGGGCGACGCCGGCTCCTCTGCCGCGGCGGCGGCGGTGGTGGAGGTGCCGACGGTGGCCAGACCGGCGGCGAGGAGCAGCGTGGACAAACCGGCGCCGACGGAGCGGCGTGTGAGCCTGCCACGGGACATGGTGCGAGACATGGGGAGTGCCCTTCTTTTGTTCCCTCAGTGGGGTGGAACAGCGAAGGCCGGGAGCGCTCTCGAACCCGGTGGGAGCGTAGGAGTCGTGAAGGTCCCGCGTCCAGTGCGTGGAGTTCCGGAACTCGCGCTGCAACGGCGTGGATCGGCCGAAAGAGCCGGGGTGGCGGCAGCCGTCGGGAACGTTGCCGGGGCGGCACCGGTACGGCGGCCGTCCCGGCGGGGCCAGGGGGCCGGCCGTCGCCGGCCCCGCGTGCGGGAGCGGCGCCGAGCTGGCACAAGCGGTCGAATTTCGGCTGTCGTTGCGGAAGCTCGCCCGGAGGCGGCGGACCGCGCCCGCGCGTGCCGCCGCGCGCCGACGTCACCAGGAAGTGGGCCGGACCCGTCAGCATCGATCGCCGACCGGGGCGGGCGGGACCGCAAGGGGTCGGCTGGGACAGGGCCGGGGAAACGGTCACCAGCGGGCGCCCGCCGCCGCCTTCCGGTCACGCGCCCCACCGATCTCCCCCGCCGCGAGGGCGACCGCGGCGCCGTGGAAGGCCAACCCGAGCACGGTGGCCATCTCCGGCAGGTCGAACAAGCGCAGCAGGTTGAGACCGACCCCGACCAGGAAGAGCGCGAGCGCCGCCCAGCGACGCCAGGCCGGCAGCCCCGGGAGCTCGGTGACGGTCACCGACGCCCAGAGGGCGGCCAGGAACAGCACGACGTACAGCACCAGGACGGCGATCAGCATGCGGGCTCTCCGTGAGCGGCGGTGCGCCCGGTCGCGGGCGCGGTCCCGGCGCGGCGCCGGGCCACCGGCCGGGCGCCGGGGCAGCGTAGCGCGCCGCCGATCGGACGCATCTCCGGTGCTGATGTCTCCTTGAGACATGTGTCCCGCTGAGACATCACCGGGTGTACCGTCGACCGTATGACGGTTGAAGGAGTCGAAGGAGACGCGCCCACGGTCCCCGCCCCCCGCGAGGACGGCCGGCGCCGCAAGGCGCGCCGGACCCGGGAGGCGCTGGCCGCCGCCGCGCTCGACCTCGTGGTGCGGGACGGGCCGGAGGCGGTGACGGTGGCGGCCGTGGCCGACCGGGCCGACGTCACCCGGCGCACCTTCAGCCGCCACTTCGCCGGCAAGGAGGAGGCCGCGCTGGACTTCGTCCGGGACGACGGCAGCCGCATCAACACGCTGCTGCGGAACCGGCCTGCCGAGGAACCCCCGCTGGCCGCCTACCGACGCGCGGTCGCCCAGTGGCTCACCGATGTCGACACCCCGGCGTCCCACCACCGCCCCGAGATACGGGCGCTGCTGGCCCGGGTGGACACCGATCCGGGGCTGTTCGCCGCCTACCAGCGCATCCGGGTCGACGCGCAGGAGGAGTCGGTCGCCATCGTCGCGGCGCGCCTCGGTGTCGACCCGGCCGCCGACCCCCGCCCGGCCGTGGTGGTGGACACCGCCGCCGGCGTGCTGACCGCCGCGCTGCGGCTGTGGTCCCGCCGCCCGAGCCGCGGGGGGCACGCCGCCGTCGCCGAACTGACCGCTCTGGTGGAGCGGTCCTACGACGCCCTCGTCGAGGAGGCGGCCCTCGCCTCCCCGGCCGGGGGAACCCCGCACGTCCCAGCAGAGAGAGCAACGCCATGAGCACCACCACTGCCGTTCCCGACTACGCCACCGAGTTCGCCGGCCTGCCGACGCTGGTCACCGGAGCGGCCTCCGGCATCGGGTTGGCCACCGCCCGCCGGCTGAGCGCGGGGGCCGCCCCGGTCGTGATCGCGGACCACGACGGCGACGGAGCCGAGCGCGCCGCCGCCGAGCTGCGGGCCGCGGGCGGAGTGGCCGCCGCTGTGACCATGGACGTCACCGATCCCGAGTCGGTCCGGCGGGCCGTCGAGTTCGTCGCGGACACCTTCGGCGGACTGCGACTGGCCGTCAACAACGCCGGGGTCGGCGGTCCCGTGACGCCGACCGGCGAGTACGACCTCGACGCCTGGAACCGGGTGATCCGCACCAACCTGGACGGGGTCTTCCACTGCCTGCGCCACGAGCTGCCCGCGATCGAGGCGGGCGGGGCCGGCGGGGCGATCGTCAACGTCTCCTCCATCCTGGGGAGCGTGGCCTCGCCCGGATCGGCCGCCTACGTGGCGGCCAAGCACGGGGTGGTCGGGCTGACCCGGACCGCCGCGGCCGAGTACGCCGCGAAGGACATCCGCGTCAACGTCGTCGGGCCCGGCTTCATCGAGACCCCGCTGCTGCGGGAGATGGACCGCGACCAGTACGACGGGCTGGTCGGGCTCCACCCCGCCGGGCGGCTGGGAACCCCCGAGGAGGTCGCCGAGGTGATCGCGTTCATGCTCTCGCCGCGGGCGTCGTTCGTGCACGGCAGCTACCACCTGGTGGACGGCGGCTACACCACCGTGTGACGGCGGGTTCCCGCGCGGAGCGCCGGGCGTGCGGAGAGGCCGCGGCCGCGGGGTCAGTCGCAGGTCCGCAGGGCGGCCCGGTCGATGTCGGCGCTGCGCCCCGCGCCGGTGAGGTCCCACACCCAGAGCCCGAAGAAGGCGCCGGTGAAGCCGAGGGTGCGCAGGCCGCCCCGGTCGGTCTCCTCGACGTGCTCGTCGGAGGTCACCGTCGCGTCGAGCGGCAGCCCGGGACCGTGCCGCCGGCCGGCTGCCCGGGCGCGGGTGTGCAGCAGTGGCCCGTCCAGTTCCAGGGCGAGGTCGACCGGGCCCTCCGCCCCGTCGAGGGCGAGGAGGTCCTCTCCGGTGGAGGTGACGCCCCGGTCGCAGGCAGCGCTGCGCACGACGGTGCGGCCGGCGTCGTCCGCCGTGAGGTGCAGGAAGTACCAGTTGCGGGTGTTGTAGTAGAGCGTGACCCCGGCGAGGTGTTGGAATCCGAGGGGGCGGAACTCGACGCGGGCCTCGAAGACGGCGCGGGGCGCGGGGACACGTCGGCCCACCAGGCTGGGACCGACCAGGCTCTGCGGGGACCGTCCGCCGCTGATGCGCAAATGGGACCGGCGCGCGGTCAGCGAGAGCCAGCGCGTGTCAGCGTGGCGTCGCAGCGTCGACCACTGCGGCCCCAGCCGGGGGCCGTCGAAGTCGTCCACCTCGACGGCCGCCGCGGCGGGCGCCGGCGGTGGTGACGGTGCGGCGCTCTTCGCCGGGGAGGCGACCGGGGCGGGAAGCGGATGCGTGACGGTCACGGCGGGCCGCCCTCCGGGCACGCGCGGCCAGCCGTCGGCGGTCCAGACGACCGGCGCCACCGCGGTCTCGCGCCCGAGGATGCTGGAGCCGCGGGGGCCGAGCGGCCGGGAGGCCAGGTACGCCAGCCAGCTGCGTCCGTCCGGCATGGTGAAGAAGCTGCCGTGCCCGGCCCGTTGCAGCGGGAGGTCCGGGTCGCCGCGTGCGGTCAGCAGCGGCCCCGCGGGGTCGGCTGTGTAGGGGCCGGTCACCTGCCGGGAGCGGGCGACGACCACGCGGTGGTCCCTCCCCGTCCCCCCGTCGGCGGTGACGAGGTAGTAGTGGTCGCCGCGGCGGAACAGGTGCGGACCCTCCACCCACCCGGAGCGGTCCCGCAGCCGCACGGGCTGCGGCTCCCCGACAAGGCGGCGTGCCGCGCGGTCGTAGCGGGTGATCTCGAGTCCCGCGCTGCCGCCTCGCCCCGGCCGCCAGTCGTGGACGAGGTTGAGGAGCCAGCTGGTCGGGCCGTCGTGGAACAGCGACGGGTCGAAGCCGCGTGCGTGCAGCGGCACCGGGTCCGACCAGGGCCCCGCGGGGTCCGCGGCGACCGTCAGCTGGTTGGGGCAGTCGGTGAACCCGCCCGCGTAGGTGGAGACGTTGCTGTAGACCAGGTGGAACAGGCCGTCGGCCCACGTGAGGTTGGGTGCCCACACCCCACCGGAGTCGGGGGAGCCCTCCAAGCGCAGCAGCCGCTCCTCGCCGAGGACACCGCCGAGCGGCTCCCACCGGACCAGGTCCGCGGAGCGGTGGAGACGCACCCCGGGGCTCCACTCGAAGGTCGAGGTCGCGAGGTGGACGCGGCCGCCCACGACCACCGCGGAGGGGTCGGGGTGCGACCCGGGCAGCACGGGGTTCCGGACGATCGGAGGGCCGGCGGTCACGGGCGGCCCCGAACGCCGGCGCGGCAGCGGCCGCGCATGCGGCGGCTCATCGGACCGCCCCGCCGGAGTTCTCGGGCCCGGCGGCAGCGGTCGGGGCGGCGGCAGCCGGCTCCCCCCGGAGGTGGGCCTCGACGGCGTCGCGGCGCCGCAGCTTGCCGCTGCTGGTCCGGGGCAGCTGACCGGGGCGCAGCAGGTGGACGTCCCCGACCTGCACGGCGACTCCGAGCGTCCGGACCAGCTGGGTGACGACGCGGTCGCGGGCGCCCTCCGGGTCGGTGCGCGCCGTGCGGTCCGCCTCCAGCAGGACGAGGACGCGCCCGTTGCGCTGCGCGACGACCGAGCGGCCGGACCGGACGAAGGGCAGGCGTTCCACTTCCTGTTCGAAGTCGACGGCGAAGAGGCTCCGTCCGTTCACCTTGATCCGGTCGCCGGCGCGGCCGGTGACGAAGAGTTCACCGTCATCGAGAAAGCCGATGTCACCGGTGGCGTAGAAGCCGTCGGGCGAGGCCAGAGGGGCCTCGCGGTCGAAGTAGTGGTCGGCCAGACTGCCGCCGGCGATCTCGATCTCGCCGAGTTCGTTCTCGCCGCACACCACGCCCGCCTCGTCGCGGACGCGCACGGTGAACTCGGGCATGGGCCGCCCGACGGAGAGGGCCTCGACGCCGGAGGGGGAGGCGACCGTGCGGATGCCCGCGCCGGGCGGCCGGGCGGAGACCAGCAGCACAGCCTCGGCCATGCCGTAGCAGGGCATGAAGGCGTCCGGTCGCAGCCCGGCGGGGGCCAGCAGCGTGGTGAAGGCCCGCAGGTGGGTCAGGTTGACGGGTTCACTGCCGAGGTAGACGGCGCGGACGGCGGAGAGGTCGAGGGCGGCGCACTCCTCCGGCTCCATCGCGCCCATGAGCCGGAGCGAGTAGTCGACGGCGAAGTTGGGGATCACGGTGCCCATGACTCGCTCCCGGGCCATGTGCTCCCACCAGCCGCGTGCGTCGAAGAGGAAGGTGGCGGGGTCCGCGAGCAGCAGGTCGCAGCCGACGGCGAGGCAGGACAGCAACCCTCCGACGAGGCCCATGTCGTGGTAGAGCGGGAGCCAGCTGCTGACCCGGTCGTCGGGTCGGCGGCCGTCGGTGCGGGTGATCATCGCGAGGTTGGCCCGCAGCGGTCCGTGCCGCACGGGTATCCCCTTGGGGAACGCGGTCGAGCCGGAGGAGAACTGGACGAACGCGATCTCGCCGTCGTGGGGTGCGCGCAGCCGACCGCCGGGTGTGCGGGCGTCCGGTGGGGGCAGCGGCAGCGCGGGGACCGGCAGGTCGACGGGGGCGAGGCCGGGGACGTGCAGGACGTGCGTCGCCCGGTACTCGGCGGCGACGCGGCCGAGGAAGTCCTGGTAGGCCTGGCGCGGGGTGCTCAGCACGAACGGTCGGACCGAGAGCGGCACGGCACCGATCTCGATGAGGGCGAGGAAGGAGACGATCGTCCCCACCGACGTCTCGAACGGCAGGAGGACGCGGGCGCCCGGCCTCACCCCGTGGTCGAGAAAGAAGGCCGCGTGGCCGGCGATCCGCTCGGGCAGCTCGCGGTGGTCCAGGGAGTGCGGGGTGCCGTCGAACGTTTCGTAGAAGTGGAGGCCCCTCCCGGGCGGGCGGCGGTGGGCGTCGGTGATGGCGTCGAGGACCACGGCCCCTCACTCCCCGCCGCGGGCGGCGGCGTCGCGCATCCACGCCGTCAGCCGGGGCAGCACCTCGGACTCGGCGCGGGGGCCGCGCACCACGTCCACATGGCCGGGGTCCCAGCTGAGCCCGGAGAGCCGGCCGAGGACGGAGAGTTCCGCCTTCTCCCCCAGGTGGTCGGCGAGCTTGCGGGCGCGGGCGGGCGAGGCGTGGAAGGTGTCGGCGGCTCCGACCGCGACCAGCACCGGGAGGGTGACCGCCGCGAGTTCGCTCCAGTAGTCGGTGCGGCCGTCGGCGCTGCGGAAGGCGCCCTGCGGCGCCCAGTCGGCGAACTGCCGCATCAGTCCGGCTGGTTCGTCGTGGCGGCCCTGGCGGAGCGCCCGGGCCGGGAACCTCCCGAGCAGCCGTGAGACCACGGCGGCGAAGGTCAGCTGAACGCGTTTGGCGAGGCCACCGTCGCTGTGGTCGTTGACCGCGGAGGAGACGGTCACGACGCCGGTGAGCCGTCGTTGCAGCTCCGGGTCGACGGCCAGGGCGGCCAGCGCGGCGTACCCGGCCATGCTGTGCGCGAGGAGGAACAGCGGGCCGCTGTGCAGCCGGCCGGCCGCGCGGAGGAGGTCGGGCACGTCGTGGCGGACGTAGGTGTCGAAGTTCCAATCGGCCGAGCGGCCGGGGCCGGGGCCGCCGGGCCGGTGGCCCCGCAGGGACGCGAGGTAGCAGACGTGGCCCTCGGCGAGGAGAGCGGCGGCGGGGCCGCGGCCGTCGGGGCCGAGGAAGAACCTCTCGTCGGAGAAGAGCCCCGGGAGGAGCAGGACGCCGGGAGCTCCGTCGGACGCCGTCGGCGGGGCGACGCGTTCGAGGTGGAGTTGGTGTCCGTCGGACGTCGGCACCCTGTGCGGGGTGCGCTCCGCTTCGGCGGCGGTGCTCATGGGCTCTCCTTCTCCGGAACCGGCGGCGGTCAGGGCCGTTCCTGCGCGGGGTGCACCGCCGCCAGGTACGCGTGCAGCGGGATCAGGTGGCGCAGCCGGGTGTCGAGGAACGCCACGGTGATCAGGGCCTCGACGGCGGGGGCGGTCGCGCGCCCGGGGACGATGCGCTGCCGGAAGACGGCACGGTAGGTGATGTCGCCGGCGGCGAGGTCCGCGGCCGAGGGCGAGGTCAGCAGGGTGCGGACGGTCAGCGGTCCGTAGGGGAGCTCCGCCCGGTAGTCCACCTCGGCCCGGGAGACCACGGCGACCGCCTCGGTGCTGCTGACCGGGGCCCGGCTCTCCAGCCAGTGCCGCCGCCCCGCCTCCAGGTAGGCGAGGGCCACGGCGTGGTTGACGTGGCCCAGGGCGTCCAGGTCACCGGGGCGGACCGGCAGGTCGAGCTGCGATTCGTCGGAGTACACGGGGAGCGGTCCGTCCTGTCCTGGTGGGGTGGGTCCGGTTCACGGTCCGCACGGCGGAGACCACGACCACCGCCGAGACGTAGTCACCGCTGTGGGAGAGCGAGACGGCGACGCGCAGGCCCCGGCGGCCGAGGTGACGCGCCAGCGCACCCCGGGCGCGGAACCGGGGCGCGCCGTGACGGTCGTGCGCGAGTTCGGCATCGGTCCAGAACCAGGGCTCGGGCGCGGGCGGCAGCGCCTTGAACAACGCCTCCTTGGCGGCGAACCCGGCGGCGGTGCTCTGCAGGGGTACGACCGCCGACGCGAACCGCGCGAGTTCGGCCGCGGTGAAGAAGACGCCGGGGCTGCGCAGGGCGACAGCGGTGCGCAGCGGGGCGACTGCCTGGAGGTCGTGGCCGACGGCGATCAGCTGTCCAGCAGGTCCATCCACGTGTCCTCGACCTCTTCGCGGGAGCCGACCGCGATGCCGGTGATCTTCTTGAGGGCGCCGCAGATCAGCTGTTCCTTCTTCTCGATCGCCTCGGGCCGGAAGTCGCTGCCGCTGGTCTCCAGGTGGTCCCACCAGTTGACGTGGGTGCCGCGGCTCTCCCGCTGCTCCCGCGCGCTGCCCTGGAGTTCGCCGTCCTCGCGGAGGAACAGATGCGCCACGGCGAAGGCGTCCTTGCGGTGGTAGGCACCGCTGTCGACCAGCGCCTTCGCGAACGAGACGAAGTAGTTGCGGTGCTGGATCTCGTCGGCGGCGACCTGCTTGAAGATCCGGCGCAGGCCGGCGTCCTCCACCACGTGCTGGCACTGCCCGTAGTTGACGGCGGCGGTGATCTCGGAGATCGCCAGCAGCACGAGCGTGCGCAGCATGTCGTCGTCGGGGAAGACCTGGCGGAACTGGATGAAGGTCTCGTCCGAGATGGGCTCCATCCCGGCCGACTGGGCGAGGCGGATGAAGACGGTCTCGTGGTGCGCCTCCTCCTCGTTCCAGTAGCGGCTCCACGTGCCGCACGCCTCCATCACCGCGGCCACCGACGGGTCGGTCGGTCCCCAGCGGCGGGTCTCGGCCTCCGCCTGGCGTTCGAGGCGGTCGGCGCCCGGCTTGGTGGTCAACTCCGCCCGGCCGGCGTTCCAGACGAGGATCCGGTCGCGCGGGGTGAGGCTGTCGATGTCGACCGCCGCGAGCATCTCCATGACGCTCCACCGGCGGGACTCGTGCAGGCGGTGCTGCTCCCAGGTGACGTCGACCAGGGACATGCCCCGGTCGGTCAGCGCGTCCCAGAGGTCGGTGATGATCGCGGGCTGCGACGCGGTGGGGCGGGCGCCGCGGGTGCCGGTGCCCGGGGTGACGGTGCTCATGCGACCGCCCCCGGCTGCTGCCGCTCGCATTCCGCGAGGAAGAGCGCGACGACCTCCGTCAGCGGCGTGTCCAGGGGGAGCGCGGGCAGGCGGACCCGTATGCCGTGGTCCTTGCGGAGGGAATTCGCGGTCCGGGCGAACGACTCCATGAGGTCGATGCTGTTGGTCATGCGCGGGCTCCGGCCGACCACGTCCGCCAGCGTGACGCCGCTCTGGAAGAGTTCGTCCTCGGGTACCTCCGCGTGCTCCGCGAATTTCCGGCGTATATAGGAATCGAGCTCGGGCGCATCCATGGTTCGTGAGACTACAGTCGGCGACGCGGAACGCGGCCGCTTCGGTCATTCGTTTTGTTTATCACCGCGGGCCGGCGCCGGATTCGCCCGGCGTCGCGTGCGCCGGAGGCGCCCTCGCTCGTGCGCTCGGTCGGCCGTGAAGGCCAGGACGGAACCGGACGCGTTCGCGGTGCGACCCTCCCTGTGGCGCCGAGCGCGGTGCTCACCGGGCGGACGGGTCCCCGGCCCACCGGCGGCAGAGGGACCGCATCCCGCGCGGAACCGCACGGCCGCACGCGCCCGAAGCGGCCGGGGAGCGCCGGCGCCTCCGCACGCAGGGAGCGTTTTACAGCCATCCCCGCGGGAGCCCGCCGCCCCCGGTCTTCCGGTCGACGGCCGAGAACCTCCCTCCACCGTGGCACGCGACAGCGGCCCCGCCCCGTGGCACGCCGTGTCGCCGTCGCGCACCCGGACCACGGTCGAAGGGCCAACCGGCCCGTGCCGGACCGGCCGGGAACAGCAACGACCAGCGGACGACCGCGCGCACCGTCGGCGGGAGCGGTGTGCCCGCTCCGGGCGTCGCGCGCTCGCCCCCGCCGTTCCTTCCGCACCGCGTCCCCGGTACCGGCGGAGAAACGGCACGACATTCGGATCGGCGTGTTCCGCCTCTTCACCCACCGCTGTCCCCGCACTCACTCCCCCACCGAAACACCTCCCCGCTAGGCTCCCGACCCTGGACCGGTGGACCCGCACTCGACCCGTTCGGAGGGAAACGGAAAACGACCAGCCAGTTCCCGACAGCACCAACCGCCGCCAATCCGTGCACAGGCATGTGCCGGCACTCGCTCCTTTTCCGGTTGCCGATCACGGAGGTGTTCCGCGGGACCGCCGGAACGCGCGAGCGGCGCCGGACGACCGACGACCGGGCCGCTCCCGGGCGAATCCACCGAAAGCCACTGCAGGAACACGCCTCGGGCCCGACCGCGCATTCCGGAACGGCACGGAACGGCGGACCGCCGCGGAACACCGACCTCTCCGCGGCCGCCGGTCCCGTCGCCTCCCCGGTTTCCGTCCGCGCGGTCAGGGGCGTTCATCACCACTCGTGGGGGGAACGACATGTCGATCACCGACACGGTACGAGAGGGAACACCCGACCGCGCCGCGGAGCGCCGGCCCGCCGACCTCGGCCTCAGCCGCCTGCGGTCCTTCATCTGCCTCGCCGAGGAACTGCACTTCGGGCGCGCGGCCCAGCGGCTGCACATCAGTCAGCCCGCGCTGAGCCAGCAGATCGCCCGCCTGGAGAAGGACCTCGCCACCCCGTTGCTGCTCCGCACCAACCGCGCCGTCTGGCTGACGCCGGCCGGCCGCGAGTTCCTGCGGGGGTCGCGGGCAGCGGTCCGGGCGCTGGACGAGACCACCGACGCAACCCGGCGCCGCGCCGGCAGCCGTTCGCCGTTGGTGCTGAGCCACGTGCCGCACGGGGACAGCGCCCCGGAGGCGTTCGTCGCGGGGCTCGGCGCCCTGGCCGGGGAGCAGTTGTTCCGCGCCGGGGTGCGAGTCGTCCGGCACACACGCGAGGAGCACCTGCGCGCACTGCGCGAGGGCGGGGCGGTGCTCGGAGTGCGCCCCGCGGACAACGGCCCGGACCCGCGGGGCCTGGGCACCGCGGACGTGACACTCCGTGCGGCGCCGGAAGAGGGCGGCGCACCCGTGGTCCACCGGCTGAGGCTGAGCTGGCCGGAGTGGGCGAGCCCGGCCGAGGTCGACCGGCTGGTGGCGCTCGCCCGCGGGCTCGCCCGACCGCCGCTGGCCGCGGCAGCGGAGGGCTGAGAGCGGGTGGGAGGCCCCGCACCGGGCCCGCGACATCGGATGCGGCCATCTGCCGAGTCACCGGGAACGCCCGCGTGCAACCCGGTGCGAGAGCGCCCCTCGGCGGTGCAGCTGACCGCATCCGATGGCGCGAGCCAACCGGCGACGCCGGGTCTCCCCCATGCGCTGAGCCGCCCACCGACCGCACTCCGCCGGAGTACCGGTGGCCCCGGCCCGCCGCATCCCACGGCGGCGCGTCCACCGGGCCGGCGCCTCGGTCGACGGGACCGGCAGCCGCAGCCGAGCCGCGCGAGGGCCGTTGTCGCCGAACGGCACCCGGCTGCCGGTCCGGGCCCGGCGAGGGCGCCGACAGCGGCCCCGTCCCGCAAGCCTGCCCGGTGGCGCCGCCGAGGCGTCGAGGGGCCGCCGGGCAGAGACCCCGGGTCCGTGCCCTCAGCCGTCGTCGCGCCCGTCCCGCTCGGGCAGGCGCACCGGGGCGGGCAGGACCGCGGCGACCCGGTACCCGCCGCCGGGCCGCGGCCCCGACGAGACGGTGCCTTCGACCAGCGCCACCCGCTCGCGCATCCCGACCAGGCCGTTGCCGCCGCCGTCGGCCCGCCGTCCGACGCCCCGCACGGCGGGCCCGCGTCCGTCGTCCTCCGCGACGAGTTCCACGGCCGTGTCGGTGTAACGGAGCATCACGCGGGCGGTGGCCCCCGGCCCGGCGTGCTTGCGGGTGTTGGTGAGCGCCTCCTGCACGATCCGGTAGACGGTGAGCGCCACGCCGTCCGGGAGGGCGCGGGGCTCGCCCTCCAGCCTCCAGTCGACCTCCAGTCCGGCGGCACGCACCTCGTCCACCAGGGTCGCCACCTGCTCCGGTCCGGGTTGCGACGCGGCGGCCGGGTCGCCCGCCGTCCCCTCCCCCGCCGTGTCGCGGAGCACGCCCACCAGCTGCCGCATCTCCGACAGCGCCTGACGGCCGGTGCTGCTGACCGCCCGGACCGCCTCCCGCGTCCGGTCCGGGTGGTCGGGGATGGTGTAGAGCGCCCCGTCGGCCTGGACGACCATGACCGAGACGCTGTGGGCGACGACGTCGTGCAGCTCGCGGGCGATACGGGTCCGCTCGGCGGCCACCGCCACCCGGGCCTCCAGTTCCTGCTCGCGCTCCAGCCGGGCGGCCCGCTCCTCCAACGCGGCGAAGTACGCGCGGCGGGTCCGCGCCGCGTCGCCGAGGACCCACGGGATGAGGGTCACCGGGGTCAGCAGGCACGCCTCGACCACGAAGCTGGCCGGGTCCCCCTCGGCCAGCCAGCGGGAGCCGTGCAGCCAGGGCCCCGCCAGGACGAGGGCCAGCGCGGTCCGGGAGGCCCAGCGCAGCGGGCCGGCGGCCGCGGTGCCGACGACCACCAGGAGGAGCAGCGCGGTCGGCAGGAGGAGGACCGCCCCCAGGACGTGCAGCACCACCGTGGCGACCGTCAGCCACATCGCGGGGCCTGGCGCGGTGCGGCGCAGGGTGACGGCGGCCCACGCGGTGGCTGTGACGAGAACGCCCGCCCACACCGGCCCGCCGGGGTAGTAGGGGCTGTCGTAGCCGAACACCAGCAGCAGGCTCAGTCCGACGACCGGCAGACTCCACCCCGCGTCCGCCGGGGCGGGATGGCGGCGCAGGAAGGCGTAGATCCGACTCATCGGCTCACCGTATGCCGCTCGGAGGCGCGCCCGTCCGGCGAGGCCGGGTTCGACCGCGCCGCCGTCCGCGCGCTCCACACGCCCCCGTTCAGCGGTTCGCGGGGCGGTGGAGGGCGGGGGCGCGGCGCAGCGGTCGGGTCAGTCGCCGGCGGCGGGGGCCGGGGCGAGGAGCGCCGCGGGTGCGGGCAGCGGGTGGCCGGCGGAGAGGGCGCGCAGCGTCCCGGCGACCGCCGCAGCTGCGGGCGCGCCCGGCTCGATCAGCGTGTAGTGGCCGGTACCCGGCAGGACCACCGTCTCCAGGTCGCGGTGGACGGCGGCGTAGTCGCCGAACTGGCTGAGCGGGACCTCCTCGTCGACCTCGCCGTGCAGCAGCACGGTGCGGACCCCGGTGGTGCCGGACAGGCGCAGCAGGGTCACCGGGTCGACCGGCGGGAGACGCTCGGCGAAGTTCTCCTCGCCGCCGAGCAGTTGCAGCGCGGCGTCGTCGCTGAGGCGGTCGCGCCGGGTGGCGGCCAGATCGGTGAGCGGCGCCAGGGCGAGGACGCTGTCGGGCAGCGCCTCGGTGTGCCAGCGCGACCCCGGCGGCAGCAGCGCCCGGGCGGCGCACCAGAGCGCCAGGTGGCCGCCCGAGCAGTGGCCCGCCAGCACGTACGGCCTGCCCGCGGGCAGCGTGTCCACCAGCAGGGCGACGTCGTCGAAGGTCTCGGGGTACCCGCCGGCTCCTCCCGAGCGTCGGAACCCCGGCAGCAGCGTGTGGAAGCCCTGGGCCGCCAGGTACGCGGCGAACGGGGTGAGGTGCATCCGGTCGTAGCGCCAGTAGCCGCCGTGCAGCAGGATCACCAGCGGCGCGTCGGGGTCCTCGGCGGGCCAGGCGTCGTAGACCTGGTGCGGATGGTCGCCGTAGGAGCCGTGACGGGGCGCGAGGACCGGGCGCAGGCTCAGCACGCGGCGTTCCTCCTCGGCCGCGAAGGCGGAGATGCGGTCAGACGACACCCCGGACCTCCCACAGCTCGGGGAAGACCGGGCGGGCGGCGCGGCCCTCCAGCCAGGCCAGACCGGCCGACCCACCGCTGCCGGGCCGTGTCCCCATGGCGCGGCGCACGACGCGCAGGTGGTCCTCCCGCCAGCGGCCGACGAGTTCGGCGATGTCGGTCAGCCGTTCGGCGAGGACCAGCAGCGGGTGGTGCTGCGGCCCGGCGTAGATCTGCCGCCAGGCCTCCACCACGCCGGGGTCGGAGGTGTACGGGGCGGTGACGTCCCGCTCCCGCACGCGCTCGGGCACCTCGAACCCGTGCCGGTGCAGGTAGAGCAGGACCTCGTCGTACAGCGACGGTTCCCGGTACGCCTGCCGCAGCTCCGCGTGGACGGCCGGGTCGCCCTGGTGGGAGCGGAGCATGGACTCCGACTTGTCGCCGAGCAGGAACTCCAGATGCCGGTACATGGCCGACTGGAAGCCGGAGGCACGGCCGAACGCCGCCCGGAAGCCGTTGAACTGCGCCGGCGTCAGCGCGGCGATCGGTGCCCAGGAGGCGACCAGCGCGGTGAGCGCCCGGCGGCTGCGGACCAGTGCGTCGCCGGCGGCGTCGAGGTCGTCCTGCGCCAGTGCGTCCCGCGCGGCGCGCCACTCGTGGGCGACGAGCGTGAACCACAACTCCATGACCTGCGTCGTGACCAGGAAGCCCATCTCGTCCGCGGCCTCGGTGAGCGGATGCTGCAACGAGTTGAGGACGGAGGCGCGGACGTAGTCGTCGTAGGGGCTGGGCCCGGTGAAGGGCCGGGTGAGGGTGGAGTCCACGCCCGGGTCCGCCAGGCGGGACGTGCCGTTGTTCATGATGGCTCCAAGGCTGTGGCTGCCGGATCTGCGTCGCGGCCGCCGGCGGGGCGGTGTCCGCCGGCCGGGCGGCGGGGGCGCGGTTCAGGGGCCGAGGACCACGCCACCGCTGGCGTTGAGCCACTGCCCGGTGACCCAGCGGGCGTCGTCGCTCGCAAGGAAGGCGACGGCGTCCGCGATGTCGTCCGGGGTGCCGACGCGGCCGAAGACGGAGGCCGCGGCGTACGCCTGGCGGACCTGCGGGTCGGCCAGCGTGGGGTTGATGCCGGTGTCGGTGAACCCCGGCGCGACGGTGTTGACGGTGATGCCGCGCGGCCCGAGCTGCTTGGCGAGGTCGGGGGTGAGCGTGTCCAGGGCCCCCTTGCTCATGTTGTAGGCGGTGATCTGGGGGAACGCGGTGCGGGTCGCGGCCGAGGAGACGTTGACGATGCGCCCGCCGTCGCGGAGCCGGCCGAGCGCGTGCTGGACGAGGAAGAACGGCGCCCGCGCGTTGACGGCGACGAGCCGGTCGAAGTTCTCCTCCGTCACGTCCGCCACGGTGCCCGGCACACTGATCCCCGCGTTGTTGACGAGGATGTCCAGCCCCGGCTCCTCGCCGCGGTCGGCGAGGCGGGCGTCGAACTCCTGCCAGAGCGCGGCGGCGTCGCCGTGGACGCCGAGTTCGGCGTGGACGGCGAACGCCCGGCCGCCCGCGGTCTCGATCTCCTTGACGGCCCGCTGCGCGGCCTCGTGGTCGTGGCCGTAGTGCACGGCGACGAGGGCGCCGTCGCGGGCGAGACGCCCGCTGATGCTGCGGCCGATGCCGCGGCTTCCGCCGGTGACGAGTGCGGTGCGGCCGGCGAGGCGTTCGGTGGTGGTCACGTTCTCTCCTGTGCTGGTTCCGTGGGGTGGAGGTCAGGCGTCGAAGTCGAGGGTGAGGTCGTCGGTGCGGGGCCGGGCGCGGCAGGCCAGGGTGTAGCCGGCGGCGCGGTCGCGCGGGTCCAGGGCGTGCTGCGGGGCAAGGGCGACGGCCCCCCGCACGACCTTGGCGCGGCAGTTGCCGCAGACCCCTTCGCGGCAGGAGTAGGGCACTTCGGGTCGCACCCGCAGCACCGCGTCGAGGGCGACGCGGTCCTCCGGGCCCATCACCGTGCGGCTGGTGCGGCCGGCGAGCACCGCGGTGATGCGGCGCTCCCCGTCCGCGGGGGCCCGGTCGGCGGGCTCGGGGTCGCCGGGCAGCCCGTCGGCGGAGAACAGCTCCCAGCGGACGGCGTCCGCGGGCACACCCCGCTCGGCGAGCAGCGTCCGCGCCGTGGCCACCAGTCCGTGGGGGCCGCACAGCGAGTAGGTGGTCCCCTCCCCCGGCCGGGCCTCCAGCAGGTCCAGGACGCGGCTCAATCTGGCAGGGTCGAGGCGTCCGGTGAGCAGGTCGCTGCCCTGTTGCTCCCGGGAGAGGACGTGGACGGTGGTGAACCGGTCGACGTGCGCGTCCTTCAGCTCGGCGAGTTCGTCGGCGAGCAGCGCGTCCCCGGCGGTGCGCACGGCGTGGACCAGGGAGACCCGGCAGCCGGGGTCCTCCCGCAGCGCGGCGGCTGCCATGGGGGCGAGCGGGGTGACGCCGCAGCCGCCGGCGATCAGCACGTGGTGGTCGGCCGGTGCTGCCGGGAGGCCGAAGTTGCCGGTGGGGGGCGACAGTTCGAGCGTGTCCCCACTGGCCAGCCGGGTGGCGGCATGGGCGCCGAAGCCGTCGGGGGTGTTGCGCTTGACCACCAGCCGGAGGCCGGCAGGGTCGGTGGGCGGCGGGCAGAGCGAGTAGCTGCGGCGCAGCTCCCGGCCCTCCTGGCGGTGCCGGACGACGAGGTGCTGTCCGGGCCGGTGGGCGAAGACGGGGCGCAGTTCCGGCGGTACCCGGAGGGTGACGGCGGTGGTGTCCGCGGTCAGCCGGTCGACCTCCGCGACGGCGAGGCGGTGCCAGCCGCGGGGCGGTGCGACGGGGGGCTCGGCCGGGGGCGTGGGGGACGCGGGGCGGTGGGTGGTCATGACGTCACCTCAGATCACCGTCATGGCGGGGAAGGTCTCGCGGCAGGAGGTGCACCACTGCACCGCCTGGCACCGGGACGGGCCGAAGGGGCTGTGGGGCCGCGTCGCGGCGGAGCCGCAGTGGGTGCAGGCGGCGGTCAGCTCCACGGGGACGGGCCCGTCGCCCGCCGGGCCGGGCGGGGCGATGCCGTGGGCGGCGAGCTTGGCACGGCCTGCCTCGGTGATGCGGTCGGTGGTCCAGGCCGGTGCGAGCACCTGCCGGACCCGGCCGTCGGGGTGGCCGCACTCGGCGAGCACCGCGCGGGCCGAGGCAGCCATCGACTCCAGTCCGGGGCAGCCGAGGAAGGTGGGGAGGAGGGCGACGTCGAGGCGGCCGTCGTCGGTGATGCCGACGGAGTGGAGCACGCCGAGGTCGGCGAGGGTGATCATCGGCAGTTCGGGGTCGGGCAGCGCGCCGATCCGGGCCGCGACCTCCTCCGCGGGCAGGGGCGCGTCGGGGCCGGGCGGCGGTGCCGTGTACGCGGGCTCCTGTCGCGGCGTCACCAGCTGCCTCCAGGGTACTGCCGGTGCACGGACTGGAGTTCGGCGAGCAGCGGGGCGAAGTCCTCGGTGTGCAGCCCGTCCCGGCCCCCGCGGGGCTGCGGGCCGAGGGCGGGCACCGTCAGTCCGGCGCGATCGAGGACGGCGGTGACCGCTGCCGCCCAGTCGTCGTGGAGGGCGGCGACGGACGGTACGGCGCCGGTCGCGACCAGGGTGCGGGAGAGCTCGTCCTCCTCGAACAGCTCCGCCGTGTACGGCCAGACTCGGTCGACCGCGGCCTGCATCCGGCGGTGGCTCTCCGCGGTTCCCCGCCCCAGGCGCTCGGTCCAGCGGTCGGCGTGGTGGCGGTGGTAGGCGCTCTCCCGGGCGGCACGGGTGCCGAACGCCGCGAGTTCCGGGTCCGCGGCGTCGGCGAGCGCCGTGTAGTGGAGGACGGCGTAGTGGCTGAAGACCAGTTGGCGCGCGATCGTGACGGCGAAGTCGCCGCGCTCCAGCTCCACCAGCAGCACGTTCTCGAACTCCCGCTCGGTGCGCCGGAACGCGAGGTCGTCCTCGGAGCGGCCGCTGCCGTCGAGCTGTCCGCTGCGGGTGAGCAGGACGCGGGCGTGGCCGATCAGGTCCAGCGCGATGTTGGACAGTGCCAGGTCCTCCTCGATCGTCGGAGCGCGGGTCACGGTCTCGCACAGGCGCTGGCCGAGGATCAGGGCGTCGTCGCCGAGCCGGCGGACGTGGCGGGCGAGCGCGTCACCGGGGGCGGTGCCGCGGGCGCCGGGGGCCGCCGGGCGGGCGGTGGTGGCGGGGTCACGCATCGTCCTGCTCCCCCCGGGTGAGGGGCGCGAAGTGCTCCGGGTAGCGGTAGGGCTTGTGCCGCGCATTGCTGAAGAAGGGGTCGCGCTCCGCCGGGGAGGCGGCGTGGACCCCGTCGGAGCGGACCACCCACAGCGACAGCGGGTCGCCGCGCCGGGTGTAGAGGTCGCGGGCGTGCGCGAGCGCCATGTCGGGGTCGGTGGCGCGCACCGACCCGACGTGCTGGTGGGCGAGGCCGCGGCGCGGGCGCAGGAACACCTCCCACGAGGTGGTCGTGGTCTGCTGGTCCTGGCTCATCCGGTCGGCTTTCCTTCCCCGGCGGTGGTCCGGTCCGGCGCGGCGTCCGGCGCGGTGGGCCGTTCGGCGTACGCGGCGGCCGCCTCGCGCACCCAGGCGCCGTCGCGGTGGGCGGCGACGCGGTGCGCGATCCGGCGCCGCGCGGTGTGGGAGTCCTCCTCCAGCGAGCCGCGGTAGACCTCCCAGTCGATCGGCCCGAAGTCGTAGTGGCCGCGTTCGTCGTTCCAGCGGATGCCGGGGTCGGGGAGGGTGAGTCCGAGCTGTTCCGCCTGCGGGACGACGTGGTCGACGAAGCGCTGCCGGAGTTCGTCGTTGGTGTGGTGCTTGATGCCCCAGGCGATGGCGCGGCGGGAGACGGCGGCGCCGAGCGCCGCCGCGGGCTCGCGGGTCCCGGCGGTCTCGGTGTCGGGCGGGCCGAACATGAGGGCCACGGCCGGGAGCCACCAGCGGTCGACGGCGTCCTGCGCCATCGCGCGCTGTTCCGGGGTGCCCTCGCACAGCGCGAGCAGCATGTCGAACCCCAGCCGGACGTGGAAGGCCTCCTCCTGGCAGATCCGGCGCATGGCGCGGGCGTAGGGGCCGTAGGAGGTCCGGCAGAGCGGTGCCTGGTTGGTGACCGCGGCTCCGTCGGTGAGCCAGGCGATGGCGCCGGTGTCAGCCCAGGTGAGCGCCGGGTGGTTGAAGGTCGCGGCGTAGCGCTGCTGGCCCCGGTGCAGTGCGTCGAGCAGGTCCGCGCGGTCGACGCCGAGGGTCTCGGCGGCGGAGTACAGGTACAGGCCGTGGCCGGCCTCGTCCTGCACCTTGGCGATCAGCACGGACTTGCGGTGCAGGGAGGGGGCGCGGGTGAGCCAGCCGCCCTCGGGCTGCATCCCGATGATCTCCGAGTGGGCGTGCTGGGCGATCTGACGGATGAGCATCCGGCGGTAGCCGTCCGGCATCCAGTCGCGCGGTTCGACGCTCTCGCCCGCCGCGACCAGCGCCTCGAACTCCGCCGCCCGCTCCGCCTCCTGCGGTGCACCGCCGTCCGCGGGGGCATCGGCCGCGCGGGGACCGGTGGGGGCCGTGGCGCTCATCGCGGCACCGCCGCTCCGGGCGCGGGGCGCGGGCGGGGGCCCTCTCGCGTGCACTCCCCGGGCACCTGCATCAACTCCTCGACCTGCGGCCGCTTGCCGGTTCGTCCCCGCACACCGCGGGCCCGGCACTCATGGAATAGAGAGGGGCGGGAGGCGCTCCGCTATCCGGGGCAACCCCCTGATCATTCATGTGACGAACATCACAGGGGTGGTGGCGGAGTGCCGCCCCCGGTTGCCGCCTCTTCTTCCTCGACGGCACGCCGCTCCCCCGACGGCGGGGCGGCCGGCCGGGCGGCGCACGGCCGCGGCACAGCGAGAGGAGCAACCATGAGCACCGTCAGGGGCATGCTGGTCGAACTCACCGGTACGGCCGAGTACGCCGAGAGCATCGGCGACGACGTCGACCTGGCCGGAAGCGGCATCGACTCGGGCGACCTGGTCCGCCTGGTGCTGCTGGTGGAGCAGCGCACCGGCGTGGAGATCACCGCCGACGACATGGAGGAGCTGCACACGATCGGCGACTACGAGCGCTTCGTCGCCGAGCGCGCGCCGGTGGAAGCCGCGGAGGACGCCTGATGTGGTTCACCCAACTGGTGGAGCGCAACCGCCAGTGCCACCCCCACCGCACCGCCGTGGCCGACGCACGGCGCAGCGTCACCTGGGCCGAGTTCCACGACCGGACGGCGCAGCTCGCCCACGGGTTCGCTGCCCTGGGGATCGACCGGGGCGACCGGGTGGCGATCCTCTCCCAGGACCGGATCGAGGTGCTGGAGAGCTACTTCGCCCTGGCCCGCATCGGGGCGCTCTTCGTTCCGCTGAACCACAGCCTCTCCGCTCCCGAGGCGACCGAGATCATCGAGCGCGTCGGCGCGGTGGCGGTGGTGGGCGAGACCGAACTCCTCGACCGCCACCCCGAGCTGCCCGCCTCGGTGCGGCTGCGGGTGGCGCTGGACCAGCCGGTCTTCGAGGCGCTCGGCACGGAGGCGCCCGAGCCCCGCCCGGCGCTGCCGGACGTCGCGGACACCGATCCGGTGGCCGTGCTGCACACCTCGGCCACCACCGGCCGTGCCAAGGGCGTCACCGTCGACGCGGCGTCGTTCCGCGCCATCGCGCTGGGCTGGCTGGTGTCGGCGCGGCCGACCGACGACATGGTGATGGTCAACTGCTGCCCGCTCTACCACGGCAGCATGGTCGTCTCCCTGACGTACATGGCCGCCGGCACGACCATCGTGCTGATGCCGGGTTTCACGCCGCAGCGGGCCGTGGCCGCCGTGGAGCGGCACCGCGCCACCCACATGTGGATGGTGCCGCAGATGGTGCGCTTCATGCTGCAGGCGAAGGCCTCCCGCACGGCGAATCTGGGTTCGCTGCGGGAGATCCTCTACGGCGCGGCGCCCATGCCGCCGGAGGTGTACACCGAGGCGGTGGAACGCCTGGGGTGCGGGTTCCGGCAGGTCTACGGGATGACGGAGGTCGGCGGCCCGTTCGTCACCCTCGGCCCCGAGGAGCATCCCGCGCCCGGGCAGGTCGACGCCCGTATCCCCTGCGGCCGCGTGGTGCCCGGGATGTCGGCCCGCGCGGTCGACGACGCGGGCCGCGAGGTGCCCGGCGGCGAGATCGGTGAGATCGTCGTCCGCGGCCCGGGGGTGATGCAGGGGTACTGGAACGAGCCCGACGCCACCGCGGAGATCACGCTCGACGGCTGGATCAGGACCGGGGACCTCGGCTTCTTCGACGGCCAGGGCCGCATCCACCTGGTGGACCGCAGCAAGGACCTCATCATCCGCGCCGGTCAGAACGTCTACCCCTCGGAGATCGAGCGGGTGCTGACACAGCACCCGGCGGTCCTCGACGCCGCCGTGGTCGGGACGCCGGACGACGACTACGGGGAGGTGCCGCTGGCCTACGTGGTGGCGACCGAGGGCACCACCGCCGCCGATCTCCTCGCCCACGCGCGGGAGAACCTGGCCCCCTACAAGCGGCCCACCCGCTTCGAGTTCCTGGCCCAGGTGCCGCGCAACCCGGCCGGCAAGATCGTCAAGAAGCTGCTGCGTGCCTGAGTCGGCGGTGCGCCCGGCGGGCACCGGCGCCGACGGCGCGACCGCATCCCTGGAGCGGTTGCGCACCACCAGTTGGGTGAACCACATCAGGCGTCCTCCGCGGCTTCCACCGGCGCGCGCTCGGCGACGAAGCGCTCGTAGT
>NZ_JAAVJD010000259.1 GCF_012033735.1 Streptomyces lonarensis | reverse complement strand
CGGCCGCGCGGTGGCGCGGCCGGGGGCCGGGGTGGGGTGCCGCCGAGGGCGCCGGGCGCCCCCGCGGTCACTCGTCGTCGCCGCCGTCGTCGGCGAGGTCCTCCTCGTCGTCACCGCTGAACGCCTCGTTGAGCATCATGCCGCCGAGGACACCGGCACCGAGCCCGGCGGCACCGGCCGCCACGGCCATCCCCGCGCCGCCGCCCCGGCGCTGCTGCTGCATGTCGGGGTGCATGCCCGGCTGCATGCCCGGATGCATCCCGGGCTGCATCCCGCCCATCTGCATCTGCATCTGCATCTGGTTGAGGAACTCCTGGCGCTGCTGGAGCAGCTCCTGCACCCAGCCGTCGATCTCCGCCTGCCAGTCGCGGGAGGTGACCTCGGCGTGGGGGATGGTGTGCCGCACGAACGGCATCGGCACGCCGCCGGAAAGGTGCTTGTCGGCCTCCAGGACGACGTCCACTCCCTGCGGGCCGGCGACCAGGGTGAGGTCGAGCCCCTGGAGCTGGTCGGCGTACTGGGGCGCTGCGCTGAGCATCAGCTCCTGGTGGAAGGGGAGCTCCTGGTACTGCGCGCCGGTGACGAGACCGGGCAGCAGGACGGTTTGCGCGAAACCGAAGCCCAGCTGGCCGAGGGCCTCCAGCGCCACCTCCTGCGCGGGGAGCGCGGAGACCGTCAGCGGGTCCATGTCCCCGCTGTCCTTGGCGGCGGCGATCGCCAGCTCCGTGCGGACTCCCAGCTCCAGCCCGAGGTGCTGGCCGTACAGCTCGTTGAAGGGCGTCTCGGCGGGCAGCGGCATCGAGAAGGGGTGGACCTGCTTCTCACCGGCGGCGATCCGGAAACCGCCCGCGACGACCTGACGGCCGAAGACGACGGGCTTGCCGCCCTGGGCGCCACCACCCATGCCGCCGCCCATACCGCCGAGACCGCCGCCCATGCCGCCGCCCTGCTGCTGGCCGGGAAGCTGCTGCGGGGTCGCCACGAGCTCCAGCACGATCTGCTGGATGTCGAACTCGGCCTCACCGCCCTGGACGTGGACGTCACCCTGGACCGTTCCCCCAGGGGTACCGCTCCCGGACAGAACGGTATCGACCTTCGGCCCACCGACCCCGAAGGTTCCGAGCAGACGCTTGAACACCATCCCGGCGTTCACTCCTTTGTGTCGCGCGTCATGGACGCGTGCATGTCCCGGGGATGCCGTGAGGCGCCCCAGCAGCCGCCGAGTACAGGGGGCGCGGCGGCACACCAAGACAACTACCGGGCATGTGGAGTCAGTTCCCACCCCCGGGGACCACCACCCGAAAGATTCAGGACACAGGAGGGTCCCACCTGCCTGTCGCGGTCAAGATGATCCGCCCGGAGTTCACCGCAACCCGGGTTCCGGCACCGGTCCCGCCAGGAGGTGGCGGCCGCCCGCTGCCTGGCCGAGGACCCCGCGCGCCCCAGGCCGGCAGAGGCAGTGGCTCGCCGCCGGCCTCGCTGCCTCGCCGCCAACCGGCTCGCGGCGCCCGTCATCGGCCTGGACGGTCGAGCTGTCGGCCGAGATGCCGCTCTGCGCCCGCACCAGGGAGGGCCACGTCGCACCGCTGATCTCCCGGGGCGCCTCGGCCGAGGGCGGGGCCTCGCAGTACCTGAGCTTCGACATTCTCGCCTGGGCAGGCCCTGCCTAACGGTCGAGATGTGTGAGTGTGCTGATGACCGCCCGCCAGACTGCTACGGCCAGCCCGGCCACCCCCAGCGTGAACTGGCGCGTCTCCCCCCGGGTGGTCGTACGAGCTCCGCCCCCGGCTCGGTTGCGGCGTCCAGGTTTGCGCGACTTCGCCATCTTGTCTCCCCGCTAGTGGATGAACTACTGGGTGCGCGTGAACTCTGGTTAGAAACGAGCGGGACTGCGAGACGTCACGGCCGACCTGCACTGGCGTCTCGCAGGATGCAAGGCAGCCCGCGTACGCGGCGAAGCGTGCGACAGTACCCAGCGCCGCTCCCCGCACACGCGGGGGTGTTCCCTACTGGGTGCGCGTGAATGGTGCTGAGGCACCCTGCTCCCCGCACACGCGGGGGTGTTCCCTACTGGGTGCGCGTGAATGGTGCTGAGGCACTCTGCTCCCCGCGCATGCGGGGGTGTTCCCGGGCCGATCGGGGCGGGCATTGCCCCCGGCCGGCTCCGGCCGGCTCCGGCCGTCGCACCGCCGCGCCGCCCCGGGGTCGGGGGCGGCGCGGCGGTGTCGTGTGGCGTCAGGATGCCTGGAGCAGCGAGTCCTCTCGCCATTTGAGGATCTTGTCGAAAGAGATGACCGCGCCGCCGTCGTTCGGTTGGTTGTCGTAGCGGACCCGGTCGGAGAGCGCCTCGATGAGGCGGAGGCCGCGACCGTGCTCCATCTCGTGCTCGACCTGCGTCATGGTCGTCGCCGTGCCCGTGTCGAGGATGCCGCCGAGGGGGTCCAGCTCGCCGAGGAGTCGGCCGAGCGGGAATCCCGGTCCCGAGTCGGTGACCTCGATCCGGCAGATGTCACCGTCGATGGAGGCGGTGACCTGGTAGACGCCCGAGTGCCCGCCGTGCTGGACCGCGTTGGCGCACGCCTCGGTGATGGCGAGGGACAGTTCGTGAGCGATGTCCGCGTCCACGCCCGCCGTGTCCATGGCGCCGGCGAGCAGGCGGCGGGCGAGAGGGACGCTCGAAGCCTCGCGACGCAGCTGGAGAGACCACCGGATGCTCATGGCTCCTCCTTCCCACTTCTCGTCCGCGCGGCGACAGTCGCCGCCCGGCACTCGTAGTTATTGCCGATCGACCCGGTTCGTAAGCCCGGCCGCGTGGTAGTACCGCCCGATCGGCGGATATACGGGACAGATGGGTCGATATAGCCACACGGTTCGGGGTCGGAGATCGGACGAAAGATCGCACAGCTGGTCGAATGTCGGCCCCGGCGGCTGTTCGGGGAGCCGCCGGTGAGATGATGCTGCCGCTATGCCTGCCGCCCTCGATGTGCGCCTGATGCGGGCCGCGCTCTTCGCCGCGGCCTGCTGTGTGCTTGCCTCGACCGGCCACGTGCTGGCGGCCGGCTCCGGCATCGAGCCGTGGAAACTCGGCGCGGGCTGGCTGGCCCTCTTCCTGGCGATCCTGCCGCTCGCGGGCCGGGAGCGCCGGTCGCTCCCCGGGATCGTCGCGGTCGTCGCGGGCTCGCAGCTGCTGCTGCACGTGCTGTTCGGCCTCGGCCACGGCGCGGCGGCCGGCGGTGCCGACGCGGCGGCCGGCCACGCCGGTCACACCGGCGGCGCGGGTGGCGGCGACGCGGCGGGCGGCGGCGGTGTGCTGAGCATGGCCGCCAAGCTGCTGTGCAACGACGAACTCCTCAAGCTGACCCCCGCCGAGGCCGACCGCATCGTGACGGAGGCCGGACTGCGGCCACCGCCGATGCCGGACGGCTCCACCGCCGACGTCCTCCCGCAGGCGGCGGGCGGACTCGCCGCCGTTCCCGGCGAGGTGGCGGCGGCACTGGTCGCGATGACCGCCCCGGCCATGCTGGCCGGGCACCTGCTCGCCGCGCTCGCCGCCGGTTGGCTGCTGCTGCGGGGCGAGGCTGCGCTGTGGCGGCTGATCCGGCTCTCCGGCGCGGCCGTCGCCGCACTGCCGGGCGCGCTGCGCGTCGCGGTGGCGGCGGCGCTGCTGCTCTGCGGCCGGGCCCCCGCCGCGCCCGCCGCACCGGTGCGGCCGCGGGGCACCGGGCACCATCCCCCCCCCGCCACCTCCGGACGGGTCCTCAGCGACGCCGTGGCCCGGCGCGGACCTCCGGCCGCGGACCGCGACCGGTCGACCGACCGGCTGACCCTCGCGGCCTGACGAGCGCTTTCTTCTGGTGGGGACGGCGCCGTCCTGGCGCGCGTCCTCTTTCCTTCACCCAGGACCCAGGAGTACCCATGACCACCCCCCTCGTTCGTCGTGCCCGCGTCGCCCTTGGCTGCGCCGTCGCCGCCGGTGCCGTGCTCGCCATGGCCGCGCCCGCCTCCGCGCACGTCACCATCGACCCCAAGGAGGTGCCCGGCGGCGGCTACGCGACCGTCAACGTCAAGGTGCCGAACGAGCGTGACGACGCCTCGACCGTCGCCGTCGAGCTGCACCTCGACCCCGACCACCCGCTCGCCTCGGTCCAGCCGCAGGCGGTGCCCGGCTGGGAGGTCGAGGTCGAGACGGCGGAGCTGGACGAGCCGCTGGAGGTCCACGGCAGCCAGGTCACCGAGGCCCCCAGCAAGATCATCTGGACCGGTGGCGAGATCAGCCCCGGCACCTTCCAGCAGTTCCCGCTCTCGGTCGGCCGGCTGCCCGAGGACGTCGACCAGCTGGTGCTGAAGGCGATCCAGACCTACGACTCGGACGAGGTCGTGCGCTGGATCGACGACCCGACCGACGGCGCCGAGTACCCGGCCGCGACCCTGACGCTCACCGCCGGTGCCGACGACGGCCACGGCCACGGCGGGGACGACGAGGCGGAGGGCGCGGCCGCCCCCGACGCGGACTCCGACGACGAGGGGACCGCGACCGCCTCCGGCGCCACCGTCGACTCCTCGGCGTCCGACACCACCGCCCGCGTGCTCGGCGGTCTCGGCCTCGCGGCCGGTGTCGCCGGCGCCGTCGTCGCCTTCCTCGCCCTGCGCCGCCCCGGCGCCGGTTCCTGACCGCGACACCCGGAACCCGGTGGGCGTCGCCGCACAGCGGCACCACGCCCACCACCGGGTACCGGCCGGGCGTCGGGTCCACCGGGCGGGGCCGTCCCCGCCCGGACACCCGCACACCCGCGCCCCCGCACACCCGATGCCCGGCCGCCCCGTGCGGGGCACGGCGCTCGCCAGCCGTGCGCCGTGTCCCGCCCGGGGGTGGCGGTCCCGCTCCCGCGCGGAGCGCCCCGCCTTCCGCGCCCCGCCTTCCGCGCCCGACACCCGCCGGCTCCGACGCCGCGGCCGCCCCGTGCGGCCGCGGCCGGGCCGGCACCCCGGCCGCTCACCGACCGGCCGGTCACGTACAGCACCACCCAGGAGAACGACCACCATGAAGCTCCGCACCACCCGCGCGGCCGTCGCGCTCACCGTGGCGTCCGCGCTCGTCCTGACCGCCTGCGGCGGCGAGGACGACACCCCGCCGGCCACCGTCGTGGACCAGGACAACACCGGCGCCGCCGACCCCGACAGCGGCACCGTGCTCGACACGCCCTTCGCCAAGCCCGCGCTCACCCTCACCGACACCGACGGCGAGGAGTACGACCTCGTCGCGGAGACCGAGGGCGTCACCACGCTGCTCTACTTCGGCTACACCAACTGCCCCGACGTCTGCCCGCTGACGATGAGCAACATCGCCAACGCGGCCGCCGAGCTGACCGAGGAGCAGCGGGAGCGGCTGAACGTCGTCATGGTCACCTCCGACCCCGAGCGCGACACCCCGGAGTCGCTCGGTGCGTGGCTCCAGGCGCAGGACCCCGACTTCATCGGCCTCACCGGCGACTTCGGCGAGATCCAGGAGGCGGCGAGCTCGCTCGGCGTGCTGCTGGAGGAGCCGTACGTCGAGGACGACGGGGCGGTCATCTCCAGCCACGGTTCGCAGGTGCTCGCCTTCCTGCCGGGCGACGACAAGGCGCACGTCCTCTACACCGAGGGCGTCACCACCGAGACCTTCGAGCGCGACCTGCCGGTGCTCATCGAGGGGGAGACCCCGTGACCCCGCTGCCCCGCGCCACCGGCCGACGGCGCGTCTCGATACGCCGGGCCGCCCTCGCGGTGGCCGCCGCCGGGCTGCTGGCCGGCGCGACCGCCTGCTCCTCCGAGCCGGACGGGCCCGAGCTGTCGGTCAGCGGCGCGTTCGTCCCCGAACCGGTCAGCGAGGCGGTCGCCGGCGGTTTCCTGGTCCTGGAGAACACCGGCGACGAGGACGACGCACTGGTGGGCGCCGTCAGCGAGATGGCCGACAAGGTCGAACTGCACGAGACGGTGGAGAACGCGATGCGCCCCGTCGACTCGCTCGCCGTCCCGGCGGGCGGTTCGCTGGAGCTGGCGCGCGGCGGCAACCACCTGATGCTGCACGGGCTGACGCACAGGCCCGTCGAGGGTGACACCGTCCCGATCGAGCTGACCTTCGAGAAGTCCGGAACTCTCACGATCGACGTCCCGGTGGCTTCCGCGACCCACACCGGTAGGTGACCGTAGAGCGTCATGGACACCCCCCACCTCTTCCACGCCCCCCGGCTCCGCGCCGCGGCGGCCGCCCTGCTGCTCGCCGTCACCACGCTGGCCGCGGTGCTGCTCGCCGCCGCGCCCGCCGCCGCCCACGCGTCGCTGCTCGGCAGTGACCCGGAGGACGGCACCGTCCTCGACGCGGCGCCGGCGGAGGTGGTGCTCCACTTCTCCGAGGACGTCGCCACCTCCGCCGACTCGGTCCGCGTGCTCGACCCGGACGGTGTCCGGGTCGACACCGGGCCGCCGGAGCGGCGGCCCGCCGAAGGGGGCGGCACCTCCTACGGCGTACCGCTCGGCCCCGACGTCGCCGACGGCACCTACACCGTCGCCTGGCAGGTGATCTCGACCGACAGCCACCCGGTCGCCGGCGCCTTCACCTTCTCGGTCGGGGCGCCGTCCGAGACCAGCGTCGTGGTGGCGGACGGGCCGGCCGAGGACGCCGCCGTCGCGCTGCTGTACGACACCGGCCGGTACGCCGCCTACTCCGGATACCTGCTGGTGGTGGGCGGCGCCGCCTTCCTGCTGTTCTGCCGCCCGCCCGCCGCCCGGTCGGCCGTCGTCCGCAGCGTGGTGACCACCGGCTGGGCGCTCGCGGCCGGTGCGACGGCGGCGCTGCTGCTCCTGCGGCAGCCGTACATCACCGGCGGCGGCATCGGCGAGGTGCTGCGGCTCGCGGGGATCACCGAGGTGGTGGACACACGGACCGGGGTCGCGCTGCTGGCCCGGCTCGCGGTACTCGCGCTGGTCGCGGTGTTCCTCGTCCGGCTCTTCCGCGTCCCCGGCGCCCGGGGCGCCGGTGCCTCCGACGGTGCGCCTGCCGCGGACGGTGCTGCCACGCCGGACGGTGCGCCCACGCCGGACGGGGCCGCTGCCGCCGGCGGCGC
>NZ_JAAVJD010000258.1 GCF_012033735.1 Streptomyces lonarensis | reverse complement strand
ACCATGGGTCGCCGCCCCGTCCCTCGCCGTCGTGCGGGCGTCGCCGCTATCCGGCCCTCGCCCCGACCCTCACTCGGCCTCGGCCCGCCGGCCTGTCCACCCCGTCCGCCCCCTGACCGGTCCGCCCCGTCCCCCCTGGCCGGTCCGTCCGGACGGCCGCCGGGCCGCCCGGACGCCGAGGCGCCGGGCAGGCCGGGCAGGCCGGGCAGGCGTCAGCCCTCTGGGGCGGGCGTCGGCGGGACCGCGCGGAGCAGCAGCACGGAGCGGGCGGGGAGCGTGATGCCCTCCCCCGGCGCGTGCAGGCTGCCCGGCCCGTCGGCCTGGTCCTCGCGGGTGGTGTCGAGGACCAGTTCGTACCCCTCCGCCCAGGGCGCGCCGGGCAGCGGGAAGACGGCGTCCTCCGCGCCGGCGTGGAGCAGCACCAGGAAGCTGTCGTCGGTGACCGGGCGGCCGCGGTCGTCGCGCTGCGGGATGTCCTGGCCGGAGAGGTACATCCCCAGGGTGAGGCTGGGCGCGTACCAGTCGGACTCGGCCATCTCCTGCCCCGTTCCGGTGAACCAGGCGAGGTCGCGCAGCCCCTCCGGGCCCTGCGGCCGGCCGGAGAAGAACGCCCGGCGGCGCAGGACCGGGTGGTCGCGGCGGAGCCGGATCAGCCGGGCCGTGAGGTCGAGCAGCGAGCGCCAGGCCGGATCGCGGGTGAGGGCCCAGTCGACCCAGCTGAGGTCGTTGTCCTGGCAGTAGGCGTTGTTGTTGCCCCGCTGGGTGCGGCCCATCTCGTCGCCGGCGACGAGCATCGGCACGCCGGTGGAGAGCAGCAGCGTGGTGAGGAGGTTGCGGAGTTGGCGGCGGCGCAGGGCGGTCACCTCCCGGTCCTCGGTCTCCCCCTCCGCGCCGCAGTTCCAGGACCGGTTGTCGTCGGTGCCGTCGCGGTTCTCCTCGCCGTTGGCCTCGTTGTGCTTGCCGTGGTAGCTGACGAGGTCGCGGAGGGTGAAGCCGTCGTGGGCGGTGATGAAGTTGACGGAGGCGTAGGGGCGGCGGCCGCCCCAGGCGTAGAGGTCGCTGGAGCCGGAGAGCCGGTAGCCGAGGTCCCGGACGTCGGGGACGGCGCCGCGCCAGTAGTCGCGGACGGTGTCGCGGTAGCGGTCGTTCCACTCGGTCCACAGCGGCGGGAACGCGCCGACCTGGTAGCCGCCGTTGCCGACGTCCCAGGGCTCGGCGATCAGTTTGACCCGGCGCAGGACGGGGTCCTGGGCCATCACCGCCAGGAACGGCGAGAGCATGTCGACGTCGTGCATGGAGCGGGCCAGGGCGGCGGCGAGGTCGAAGCGGAAGCCGTCGACGCCCATCTCCTGCACCCAGTAGCGCAGTGAGTCGGTGATCAGCCGCAGCACCTGCGGTTGGACGACGTGGAGGGTGTTGCCGCACCCGGTGTAGTCGGCGTAGTAGCGGGGGTCCTCCCCCAGCCGGTAGTAGCCGCTGTTGTCGATGCCGCGCAGTGACAGTGTCGGGCCGAGCTGGCCGGCCTCGGCGGTGTGGTTGTAGACGACGTCGAGGATGACCTCGATCCCGGCGCGGTGGAGGGCGCGCACCATGTTCTTGAACTCGCCGACCTGCGCGCCGCGGCTTCCGGCGGCGCTGTACGCGGCGTGCGGGGCGAAGTAGCCGATGCTGTTGTAGCCCCAGTAGTTGGACATGCCGCGGCGCAGCAGGTGGTCCTCGTGCGCGAACTGGTGGACGGGCAGCAGCTCGACGGCGGTGACGCCGAGGCGGGTGAGGTGGTCGACGGCCGCGGGGTGTGCGAGGCCGGCGTAGGTGCCGCGCAGCTCCTCGGGGATGTCGGGGTGGGCGCGGGTGAAGCCGCGGACGTGGAGTTCGTAGATGACGGAGTCCGCCCAGGGGGTCTTGGGGCGGCGGTCGTCGGCCCAGGTGTCGCGGTCGTCGACGACGACGCCCTTGGGGACGAACGGGGCGGAGTCGCGGTCGTCCCGGACGGTGTCGGCGACGTCCTGGTCGGGCCAGTCGCGGGCGTGGGCGTAGCACTCGGCGGGGACGGGGCGTTTGCCGGTGCCGGGCGCGAAGTCGCCGTCCACGGCGCGGGCGTAGGGGTCGAGGAGGAGCTTGGCCGGGTTCCAGCGTGCGCCGGTCCAGGGGTCCCAGCGGCCGTGGACCCGGTAGCCGTAGCGCTGCCCGGCGGTGACGCCGGGGACGAAGCCGTGCCAGATCTCGTGGGTCAGTTCGGTGAGGGCGCAGCGGGTCTCGTTGCCGGCGTCGTCGAAGAGGCAGAGCTCGACGCCTTCCGCGCCCGCCGCCCAGAGGGCGAAGTTGGTGCCGGGGATGTCGCCGGGTCCGTTGCGGACGCGGGCGCCCAGCGGCTGCGGGCTGCCCGGCCAGACCTCGGGCGGGAGGCCGGCGGGCGGGCGGACGTGCACGCTGTGCGCCAGGGGGCCGGGGGCCGCGGGGTGCCCGGTGACCATGGTGGGGGCGGCCGTCTCGGTTCCGGCCGGCCCGTGCTCGGGTGCGTGGGGCACGTGGGCCTCCTGCTGGTGCGAATGGGGGGCGGGTCAGCGGTGCTGGGGGCGCTGCGCGTCGCGGGGGGGGCGGACCGTGGTGGGGTCCGGCGGGTGCCGGGGGGTGGCCGCGGGGGTTGCGTACCCGCGGCCGTCGGCGGCCGCGGGGCTCGGCGGTGTCGGCCGGTTGTCAGCTTTCCCCAGGTTCTTCCCTCTCAGTGGTTCTTCATCACTCGTGACCGCCTCATGACCAGTCATGAGGTATTTGATCACTTTTAGGACCGAATGGCACTGCTTGCCGCCTCTTCAACGCTCTGCGTCATGCCGTGGGCAGCACTAGTACGCAACGGTGACAATTCCGGGGCATGACTGCCGGACGCGTGTGGTTGGCTGGAGGAACGGCGGACGTGGATCATCACGGACGCCCGGGGCGCGAGGGGAGTCACAGGTGAACAGGCGACGGTGGGGCGCGAGGCGCAACGGGGCGATAGCCGGCTTGGCCGGGATCGTCATGGTGGTCGCGACGGCGTGCGGGGGCACCAGCAAGGCGGAGACGTCGGGGGGCGACGAGGAGAAGGGCGGCGGGGGCGGAGCCGGGGGCGACGCGGCGGCCGCGGTCTCGGTGGCGTTCACCACTGAGGACGGCGCGGAGTCGGTCGCGACCTGGGAGGAGTTCTCGGTCAGCGCCGAGGACGGCACGCTGACCGAGGTGAGCGTGACCGACCCGGAGGGCACCGAGGTGCCGGGCGAGTTCACCGAGGACAGCACCGGCTGGGCCCCGGTGGAGCACTTCGCCAACGGCACCACCTACGAGGTCACCGCCACCGGCGAGGACGCCGAGGGGCTGGAGGCGGTGGGCACGACCACCTTCACCACCGTGGCCGCGGAGGCCACCGTCGACACCAACAGCCACCTCTGGAACTGGATCGACGAAGGCGGCACCGTCGGGGTCGGCACCGTGATCTCGGTGACCTTCGACAAGCCGGTGGAGAACACCGGCGCGATCGCCGACGCCATCCGGATCAAGACCGAGCCGGCCGTCGAGGTCGAGCCGCACTGGTTCGGCAACCAGCGCGTCGACTTCCGGCCGCAGGAGTACTGGGCGCCCGGCACGGAGGTGACGGTCGAGTTCCGCACCCGCGGCGTCGAGGCCGCCCCCGGCGTGTACGGCACCCGGTACAACGAGCGGTCGTTCGTCGTCGGGCACCGGCAGGTCAGCACCGTGGACATCGACACCCTCACCATGGACGTCGAGCGTGACGGCGAGGTCATCCGGAGCATCCCCGTCACCGCGGGCGCCCCCGGCAAGGACACCTGGAACGGCAAGATGGTCGTCTCGGAGATGTTCACCGAGACCCGGATGGACGGCGCGACCGTCGGGTACGACTACGACATCCCCGATGTTCCCCACGCCATCCGGCTCTCCACCTCCGGCACCTTCCTCCACGGCAACTACTGGTCCACCCCCGGGACCTTCGGCAACCACCTCGACACCCACGGGTGCATCGGCCTGCAGGACGTGCAGGGCGGCAACGACGCCTCCACGCAGGCCGCGTGGTTCTACGAGAACACCCGGATCGGCGACGTGATCGAGGTCGTGAACTCCGACGACGACGTCATCGCCCCGGACAACGGCCTCAACGGCTGGAACCTCGACTGGTCCCAGTGGGGCGCGGGGCAGTGACCCCCTCGGCCCGCCGCTGAGCGGCGGGCCCGCACGGTGGCCCGGTACGGTCGACGACCGTACCGGGCCACCGGCACGTCCGGGCCGGCACCCGCCCGGGACCACCACCGCGTCCGGGGCAGGCACGCGCCCCGGTGGGCGGCAACCGGCGCGGCCCGAACGGCCCACCGCCGGTGAACGAACGCTAACCTGACGGCATGACTGTGCATCTGGAAGTAGCGGACGGCGTCGGCACCATCCGGCTGGACCGGCCGCCGATGAACGCCCTGGACACCGCCGTGCAGGACCGGCTGCGGGAACTGGCCGACGAGGTCACCGCCCGCGACGACGTCCGCGCCGTGGTGATCTGGGGCGGCGAGAAGGTGTTCGCCGCCGGCGCGGACATCAAGGAAATGCGGGAGATGGACCAGGCCGCGATGATCGCGCGCGCCCGCGGCCTCCAGGAGTCCTTCACCGCCGTCGCGCGGATTCCCAAGCCGGTGGTGGCCGCCGTGACCGGCTACGCCCTGGGCGGCGGCTGCGAGTTGGCGCTCTGCGCCGACATCCGGGTCGCCGCGGAGGACGCCCGGCTCGGCCAGCCCGAGATCCTGCTCGGACTGATCCCCGGCGCCGGCGGCACCCAGCGGCTGCCGCGGCTGGTGGGCCCCTCCCGCGCCAAGGACCTCATCTTCACCGGCCGCCAGGTCAAGGCGCCCGAGGCGCTGGAGATCGGCCTGGTCGACAAGGTCGTCCCCGCGGACGAGGTGTACGCCACCGCCCACGCCTGGGCGACGCGGCTCGCCGCCGGGCCCGCCATCGCGCTGCGCGCCGCCAAGGAGGCCGTCGACAGCGGGCTGGACGCCGGCATCGACACCGGCCTCGCGGTGGAACGCACCTGGTTCGCCTCGCTCTTCGCCACCGCCGACCGCGAGATCGGCATGCGGAGCTTCGTCGAGGACGGCCCCGGCAAGGCCCGCTTCACCCGCTGAGCAGCGGCGTCAGCGCCCGCCCCCGGCCGGCCGCTGACGCCACCGGGGCCGGGCGGCCCCCGGCGGCGTCAGCGGGTCCGGGTGTCGGCCGGCACGACCAGCGGTGTGCCGGTGACCGGGTCGGGGATCACGACGTTGGGCAGCCCGAAGACCCGGTCGACCAGCTCGGAGGTGAGCGTCCGCGCGGGCGGGCCCGCCGCCTCGATGCGTCCGTCGCGCATCACCACCAGGTGCGAGGCGTAGCGCGCGGCGTGGTTGAGGTCGTGGAGCACCGCGACGACGGTGCGCCCGGCGCGGTTCAGCTCGTGCAGCAGGTTCATCACCTCGATCTGGTACGCCACGTCGAGGTAGGTGGTCGGCTCGTCGAGCAGCACCAGCGGTGTCTCCTGCGCGAGGACCATGGCGATCCACACCCGCTGCCGCTGCCCGCCGGAGAGCTCGGCGACCGGTCGCGCCGCGAGGTCCGCCACCCCGGTGGCGGCCAGGGCACCGGCCACCGCCTCGTCGTCCTCGGGCGACCACTGCCGCAGCGCGCGGCGGTGGGCGTACCGGCCGCGTGAGGCGAGTTCCGCGACGGTGATGCCGTCGGGCGCCGTCGCGGTCTGCGGCAGCAGGCCGAGCCGGCGGGCGACGTCCTTGGGCGGCCGGGTGTGGATGTCGCGGCCGTCGAGGACCACCGTGCCCGCGGTGGGCGCCAGCAGCCGGGACAGCGCCCGGAGCAGCGTGGACTTCCCGCAGGCGTTGGGGCCGAGCACCACCGTGAAGGAGCCGGGCGGCACCACCAGGTCGAGCTCCTCGACGACGGTCCGGTCCCCGTAGCGCAGGGTCAACCCCCGCGCGAGCAGCCTGGGCCCGTCCGTGTCCCGGTCGTCCGCGGTCCGGGCATCGGCGGCGGTCGCCGGGGGCGTGGTCTTCGGGGTCACGGGCGCCGCCTTGCTTCGTGGACGAGGAGCCAGACGAGGTAGCCACCGCCGAGGACGACGGTGACGACCCCCACCGGCACGGTCAGGGGGACGAGGTGCTGGGCGATCAGGTCGGCGCCGAGGAGCAGCACCGCGCCGGTGAGGGCACTGACGGTCAGCGGGATGCCGGGGGCACGGGCCAGCCGGCGGGCGATCTGCGGCGCCGCCAGCGCCACGAAGGAGATGGGGCCGGCGACGGCGGTGACCACGCTGACCAGCCCCACGGCGACCGCGATGACGGCGGTGCGCGAGCGGCCGACCCGTACACCGGCCGCGGCCGCCACGTCGTCGCCGAGGTCGAGCTGGCGCAGTGCGGGGGCCAGGGGCGGCAGGAGCGCCAGCAGAGCCAGGAGGCAGAGCCCGGCCGGTACGGCGTTGGCGGCGGTCACCGTGTTGAGGGTGCCGGCGCCCCAGGCGGAGGCGAGCAGCGCGGTCTCCAGCTCGGCCCGCAGCAGCATCCAGGTGTTGACGGAGGCCAGCATCGCGGAGACCCCGATGCCGACGACGATCAGCCGGAACCCCTGGAGCCCGTCGCGGAGGGCGAGCAGGTAGATGGCGACGGCGGCGAGCAGCCCGCCGACCAGCGAACCGGTCATCAGCAGCGGCCATCCGCCGCCGAGCAGCAGCAGCGCGACGAGCATGCCGGTGAAGGACCCGTTGGCGAGGCCGATGATGTCGGGGCTGGCCAGCGGGTTGCGGGTGACGGTCTGGAAGATCGCGCCGGCCACCGCGAGCGCGGCGCCGAAGACGGCGGCCGCGGCGGCGCGCGGCAGCCGCCAGTCCAGGACGACGGTGCGGGCGAACCCCTCGGTGGAGCCGGTCAGCACGCCGATCGCCTCGCCCGGGCTCAGCGGGTAGTCGCCGAGGACGAGGGCGAGGAGGACGAACCCGGCGAGGAGCACCGCCGCCGCGCCGGCCAGCGCCGCGGAGCGGACGCCGACGACGAGGTTGCACCGGGCGGTGCCGACGACGACCCGCCGCCGCCCGGTCGCCAGCCGCCCGGTCGCCGAC
>NZ_JAAVJD010000257.1 GCF_012033735.1 Streptomyces lonarensis | reverse complement strand
CGCCGGGGGAGTGCCCGTCCCCCGGCGGTGTCCGTACCGGCGCCCCGCCGACCGCCGCGATCGGCGGCCGGCCGGCGGGCCGGGCCGGTGCTCAGCCCTCCCGGACGGGGTCCAGTGCCAGGGCGTGCATCATGTGGAAGAACAGCTCGGTGTTGTCCTGGAAGGCGTTGAACCGCTCCGCGCCCACGCCCGACGCGAAGACCGACACGTCCTCGACGGTGTGCACGCAGTTGGTCTGGTCCGGCGGCAGATTGCCGACCTGGAGCTCCGCCTCGCCGTCGCGCTCCGGGTTGGGCACCGCCTCGCCGGTGTCCCGGTCGGCCAGCGCCGGCTGCGAGAAGACGGGGTTGTGGCGGAAGTCGTCGGTGTGGTCCGGGTGGTTGGACCAGCCGAAGAACAGCTGGACGTCGGGGTCCGGGTCGTCCGGGAACCCGTCGCCGTTGCTGTCGCGGTAGGTCGGGAACCCGGCGTCGCCGTAGACGCCGTTGGCGGCCCGGCCCGCCGTCTCCCGGCGGTCGTGGGTGCCCACGATCGACATCGAGTGGTTGTGGTCGGCGGTGACCACGATCAGCGTGTCGTCCCGGTCCGCCGCCCAGCGCTTGACCACGCCCAGCGCCTGGTCGAACTCGATGGTGTCGTAGGCGGCGCGGGGGCCGTCCAGCGGGTGCTCCATCTTGTCGATGGAGGCGCCCTCCACCACCAGGAAGAAGCCGTCGTCGTTCTGCTCCAGCGACCGCAGCGCGACCTCGGTCATCTCCATCAGCGTGGGCTGGTCGTTCCACCGGCCCAGCCGGCCGGGGTCCTTGGTGTGGCGGCGGTCGAGGTAGACGTCGAGGTTGCCGGTGTGGAAGAGCCCGAGGACGTTGCGGGGCGCCTTGCGCCCCTTGGCGACCCGCTTGAGCTCCCGCGCCGTGGAGACGTGCGTGTACCCGAGCCGCTCGTACTCCCGCACCAGGTCGCGGTCGTCGTCCCGCCGGGAGCCCTCCGCCGAGCGCGGCAGGAACGAGGCCAGCCCGCCGCCCATCAGCACGTCGGGGCGCTGCCCGTCCTCCAGCGACTGGTCCATGATCGCCAGGTACTCCGAGCGCCGCCGGGTGTGCGCCCAGACGGCCGCCGGGGTGGCGTCCTGCACCTCGGCGGTGGTGACGACGCCGACCGACATCCCCCGGGTCCGCTTCAGCAGCTCGGTGATGTTCTCCACCCGCGGATGGTCGTCGGGGTCCTCGGAGCTGCCCTCGTACACCCCCATCGCGTTGACCGACGACTTGTGGCCGGTCATGTACGCCGACATGGAGTTGGCGGAGTCGGTGACGATGGAGTCGGCGCCCGAGGTGGAGACCAGCCCCCGGTACTCCATGGTGTCCATCTCCAGCAGCCCGTTGTACTTGCCCTCGGTGATGCCCTTGGAGAGCAGTCGGGCGGCGGTCACCGCGGGGGTGCCCATGCCGTCCCCGAGGAAGAAGACGACGTTCTTCGCGCGGGCCTTGCCGCCGCCCTTGCCCTTCCCCTTGCCCTTGCCGCGGTCGCCGACCGTGACGACCTCGTGGACGACGGTCGCCTCCGCCTTGGGCCCGCCGCCGGTGACCCGCGCACGGACCGTGAAGGTGCCGGCCCGCGGGTACGCGATGCCCCGGTAGGTCACCGCCAGGGTGTCCGCGGCCGGCGTCGACCGCTGCTCCCCCTTCAGCAGCGGCGCCGGACCGTCCGGCCCGCGCAGGGAGATCTCCACCCGGGCGTTGCGGGCGTCGACCCCGCTGACCTCGACGCGCAGGTCGAACCGGGCGCCCGCGAGGAACTTGGCGTTGTCCAGCGGCAGGATGCGCACCACCGGGGTCTGCCGGCCGCGGATTCCGCGACCGGTGCGCAGCGCCCCGGCGTGCGGGTCGCGCGCCGAGAGCGCGCCCGCGCGGCGCGGCGTCGCGGCGGCGGCCTGCGCCGGGCCGGGCGCTGGGGCGGCCAGGGCCGTGTCGGCGCCCAGGCCCACCACCACCGCCGTCGCCACGCCGGTGCCGCCCGCCACCATCAGCGACCGGCGGCTGACGCCCCCGGTGGGACGTCCGCCCTCGCCGGTCGCCGCCTCCTCGCGGCCGTGCTCGGCCCGACCGTCCTCCGGCCCCTGCCTGCTTCCCATGACGTCCCGCCTCTCACGTGGAATGCGCGGGGCCGCTGGGCCGCCGCCGGTCGTGTGCTGAGAGCTGCGCCACGCCCCGTCCGGGGCATCGCCGGAGGGAGCCTCCCGGACCCGGGCTCAGTCGGGCTGACCTCCCGCTGAAGGCAGGCCACCGGCAAGGTGAACACTGCGCCCCGCGACCGCCCCGCCCGGGCGTCTCCCCGCGCGCCCCCGAGGGGAGAGGCCCCGTGCGGGACGCCCGAAAGGGTCGTTAGCCTGGGGCACATGAGCAGCACCGACGACCGCCGTTTCCCGGCGGCCCTCGACGCCGTCGCCGAGATCGAGTTCCCCTTCGGCGAGGACGGCCAGATCGACTTCGAGCCCTACACGGACTTCCTCCCGGCCGACGAGACCACGGACTGGTTCCGCGCCTGGACCGGCAACGCCGAGGTGACGGGCGACGCCTACCTCGTCTTCGGCCAGGACGGGACCGGCGGCCACGCCGCGTTCTGGCTGGTGCGCGAGGGCCGGCCGCCGGCCGAGCAACCCGTGGTCTTCCTCGGCTCCGAGGGGGAACTCGGCGTCGTGGCCCCGGACCTCGCGGGCTTCCTCTGGGTCCTCGCCGACGGCTCCGGACCCTACGAGGCCGCCACCGACCCCGAACGGGAATCCCTGCCCAACCCCGAACTGGTGGACCTCGCACAGGACTTCACCTCGGGTGACCGCCGACCCGCCGCCGAGGTGATCGCCGCGGCCGACGCCGAGTTCCCCACCTTCGAGGACGACGTCCTCGCCCTCTGCCGCTGAGCCGCCCTCCCCGCCCCCGGCCGCCCCGCGCGCCGGGGGCCCGGACGCGTCGTCCGGCACCGCGCCGCCGCCCTGCGACCGCGCCCCGCAGCCCCGGGGCGGCACCTCACCACCGGCGCACGCGCCGCCACCGCACGTCCCCACCCCGCGCCCCTTCCGCACCGTGCGCGCCCCGGGGAATGAGAGACCCCACCGGTAGCGTTGATCGCCTGACGGGAGCGCTCCACCACGGCCGTCCCCGCACCACCAGACGCAGACCGGGAGGCACGACGCGTGAGCGCGAGTGAGACGGGGACGACGCAGGACGGCAGCACCGGATGGGTGCGCCGCCTCGCCGCCTACAGCTGGCGCTACCGCCGCAACGTGCTGATAGCCCTCGTCTCCTCGCTGGCCGGCATGGGCGTGATGGCGCTCACCCCGCTCTTCATCAAGGTGATCATCGACGACGTGATCGTCGGCGGCGGCGACGGGCTGGCGATCTGGCTCGCCGCGCTCCTCGGCTCGGCCGTCGTCATCTACGTCCTCACCTTCCTGCGCCGGTTCTACGGCGGACGCCTCGGACTCGACGTCCAGCACGACCTCCGCACCGACATGTTCCGCGCGCTCACCCGCCTCGACGGCCGCCGCCAGGACGAACTCTCCACCGGCCAGGTCGTCGGCCGCGCCACCAGCGACCTGCAACTGGTCCAGGGCCTGCTCTTCATGCTGCCGATGACCATCGGCAACTTCATGCTGTTCGCCGTCGCCCTCACCGTGATGGTGGTCCTCTCCCCGCTGCTGACGCTCGTCGCCCTCGCCGTGGCGCCCGCCGTGTGGTTCATCGCCCTCCGCAGCCGCGACAAGCTGTTCCCCGCGACCTGGTACGCCCAGGGCCAGGCCGGCGCCGTCGCCGGCGTGGTCGACGGAGCCGTCGGCGGCGTCCGCGTCGTCAAGGGCTTCGGCCAGGAGGACCAGGAGACCGGCAAACTCCGCGCCGCCGGCCACCGGCTCTTCGCCGCCCGGGTACGCGGCGTCCGGCTCAGCGCCCGCTACCTCCCCGCCCTCCAGGCCGTGCCCGCGCTGGGCCAGGTCGCGATGCTCGCCCTCGGCGGCTGGCTCGCCACCCGCGGCGACATCACCCTCGGCACCTTCGTCGCGTTCTCCGCCTACCTCGCCATGCTGGTCGGCCCGGTCCGGATGCTCACCGTCATCATCACCGTCGGCCAGCAGGCCCGCGCCGGTGCGGAACGCATCCTGGAACTGATCGACACCCGCCCCGCCATCACCGAGGCGCCCGACGCCAGCGACCTCCCCGCCGACGCCGACGCCACCGTCGAACTCGACGGCGTGACCTTCGGCTACACCGAGGGCAACCCCGTCCTGCGCGACCTGTCGCTGCGCATCGAACCCGGCGAGACCCTGGCCGTCGTCGGCACCTCCGGCAGCGGCAAGTCCACCATCGCGCAGCTGCTCCCGCGCTCCTACGACCCCGACGCCGGTACGGTCCGCGTCGGCGGCCACGACGTCCGCGAGCTGACCTACGACTCCCTGCGCTCCGCGATCGGCATCGTCCCGGAGAACAGCTTCCTCTTCACCGGGACCATCCGGGACAACCTCGCCTACGGCCGCCCCGACGCCACCGACGAGGAGATCCGCGCCGCGGCACGCGCCGCCCAGGCCGACGGCTTCGTCTCCGCCCTCCCCGAGGGGTACGCGACCCTCGTCGGAGAGCAGGGGCTGACGCTCTCCGGCGGGCAGCGGCAGCGCGTCGCGCTGGCCCGCGCCATCCTCACCGACCCCCGGCTGCTCGTCCTGGACGACGCCACCTCCGCGGTCGACGCCCGCGTCGAGCACGAGATCCACGAGGCGCTGCGCCGCGTCATGGCGGGCCGCACCACCCTGCTGATCGCCCACCGCCGCTCCACCCTGATGCTCGCCGACCGCGTCGCCGTCCTCGACGCCGGCCGCCTGGTCGACAGCGGCACCCACGCCGAGCTGCTGGGCCGCTGCGCGCTGTACCGGCGGCTCCTCGCCGAGACCGACGAGCACCACCCGGAGCACGCCCGCCCCGGGACGGGGCTCGACGGCGAGGCGGAGCCCGCGGCCGAGGCACCGCCGTCGGCCGACGGGACCACGCCGGAGCTGTGGACCCGCCCCGAGGGCGACGACGGCGCGCCGGGCGCCCTCCCCCCGGCCGCCGGCCCCGGCGGGTTCTCCGCCGCCGTGGCGGGCGCCTCCGCCACCCCGGAACTGCTCGCCCGCGTAGCGGCGCTGCCCCCGGCCGACGACACCCCGGAGATCGACGAGAAGCGCGCCGCCGCACCCGAGCACGGCGGCTACGGGCTGCGCCGGCTCCTCGCCGGTCTCGGCCGGCCGATGACCCTGGCCCTGGTGCTCGTCGTCATCGACGCCCTCGCCGCGCTGCTGGTGCCCGTCCTGATCCGCCACGGCGTCGACGACGGCGTCTCCCGCGGCGCGCTCAGCGCTGTCTGGGCCGCCTCCGCACTGGCTCTCGGTGTGGTGCTGATCCAGTGGGTGGCACAGATGGGCGGCCTGCTGGTGGTCGGGCGCACCGGCGAACGGGCCCTCTAC
Organism: Streptomyces lonarensis; assembly: GCF_012033735.1. GTDB lineage: Bacteria > Actinomycetota > Actinomycetes > Streptomycetales > Streptomycetaceae > Streptomyces > Streptomyces lonarensis. Next base: position 1,661 of record NZ_JAAVJD010000257.1, on the reverse strand, counting down.
GCGCTGCGGATCAAGATCTTCTCGCAGCTCCAGCGGCTCGGCCTCGACTACTACGAGCGCAACATGGCCGGCAAGGTCATGACCCGGATGACCACCGACGTCGACTCCCTGACCAGCTTCCTCCAGACCGGGCTGGTGCAGGCGCTGGTCGCGCTGATGACCTTCTTCGGCATCATGGGCGCGCTCGTCGTCATCGACGCCGAGCTCGCGCTCGTCGTCCTCGCCACGCTCGTGCCGCTCGTGCTCAGCACCTACTGGTTCCGCCGGGCCTCGACCCGCGCCTACGAGCTGGCCCGGGAGCGGGTCAGCGGCGTCAACGCCGACCTCCAGGAGCACGTCTCCGGGCTGCGCATGGTGCAGGCCTTCGGCCGGCAGTCCGACGCCGTCGCCCGCTTCACCGCCCGCTCCGACGGCTACCGGCAGGCGCGGGTGCGCGGCCAGTGGCTGATCTCGATCTACTTCCCCTTCGTCCAGCTCCTCGCCACCCTCGCCACCGCCGGCGTGCTGTGGTCCGGCTCCGCCCGGGTCGCCGCCGGCACCCTCACCGCCGGCGCGCTGGTGGCCTACCTGCTGTACATCGAGCTGTTCTTCGCCCCGGTGCAGCAGCTCTCGCAGGTCTTCGACGGCTACCAGCAGGCCGCCGTGGCGCTGCGCCGCATCCAGGAGCTGCTCGCGGAGCGCACCAGCACCCCCGATCCCGCCGAGCCGCGCCCGGTGGGGGCGCTCCGCGGCGAGCTGGAGTTCCGCGACGTTCACTTCCGGTACGTCGCGGAGGACGGCACCACCACCGAGGAGGCGCTGTCCGGGGTGGACCTGCGGATCGAGCCGGGGCAGACCGTGGCCTTCGTCGGCCAGACCGGCGCCGGCAAGTCGACCCTGGTCAAGCTCGCCGCCCGCTTCTACGACCCGACCGAGGGAACGGTGCTGGCCGACGGCGTCGACCTCCGCGAGCTGGACCCCGCCGCCTACCGGCGGCGGCTGGGCGTCGTCCCGCAGGAGCCGTACCTGTTCGCCGGGGCGGTCCGCGACGCGATCGCCTACGGGCGGCCGGAGGCCTCCGACGCGGAAGTCGAGGCCGCGGCCCGTGCGGTCGGCGCGCACGCCATGATCGCCACGCTGCCCGGCGGCTACCTCCACCAGGTCGCCGAGCGCGGCCGCAACCTCTCCGCGGGCCAGCGGCAGCTGCTCGCGCTGGCACGCGCCGAGCTCGTCGGGCCGGACATCCTGCTGCTGGACGAGGCCACCGCCGCGCTCGACCTCGCCACCGAGGCCCTGGTCAACGAGGCGACCGACCGCCTCGCGGTCCGCCGCACCACCCTGGTGGTGGCGCACCGCCTCACCACCGCCGCCCGCGCCGACCGCGTTGTCGTCCTCGACCGCGGCCGGATCGTGGAGGACGGCACCCACCGCGACCTGGTGGCCAGGGGCGGGCACTACGCCGAGCTGTGGCGGAACTACCTGGGCGCCCCGGTCAACGTCGGCTGACGGCGGCGACTGCTCCCTCGGGGCCCGCTGCCGCTGCGGCTGTGCACACTCCTGCGGCGATCCGGCGATCCGGCGATCCGGCGATCCGCGGCGCACCCGCGGGGGGCCCGCTCCAGACGGTGGACCTGTACCTCGCGGAGCTGACCCCGGCCCGCCGTGTTCGACGGCCGCCGGGC
>NZ_JAAVJD010000256.1 GCF_012033735.1 Streptomyces lonarensis | reverse complement strand
GCGAACGCGGCCCGCAGCGCGCGGCCCACGTTCTCGTCCAGCGAGAGCACCGCCCGGACGAACTCGCGCGCCTGGAGGTAGACCTCGCTGTCCCCGCCGCCGACCGGTGCGGGGGCGGCCGCCGCCCCGGCGCCCCGGACCGCACCACCGGCAGCGCGGCACCGCGCGCCGGCCCTCCCCGCACGTCCCGCCCCCGACCTCGGAGAAGAGATGCCGCACCCGACCGCCTCCCTCACTCCCCCCGCCGACGGGCCGGTGACGCCCGAGGGCGCAACCGCCGCCCCGGCGCCGCTTCCCCCGCCGATCGGGGACCACCTGCGCACCCCCGCGCTGCGCGACGCGATGCTCGTGCAGCAGGAGGCGCTGCACGCCGCCCGCGGCTACCTGCGCGGCCAGGGGTTCGTCGAGCTGCTGCCGCCACTGGTCGGCCCGGTCACCGACCCGGGCGGCCGCGGCGCCAAGGCGCTGGACGTCGACTACTACGGCCGACCCTACAAGTTGATGACCAGCGCGATCCTCTACAAGCAGGCGTCGCTCAAGGGCTTCCCGAAGCTGTTCTACATCGCCCCCAACGTCCGCGTGGAGCCGCCGGAGACGGCAGGCACCGGGCGGCACCTGGTGGAGTTCCACCAGATCGACGTCGAGTGGGCCGGCGCGGACCGCGCCGCGATCCGGACCGTCGTCGCCGGGCTGCTCACCGAGGTGAGCGACCACGTCTGGCGTGCCGTGCCGGAGGTGCTGGAACGACTGGGCCGGGACCGCCTGGACTTCGCCGAGCTGCTCTCCGGCAAGGTCGGCGAGTGCACCCACACCGAGGCCGTGGCGCGGCTGCGGGCGCTGGGCCACCCGCAGTCGGCCGACGCCGAGATCGACTGGGAGGGCGAGAAGGTCCTCTCCCTGGAGTCCGACCGGCCGTTCTTCGTCAACGACTACCCGAAGGGCTCCCGCGGCTTCTACGACCGCGAGGACCCGGCACGCCCCGGTGTGCTGCGGAACTTCGACCTGATCGCGCACGGCGGTTACGGCGAGCTGGTCAGCGGCAGCGAGCGGGAGTCCGACTACGCGACGCTGGTGACGCGGATGCGGGAGAGCGGCGAGAACCCCGCCAAGTACGCCTGGTACCTGAACCTCGCGCGTGAGGGCATCGAGCCGTCCGCCGGCTTCGGCATGGGCGTGCAGCGGCTGGTGCGGTTCCTCACCGGCCTCGACTTCCTGTGGCAGGTCAGCGCCTACCCGAAGCTCCCCGGGGTGGTGGCGCCGTGACCGCGCTGCGCGCACCCGGGTTCCCCGAGGACGCCGTCCGCGCCCGGGCCCGGAACGGCACCGCCGAGGCCTTCCCGGCCCCGGAGGGCTACGGCTCCCTGCTGTACGGCGCCACCGCCGGGACGACGCCGGCCGGCCCGCTCGACGCGTTGGACACGGCGCGGCTGGTGCCGCCGGTGTTCATGCCGCGGCGGCTGGAGAAGCTGATCGAGCTGGCGCGGGAGCCCCGCCACGACGACGTCGACCTCACCACCGCGGTCGGCGGGTTCCGCTCCTCGCTGCCGCTGTACCTCTCCGCCTTCGGCTCCACGCGGGCCGGCTCCGGCGACCTCTCGGTGGCCGCGGGACGGCAGGCGGCCCGGCTGGGGCTGCCGATGGTCATCGGCGAGAACATGGTCCCCGTCCACGGGTACCGGCGCGGTGGCCCCGACGCGGAGCGCTCCGCGCTGCTGTCGCGGATCGCCGCCTACCGCGACGAGGCGGCCGACGGCACCGGCGGCGTCGTGGTCCAGCAGAGCACCGAGGACGCCGACTCCGAGGTCTGGAACCTCGTCTACTCCGATCCCGACTCCCAGTCGCTGCTGGCCTCCGGGCGGCTCGGCTTCGAGCTCAAGATCGGGCAGGGCGCCAAGCCCGGGCTGGGCGGCATGACCGTCACCGGTGAGGCGGAGGCGGCCCGGCTGGCCGAACGGTTCGACCTGCAGGACGTGTTCGGGCCCCACAGCGGTCGGCAGCTGCGCTGCGCCAGCCCCGGCACCTTCACCGAGGAGATCGTCCGCCAGCAACTCCGCTTCATGCGGAACAACTTCCCGCTCGCCCGCATCTGGGTGAAGCTCCACCCCGGCCGGGACGTCGCGGACGCGGCGCGGGTCGCCTGGGAGGCCGGCGCGGACGCGGTGACCGTCGACGGTGCCGAGGGCGGCACCGGATGGGCGCCGCACTCCTTCCTCTCCGGCGTCGGGCTGCCGCTCGCCGAGTGCCTGGACCGGATCGCCGCAGCCGGCGGACCGGGCGACCGCTGCCTGCTGGCCTCCGGCCGGATGTGGGAGGGCGGCCGGGCGGTGCGCGCCATGGCGCTGGGCGCGCGGGCTGTCGGGCTCGGCCGGGCCGCGCTGGTCGCGGTCGACGAGGACCCGCGGGACGGGCTGGTCCGCCTCGCCGACGCCCTGGCCCTGGAGGCGCGGCTGCTGATCAGCGCGCTGGGCAAGTACCGGGCGGCCGACCTGGCGACCGAGGACCTGTGGTGGCCCGGCACCGCGCCGGCGGCCGCGCCCGGCGCCGTCGTCGCCGCCCCGGCCGACGGGGAGGTGGCGGCATGACCACGCTGGTCGACGTCGCGAGCCACTTCCCCGGCAGCCCGCTCCCCATCGAGCAGGCCGGCAACGAGGCCGACATGCCGCACATCAAGATCTTCCGCCGGTACTTCGGGCTCGACACCGTGCACCGCGCCCCGGGTGTGGAGACCCACCGGCTGCACGCCGCGGCCGCCGGCTCGCTGTCGATGCTGCGCGGCCGCGAACACCTGGTCCGCTACGTGGTGATGGCCCGCTCCATCGCCACCGGGGCCGCGTCGACGGAGGAACCGCCGGAGCAGCTGTGCCGGGTGCTGGGGCTGCCCAACGCCGTCGCCTTCACCGTCACCCAGCACGCCTGCGCCGCCGGACTGCTCGCCGTCCACCTCGTCGGCGACATGCTCGCCGCCGACGGCGACCCCGAGGCGCTGGCACTGGTGCTGGCCGGGGAGCGGGTCGCCACCGAGGACCTCCAGATCGTGCCGCGCTCCACCGTCCTCGGCGAGGGCACCGCCGCCGTACTGGTCGGCCTCGGGGGCGAGCGCGACCGAATGCTCTCCTACGTCACCCACACCCGCGGCCGGTTCGCCGACGGCATCCCCCCGCACCCGGTGGAGAAGGACTTCTTCCGCGAACACCAGGTGCTGCTCGCGCAGACACTGCGCGAGGCGGCCGCCGCGGCCGGCACCACCATGGAGCAGCTGCGCCTGATCCTGCCGCACAACGTCAACACCATGGTGTGGCGGAAGCTCTGCGAGGACCACGGCTTCGACGAACGGCAACTGTTCCTGGAGAACGTCCGGTTCAGCGGCCACTGCTTCGGTGCCGACAGCTTCCTCAACCACGTCACCGCCCGCGAGCGGGGGCTGCTCGCTCCCGGCGACCTCTACCTGATGGTCGGCGTCGGTCTGGGCGCCACCTACTCCGCCGCGGTCTTCCGCCACTGACCCCCGAGGGACCCACCATGCTCCAGCAGACCCTGACCTTCACCGAGGGCGTGAAGACCGCCTGCGGCGCCGCACCCGGCACCCCGTTCGTCCTGCTCGGCAACTTCGAGGTCGAGGACGAGTGGGCCAAGGGCGAGACCGGGTTGCCGAGCGTCGGCGGCCGGTCGGCGGCGGCGATCGTCAACCGGATGGACGAGTTCGCCCTGCTCCTCGCGGGCGCCGGCGACCACGTCGTCCTCAAGTCCCGCCCGGACAACGGCTATCTCGACTACCTCGACGGCCTGGGGCTCGACCTCCCCGGCATCCTGGTGACCGACGTCAACGACCCGGCGCACACCGTGGCCGTGGACGCGCTGGCCTCCCCCCGGCTCCAGCAGCGGCTGCACGAACTGGCGCTGGGCGGCGCGCGGTTGTGGCCGCACGGCATGTCGGCGCTGGAGGAGCGGCTCTGCGCGCTGACCTCGCTCACCCCGGCGCTGCCGCCGGCGGCGCTGGTCAAGAGGGTCAACAGCAAGATCTACAGCCGCCGGCTCGCCACCGAGCTCGGTCTGGCGCAGGCCCGCGGCTGGGAGTGCGAGAGCGCCGAGGAGTTCGCGGAGGTCGCCCGGGCGGCCGCCGCCACCTCGCTGGCCGGCGGGCGGCGCGTCGGTGTCAAGGACGCCTACGGGGTCTCCGGCAAGGGCATCGTCGTCGTCGACGACGAGCGGCGGATGCAGCAGTTGGTCCGCATGGTCCAGCGCACCGCCACCCGCTCCGGCAACCCGTGGTTGTCGCTGGTCGTGGAGGAGTGGGCCGACAAGGCCGTCGACCTCAACTACCACTTCACCGTCTCCGTCGACGGCGGCGTCCGCTTCGACTTCGTCAAGGAGGCCATCACCGACCGCGGCGTCCACAAGGGCCACCGGTTCCCCGCGCGGATCTCGGACCGCCACGCAGCCGAGGTCGAGGACGCCGCGCAGCGGATCGGCGCCCGGCTCGCCGCCGAGGGGTTCCACGGCCCGGTGGGCGTGGACGCCATCATCACCGCCGACGGCGAGCTGCTCCCCGTGCTGGAGATCAACGCCCGCAACAACATGTCGACCTACCAGACGCGGCTCCAGGAGCGGTTCGTCCGGCAGGGCTCGCTGGCGACGGCCCGCCAGTACGACATCCGCCCCGCCGGCCACCGCCCCTTCGCACGGACCCGGGACATCCTCGGCGAGCTGCTGCTGACCGCCGAGGACGGCCGGGGGCTGCTGGTCAACAACCACGCCACCGTCAACGCCGCAGCGACCGGCGAGGGCCCCCACAACGGGCGGCTCTACGGCCTGCTGATCGCCCGCGACGAGGCCGAACTCGACGCCCTGGACACCGCCATCGCCCACCGCCTCGCCGAGGAGAACGCCGACCATGAGTGACACCACCACCCCCGCCCCGGCCGCCGCCGGCGCCCCGGACCCCACGCCGACCGTGCAGGGCATCGGCTTCGCCGAACTGGCCGAGCGCTTCGGCACCCCGCTCTACGTCTACGACGGCGACGTCATCGCCCGCCAGTACCGCGGGCTGCGCGAGGCGCTGCACCCCGCGGTGGAGATGTACTACTCGCTGAAAGCCAACCCCAACATCAGCGTCTGCGCGCTGCTCCACTCGCTGGGCGCGAGCGCGGAGGTCTCCTCGCTGACGGAGCTGGTCACCGCGCAGCGCGCCGGGGTCCCCGCCGAGCGGACGATGTTCCTCGGCCCCGGGAAGAGCCGCACCGAGATCACCGCCTGCCTGAAGGACCAGGTGACGCTGATCTGCGAGTCGTTCGGCGAGCTCGCGCTCATCGACGAGATCGCCGCGGGACTGGGCCGCACCGCCGACGTGGCGCTGCGCGTCAACCCGAGCTTCGCCGTCAAGGGCAGCGGACTGACGATGGGCGGCAAACCCCGGCAGTTCGGCATCGACGAGCAGGCGCTGCTCGACGCGCCGGACCTCGCCGGCCGCCACCCGCACGTGCGGCTGAGCGGTTTCCAGACCTACATGGGCACCCGCATCCTCTCCGCCGCCGTGGTCGAGGAGAACACCTCCCGCATCCTGGACCTCGCGGAACGGCTCGCCGACCGGCTCGGCGTCCCGCTGGACGTCGTCGACGTCGGCGGCGGCCTGGGAGTGGCGTACTTCCCCGGGGAGAGCGACCTGGACCCGGTGGAGGTCGCCGAGCTGGTCAACCCGCACTTCGAGCGGTTCGTCGCCCGGCACCCGGGGACCCGGCTGGTCATGGAGCTCGGCCGGTACCTCGTCGGCCACAGCGGCACCTACGCGGCGCGGGTGCGGTACGTCAAGGAGTCCATGGGCGAGCGGTTCGCCGTCGCCGACGGCGGTACCAACCACCACATGGCGGCGGTCGGCATCGGCTCGTTCGTCAAGCGCAACTTCCCGATGCGGCTGCTCAACCGCGCCGCCGCGGGCGAGGCGGTCCCGTGGAACGTCACCGGCCCGCTGTGCACCCCCAACGACACGCTCGGCAAGGCCGTGGCCCTCCCCGAGGACCTCGCGCCCGGCGACATCGTCGGCGTGGAGCGCTCCGGGGCCTACGGCCCGACCGCCTCGCCGGTGTACTTCCTCAGCCACGGCTACCCCGCCGAGGTCCTGGTCCACGGCGGCCGCGCCCACCTCGTCCGCAGCCGGGACGACGCCGAGTCGCTGCTCGGCAGCCAGATCCTGCACGACGTCACCGCCCCGGACCCCGCCCCCGCCGCCTGACGCGCCCGGCGCCACCGCGCCCGCACACACACCCGCACCCGCACCCGCACGCACCACGCCCGCGACCGCCGCCCGGCGGCCGCCCCCGACCCTCCCGAAGGAGCACCCCATGACCACCGCCGCCGCCACCGGTCAGCAGTACGTCACCGCCGTCGTCGCCGCCCTCTCCGAGGTGCTCGGCGAGCCGCTGCCCGACGCCACCCCCGCCACCCGCCTCTTCGACGAGCTGCACCTCGACTCCACCAGCGTCCTCAGCCTGCTGATGGCGCTGGAGGACTCCCTGGACCTGGAGGTGGACCCGGAGAGCCTGGAGCAGCACCACCTGGAGACCGTCGGGTCCCTGGCCGGCTACGTCGCAGAGATCCGGTGACCGGTGCCCTCCTTCCGGCGCGATGACGCCTCCCGCGGCCGCCCCGCCGCGGCGCCCCGTCTCAGCAGCGCCCTCACCCTGCACTTCACCCGCGAGGACCGCGGCACCGAACCGGACGACATGTGGGCGTACAAGCGCCACTGGAACTTCCTCTCCGGCCGCGAACTCGACCACGGATGGCTGGAGTCGGCACCCGCGGTCAGCTACCACGACATGGCCGGCGCCGTGGGCCGGGCCCTCGGGCCCGAGGCGCTCGCGGAGGTCGACCTGATCGTCTTCGCCATGACCGTCGCCGACTGCCGCCACGCCTCCATGGCGGGCGCCCTCCTCGCCGGCATGACCGACAACGACGCACACGTCCTCGGCGTCTCCGAGCAGGGCGTCGCGGCGCCCTTCACCGCGCTGCGGATCGCCACCGGCCAACTGGCGTCCGGCGCCCGGCGCCGCGCCCTGGTGGTCGTCGCCGAACAGTCCACCCTGCCGCCGTGCCCCGTCGCCGGGACCCGCCCGGCGCGGGACGCCGCCGTCGCGCTGGTGCTGGACGCCGGCCCGGGCCCC
>NZ_JAAVJD010000255.1 GCF_012033735.1 Streptomyces lonarensis | reverse complement strand
CCGCGCGCCCCGCGGCGCGGTGGCCGCGGGCGGCGGCGTGCCGCCGACGACCCGTGCCGGGGGTGCGCCCGGCCCCGGCACGGCGTGCGCCAGAATGGCGGCATGACTCTGTTCCGCGACGACGGCATCGTGCTGCGCACCCAGAAACTGGGCGAGGCGGACCGGATCATCACCCTCCTCACCCGCGGCCACGGCCGGGTGCGGGCCGTGGCCCGGGGGGTGCGCCGGACCTCCTCGAAGTTCGGCTCCCGGCTGGAGCCGTTCACCCACGTCGACGTCCAGTTCTTCGCCCGGGGCGCGGAGCTGGTCGGCCGCGGGCTGCCGATGTGCACCCAGACCGAGACGATCGCCCCCTACGGGCAGGCGATCGTCACCGACTACGACCGCTACACCGCCGGGACCGTGATGCTGGAGACCGCGGAGCGGTTCACCGACCACGAGGGCGAACCCGGGGTGCAGCAGTACCTGCTGCTGGTCGGGGGGCTCCGCGTGCTGGCCTCCGGCGACCACGCGCCGGGGCTGGTGCTCGACGCCTTCCTGCTGCGGTCGCTCTCCGTGGCGGGGTACGCGCCCAGTTTCTCCGACTGCGCCCGCTGCGGCATGCCCGGGCCGAACCGGTTCTTCTCCGTCGCCGCCGGCGGGACGGTCTGCCCCGACTGCCGGATGCCGGGGAGTGTGGTGCCCTCGCCGGAGGCGCTGGTGCTGCTCGGGGCGCTGCTCACCGGCGACTGGGCGACGGCCGACGCCGCCGAGTCCCGGCACCGGCGGGAGGGCAGCGGCCTGGTCTCCGCCTACCTGCACTGGCACATGGAGCGCGGCCTGCGCTCGCTGCGGTACGTCGACCGCAGCGGCGGTGACGCCCCCGCCCCCGCCGTCCCGGCCGGCCGGCACCCGGCTCCGCACGCGCAACCGGGCTGAGCGCCGCGGGAGGCCTGCTGCCCGGACCGCGCCCCGTCCGGACCGGGCGCCCCGTCCGACACCCCGTCCGGAACCGTGCACGCCCGCCCCGAACCGCCCCCCTGCCCCGCCCGCGCTCCCGTCCGTCCGCGCCGCCGACGGGCCGGCCCCGGCGCCGTCTCCCGGTCGCCGCCCGGCGTGGGGCCCGCGGCGGTCGGCTACCCTCGCACCTGCCGGAGCGACGCGTTCCCACCCGCCCTCCGGGCTTCCGTCGAACTCAGTCGAGAGAGAGCACTGCCATGGCCCGTCGCGGAATGCTGTCACGGCAGCGTCGCGTGCCCGCCGATTACGCCGCCCCCGACCCGCACCCCTCCGGAGCACGGCCGCCGAAGCTGCCGGCGGAGCTGGTCCCCGGACACGTCGCGATCGTGATGGACGGCAACGGCCGCTGGGCGAAGGACCGCGGCCTGCCGCGCACCGAGGGCCACAAGATCGGTGAGTCCGTCGTCCTGGACGTCGTGAAGGGCTGCCTGGAGCTGGGGGTGCGCAACCTCTCGCTGTACGCGTTCTCCACCGAGAACTGGAAGCGCTCCCCGGACGAGGTGCGCTTCCTCATGGCGTTCAACCGGGACGTCATCGACCGCCGCACCGAGGAGCTCGACGCCATGGGCGTCCGCATCCGGTGGGCGGGGCGGCAGCCGCGGCTGTGGCGCTCGGTCGTCACCAAGCTGCAGGCCGCCGAGGCGCGGACCCGCGACAACGAGGCGATGACGCTGTACATGTGCGTCAACTACGGCGGTCGGGCCGAGATCGCCGACGCCGCCGCCCGGCTGGCCGAGGACGTGCGGGCGGGCCGCCTGGACCCGGGCAAGGTCAACGAGAAGACGTTCGCGAAGTACCTCTACCACCCGGACATGCCCGACGTGGACCTCTTCCTGCGCCCCTCGGGGGAGCAGCGGACGTCGAACTACCTGATCTGGCAGAGCGCCTACGCGGAGCTGGTCTACCAGGACATCCTCTGGCCCGACTTCGACCGCCGGAACCTGTGGGACGCCTGCGTCGAGTACGCCTCCCGCGACCGCCGCTTCGGCGGTGCGCTCCCCAACGAGGTCACCGCTCCCACCCCCGCCGACGGGCGCTGAGGGCGGCACCGCCCGCGGTGGACGTGCGCCGGGCCCGGGACGCGACCGAACGGTCGCGCTCCGGGCCCGTACGTCGCGCCGCTGAGCGCGCCGCTCAGCGGGAGGCGGCGCAGTCGCCGCAGGTGCCGAAGACCTCGACGGTGTGCGCGACGTCCACGAAGCCGTGCTCCGCGGCGATCGCGTCCGCCCACTTCTCCACGGCCGGCCCCTCCACCTCGACCGCCTTGCCGCAGGTGCGGCAGACCAGGTGATGGTGGTGGTCGTCGGTGGAGCAGCGGCGGTAGACCGACTCGCCGTCCTTGGTCCGCAGCACGTCGACCTCGCCCGCGTCGGCGAGCGACTGCAGGGTGCGGTAGACGGTCGTCAGCCCGACGGAGTCGCCGCGGTGCTTGAGCACGTCGTGCAGCTCCTGCGCGCTGCGGAACTCGTCCGCCTCCGCCAGTGCCGCCGCCACCGCGGCCCGCTGACGCGTGGACCGCCCACGGACCGGTGGTCCTGCCGTCACCACGATGCCCTCCTCGGAGAATCCTCGGAACTGTTACCCGCACGGCCCCCGCGCGGGGATGCCATTGTGCCAGCACATCACGGGGCGGCGACGACCTCGCTCTCCCGCGTGGCTCCGGGCGCGGCCGCCGCACGGGCACGGCGCCGGGACAGCGGGGCCGCCACGGCGGCGATCAGGGCGAACAGGCCCAGGGCGATCAGCACGATCGTCGCGCCGGGCGGGACGTCGGCGTAGTACGAGGTGACCGTGCCGGAGAGGGACACCAGCACGCCGAAGCCGACGGAGAGCCCCAGCGTGGTGGCGAACCCCCTGGTCAGCTGCTGCGCGGCCACCACCGGGATCACCATCAGCGCGCTCACCAGCAGCAGTCCCACCACCCGCATCGCGACGGTGACGGTGGCGGCCGCGGTCACCGCGAGCAGGAGGTTCAGCGCCCGGACCGGCAGCCCGGTGACGCGGGCGAACTCCTCGTCCTGGCAGACGGAGAACAGCTGCCGCCGCAACCCGAACGAGACCAGCAGTACGAACGCCGAGAGGATCATGATCGCGGTGATGTCGCTCGGGGAGACGGTGTTCACCGAGCCGAAGAGGTAGGTCGTGAGGTTGGCGGTGGAGCCTCCCGGCGCCAGGTTGATGATCATGACGCCGCCGGCCATGCCGCCGTAGAACAGCATGGCGAGGGCGATGTCGCCGCGGGCGCGGCCGGAGGAGCGCACCAGTTCCATGGCGACCGCCCCCACGACGGAGACCAGCACCGCCATCCACACCGGGTTGGCCGACAGCAGGAACCCGAGCGCCACCCCCGTCAACGCGACGTGACCGATGCCGTCGCCCATGAGCGCCTGGCGGCGCTGCACCAGGTAGATGCCGACCGCCGGGGCGGCGATCCCGATCAGCAGCGCGGCCTGGAGCGCGCGCTGCATGAAGGGGTAGTCGAGGACTTCCAGCATGATCCGTCCGTTTCCGCTGCTGTATCCGTGAGCCGGCGCGTCGCTACAGGATGCCGGTCTGGAGGGGCGGCACCACCGAGGGGTCCAGCTCGTCGTGGGGATGGCAGGCGTGGTCGGCGGGCAGCTCCGAGGAGTGTTCCACGACGCGTTCCACCCGGCCGCCGGAGAGGACGACGGCGCGGTCGATCAGCGGCTCCAGCGGGCCCAGCTCGTGCAGCACCACCAGGACCGCGACCCCGCGTCCCACCTGCTCGCGCAGGGTGTCGGCGAGGATGCGCTGGCTGGCGAGGTCGACTCCCGCCAGCGGCTCGTCCATGATCAGCAGCTCGGGCGAGGTGGTCAGCGCCCGGGCGATGAGCACCCGCTGGTGCTGGCCGCCGGAGAGCGAGTCCACCGGGTCGCCGGCGCGGTCGGCGAGGCCGACCTGCTCCAGCGCGTCCCGGACCGCCGCCCGGTCGGCGCGGCCCAGCGGGCGCAGCCCGCGCCGCGCGAGCCGCCCGGCGGTCACGACCTCCCGGACGGTGGCGGGCACCCCGCCGGCCGCGGTGGAGCGCTGCGGCACGTAGCCCAACCGCTGCCATGCGCGGAACCGGCGGACCGGCGTCCCGAACAGCCGCAGCTCCCCGCCGGTCAGCGGGACCTGGCAGACGGCGGCCCGGACGCTGGTGGACTTGCCGGAGCCGTTGGGGCCCAGCAGCGCGACCACCTCGCCCGGCCCGACCGTCAGGTCGACGCCGCGCAGCACCGGCCGACCGCCGAGTTCGGCGGTCACCCCGCTGAGGGATATGACGGGCTCCATGGATACTCCGTGGGGTCGGGGCGGCCTGCGCTGCCGGGGACGTCCTCGGAATTGTCCTACGCGTCGGTGCGCAGTGCCTTCTGCAGGGCCTCCAGGTTGGCGCGCATCACCGCGAAGTAGTCGTCGCCGCGCGACGCGTCCGTGATGCCCTCGACCGGGTCGAGGACGTCGGTCTCCAGGCCGAGGTCCTCGGCGAGGGTCGCCGCCATGGCGTCGCTCGCCAGCACCTCGAAGAAGACCGTGCTCACCTCGTCGCGCTCGGCGACGTCGTGCAGTTCGCGCATCCGGGCGCCGCTCGGCTCGGACTCGGGGTCCAGGCCCGCGATGGCCTCCTCGCGCAGCCCGTACCGCTCGGCGAGGTAGCCGAAGGCGGCGTGGGTGGTGATGATCGTGTCGGTTTCCCGGTTGGCCAGGCCCTCCTCGAACTCCTCGTCCAGCACCCGCAGTTCGTCGGCGAGATCGGCGGCGTTCTTGCGGTAGTCCTCGGCGTTGTCGGGGTCGGCCTCGGCGAGGGTGTCCGCCACGCCGTCGGCGGCGACGGCGAAGGTCAGCGGGTCCAGCCAGAGGTGCGGGTCGCCGTCACCGTGGTCGTGGTCGTGGTGGTGCCCGTCGTGACCGTGGTCGTCGTCCCCGTGGTCGTGGTCCTCGTCGCCGTGGCCGTGGTCGTCCTCGTCGGCGTGGTCGTGGCCGTGGTCGTCCTCGGCGTGGTCCTCACCGCCGTGGTCGTGGCCGTGGTCGTCCTCGGCGTGGTCCTCACCGCCGTGGTCGTGGCCGTGGTCGTCGTCCCCGTGGCCGTGGTCGTCCTCGTCCGCGTGGTCCTCGTCGCCTTGATCAGCGCCGTCCTCGGTCTCCGGGGTGGTGCTGACGAAGGACATGACCTCTGCCACGTGCTCGACGCCGGACTGCTCGATCGCGTCGTCCACCGCCGGCTGGAGCCCCGCGATGTACAGGATCGCGTCGGACTCGCCGAGCGCGCCGACCTGGCGCGGGCTGAGTTCGAGGTCGTGGGGGTCGACGCCCGGGGAGGTGAGCGTGGTGACGTCCACGTGGTCGCCGCCGACGCGCTCCGCGAGGAAGGCCATCGGGTAGAACGAGGCGGTCACCGCGAGGGTGCCGTCCCCGTCACCGGCGCCGCCACCGCCGTTGTCGTCGGTGCCGCAGGCGCCGAGGGCGAGGACCGACAGGGCGGCGGAGGTGGCGACGGCCGACCTGGTTATCCGGGGGCGGCGAGGGCTGCGAGCATTGGTCATGACAGCCATTTTCAAGGGCGATGGAAACCGTTGTCAATTGAGTGGGGTGTCGTGCGCACCACGCTTCGCCCTGAAGTGGGTCCCCCGCTGGCCAAAGCCCGCGTCCCGATTTGGTGATGGGCCATGTCACGCCGGTAATCTGGGGCGACTCCATCGCCGTCCTGAAGAGAGCACCGTGGCCGCCGACAAGATCGACACCATCGTCAGCCTCAGCAAGCGCCGTGGCTTCGTCTACCCGTGCAGTGAGATCTACGGCGGCCAGCGTGCCGCCTGGGACTACGGGCCGCTGGGCGTGGAACTGAAGGAGAACATCAAGCGCCAGTGGTGGCGCTACATGGTCACCTCTCGTGAGGACGTGGTCGGTCTTGACTCGTCGGTGATCCTGGCCACCGAGGTGTGGGAGGCCTCCGGCCACGTCGCCACCTTCTCCGACCCGCTCACCGAGTGCACCTCCTGCCACAAGCGCTTCCGCGCCGATCACCTGGAGGAGGCGTACGAGGCCAAGCACGGCCGCCTCCCCGAGAACGGCCTGGCGGACGTCAACTGCCCGCACTGCGGCAACAAGGGCGCCTTCACCGAGCCCAAGCAGTTCTCCGGGCTGCTCGCGACCCACCTGGGCCCGACCCAGGACACCGGCTCGGTCGCCTACCTGCGCCCCGAGACCGCCCAGGGCATCTTCACCAACTTCGCCCAGGTGCAGCAGACCTCGCGCAAGAAGCCGCCGTTCGGCATCGCGCAGATGGGCAAGTCCTTCCGCAACGAGATCACGCCCGGCAACTTCATCTTCCGTACCCGCGAGTTCGAGCAGATGGAGATGGAGTTCTTCGTCAAGCCGGGCGAGGACGAGAAGTGGCAGGAGTACTGGATGGAGCAGCGCTGGAACTGGTACCGCGGCCTGGGGCTCCAGGAGTCCAACATGCGCTGGTACGAGCACCCGGAGGAGAAGCTCTCCCACTACTCCAAGCGCACCGCCGACATCGAGTACCGCTTCCAGTTCGGCGGTAGCGAGTGGGGCGAGCTGGAAGGCGTCGCCAACCGCACCGACTACGACCTCGGCGCGCACTCCAAGGCCTCCGGCCAGGACCTGGCCTACTTCGACCAGGAGGCCGGCGAGCGCTGGACCCCCTACGTCATCGAGCCCGCCGCCGGCGTCGGCCGCGCGATGCTGGCCTTCCTCCTCGACGCCTACATCGAGGACGAGGCGCCGAACGCCAAGGGCAAGCTGGAGAAGCGCGTCGTGATGCGCCTCGACCCGCGCCTGGCGCCGGTCAAGGTGGCCGTGCTGCCGCTCTCCCGCAACCCGCAGCTCTCGCCGAAGGCCCGCGGCCTCGCGGCGACGCTGCGCAACAACTGGAACATCGAGTTCGACGACGCCGGCGCCATCGGCCGCCGCTACCGCCGTCAGGACGAGATCGGCACCCCGTTCTGCGTCACCGTCGACTTCGACACCCTCGACGACAACGCGGTGACCGTACGTGAGCGCGACACCATGAAGCAGGAGCGGGTCTCGCTCGACCAGATCGAGTCCTACCTGGGCAGCCGACTGCTCGGCTGCTGACCGGAGCGCGGGGCCGGCAGCGGCCGGACCCGCGCCCGACCGAAGGGGTCCCGGAGCCGCAC
>NZ_JAAVJD010000254.1 GCF_012033735.1 Streptomyces lonarensis | reverse complement strand
GTCGGGGGCGGCACGGGGCCGCCGGGCGGCACGCCGTGCGGTGGGGGCGGCGGGGGCAGCCTGCGGCCGGGCGGGCCGCCGGGGGCCGCGTCGTCACCGGGGCGGCGCTCCCCGCTCTCCCCCGGCCTGTGGTGCTGGTCGCTCATCTGCCCTCACGCCCGGAAGATGTGGCGCCGGATGGACGCCGCGTTGGAGAAGATCCTGATCCCGAAGACGACGATGACGCCGGTGGAGAGCTGCGCCCCGACCCCGAGCTGGTCGCCGAGGAAGACGATCAGCGCGGCGACGACGACGTTGGAGAGGAAGGAGACCACGAAGACCTTGTCGTCGAACTTCCCGTCCAGCCGGGCGCGCAGTCCGCCGAACACGGCGTCGAGCGCGGCCACGACGGCGATGGGCAGATAGGGCTCCATGCCCGTGGGCACGACGGGCCGGGTGATGACCCCGACCACGACGCCGAGCACCAGCCCGAGAACGGCGATCACGGTGTGTGTTCCTCTCCAACGTTGCCGGGCGGGCCCGGTGCCTGCTGCGCCGGTGCCTCCCACCCTGGTTCCTGGGGGAGGGTCCCGGCGTCCTCGCCGCCCTCCCCCGGTGTCGCGGTGCCGCTGGGTTCCGGGCCCTCGTCGTCGGGGGCGCCGGGGCCGGCCGGGGTGGCGCTGCGCAGCACCAGGCGCGAGGCGGCGGGCAGCCGCAGCTCCTCGCGCTCCGACAACGAGCCGCGGATGCCGTAGTGCTCCCGCAGTGACTCCAGCGTCGCGCCGCCCGCGCCCGCCTCGAACGCGCTGCGCAGCGTCTGCGGGTCTCCGACGGCGTGGACGGTGTAGGGCGGCACCAGCGGACGGTTGTCGACCAGGACGGCGTCTCCGGCCGCGCGGATGGCGGAGACCGCGGTCAGCCGCTGACCGTTGATCGCGACCGCCTCGGCGCCGGCGGACCAGAGTCCGTTCACCACCCGCTGCAGGTCCCGGTCGCGGAGCCGGCCGGTGTCGGCGAAGCCGCTGCCCTCGCGGGGGCCGCCCCCGAGGCCGTCGCCCGCGCCCTCGGCGTCGTCGAGGACGAGTTCGACCCCGGGTCCGGTGACCGCGATGGCGCCGGCGAGCAGGGCCGTCAGCTCGGCCGCGCCGCCGCTGCCGCCGGTGAGCGAGGCGCGGCGCAGTTCGGCGACGTGGTCGCGGAGGTCGTCGACCTCCTGCTGGAGCGCCTCCGCCTCCTCGGTACCGCGTTCGGCGCGTTCCGCGAGTTCCCGGCGTTCCTGGGCGAGCGCGGGGGCGCCGGCCCGTGTCTGGAGGGCGCCGAGGGTGATCACCATCGCGGTGAGGAGCAGCCCGGCGATCAGCCAGAGCCGGCCGCCCCCGGACGGCGCACCGCCCGCCGCGCGTCGCCGCGCGGCCTCCTCGTACCCGGCGTCCAAGGGGTGGTCCATGACCTCGTTGAGCAGCCACATCGACGCGTCGGGACGCGTGGTGCGGTCCGCACGCTCGGGGCCGGGCTGCTGGGGCATGGCGGACATCGTCGCACGCCGCCGGACGGGTGAGGCGCGGGCCCCTCCCGTCCGGCGGCGCGCGGCTGTGCGGCGGGTCAGTCGCCGGCGCTGTCGACCACCGCGCTCCAGCGGTCGAGGAGTTCACGCGCGGCGTCGTCGTCGGGACCCTCCGCCCACAGGTGGGTCACGGCCTCCGCCGGGTCGGGCAGCACCATCACCCACCGGCCGTCGGACTCGACCACGCGCACGCCGTCGGTGGTGTCGACCCGGCGGTCCTCCGCGGACTCGACGACCCGGCGCATCACCATCCCCTTGACGGCCCAGGGGGTGACGATGTCGCGGCGCAGGACGTGGGCTCGCGGTATGCGGGCGTCGATCTGGCTGAGCGACAGCTGGGTGCGGGCGACCAGCCCGGTCAGTCGTACGAAGGCGGCGGCGGCGTCGAAGACGTTGCCGAACTCCGGGACGATGAAGCCGCCCTGCCCGTCGCCGCCGAAGACGGTGGCCTCCTTGGCCGCCGCGCGGGTGAGGTCGTCGGGCGAGGTCGTGGTCCACGCGACCTGGGTGCCGTGGTAGGCGGCGACCTGCTCGGCGATGCGCGTCGTGGTGACGGGCAGCACCACGCGGCCGCTGCGGCGTTCGGCGGCGACCAGGTCCAGCATGACCAGCAGCGCCCGGTGGTCGTCGACGACGCGGCCGCGTTCGTCGACGATGGACAGCTGTTCGCCCACCGGGTCGAACCGGACGCCGAAGGCGGCCCGTGCGGAGGCGACGATCTCGCCGAGCCGCACGAGGGCGGCGGCCCGGTCCTCGGCGGTCTCCGTGGGGCGCGCCTCGTCCAGGCCGCCGTTGATCGTCAGCGCGTCGACGCCCAGCTTGCCCAGCAGGCTCGGCAGGACGAGGGAGGCGCTGCCGTGGGCGGCGTCGACCACGACCTTCAGCCCCGCCTCCCGGACACCGCTGGTGTCCACGGCGCGCAGCACGGAGCCGGTGTAGGCGTCGAAGACGCTGGCGGGGAACCGCAGGTCGCCGATCTCGCCGGGGAAGGCGCGCCGGAACTCCTGGCGGGCGTAGACGCGGTCCAGCTTGCGCTGGCCGGCCTGGGAGAGGTCGGCGCCGTGCTCGTCGAGGAACATCACGTCGACCGAGTCGGGCACCCCGGGGGTGGTGCGGATCATGATCCCGCCGGCGCTGCCGCGGGCCGTCTGCTGGCGGGCCACGGGCAGCGGCACGTTCTCCAGGTCGCGGACGTCGATGGCCGAGGCCTGGAGGGCGGAGATCACGGCGCGCTTGAGAGCGCGGGCCCCCCGCGAGTGGTCGCGGGCGGTGGTGACGGTGGCGCCCTTCTTGAGCGTCGTGGCGTAGGCGCTGGCCAGCCGCACGGCGACCTCGGGGGTGATCTCCACGTTGAGGATGCCGGTGACGCCCCGCGCGCCGAAGAGGTTCGCCTGGCCGCGGGACTCCCAGATGACCGAGGTGTTGACGAAGGCGCCGGCCTCGATGGTCTTGAAGGGGTAGACGCGGACGGTGTCCTGGATGATCGACTCCTCGCCGATCAGGCACTCGTCGCCGACGACCGCGCCGTCCTCGATGCGGGCGGCGCGCATCACGTCGGTGTTCTTGCCCACCACGCAGCCGCGCAGGTTGGTCTGCGGGCCGATGTAGACGTTGTCGTGGATGACGGCCCGGTGGAGGAAGGCGTCCGACTTCACCACCACGTTGGAGCCGACGACGGTGTGCTCGCGGATCTCGGCGCCGGTCTCGACCTTGGCGTAGTCGCCGATGTACAGCGGTCCGCGCAGCGTGGCGTCGGGATGGACCTCGGCGCCCTCGGCGACCCAGACGCCGGGCGAGATCTCGAAGCCGTCGATCTCGACGTCGACCTTGCCCTCCAGCACGTCGGCCTGGGCCTTGACGTAGCTCTCGTGGGTGCCGACGTCCTCCCAGTAGCCCTCGGCGACGTAGCCGTACACGGGCCGCCCCTCCTTCATCAGGCGGGGGAAGACGTCGCCGGACCAGTCGACGGGCACGTCGGGGTCGACGTAGTCGAAGACCTCGGGCTCCATCACGTAGATGCCGGTGTTGACGGTGTCGGAGAAGACCTGTCCCCAGGTCGGCTTCTCCAGGAACCGCTCGACGCGTCCCTCGTCGTCGACGATGGTGATGCCGAACTCCAGCGGGTTGGGCACCCGGGTGAGGCAGACCGTGACCAGGGCGCCGCGCTCCCGGTGGAAGCGGATCAGCTCGGTCAGGTCGAAGTCGGTGAGCGCGTCGCCGGAGATGACGAGGAAGGAGTCGTCCTTCAGCGCCTCCTCGGCGTTCTTGACGCTCCCGGCGGTGCCGAGGGGCTTCTCCTCGTTGGCGTAGGTGAGCTCCATGCCGAGCTCCTCGCCGTCGCCGAAGTAGTTCTTGACGAGGGAGGCGAGGAACTGGACCGTCACCACGGTCTCGGTGAGTCCGTGGCGTTTGAGGAGCCGCAGCACGTGCTCCATGATCGGTCGGTTCACCACGGGCAGCAGCGGTTTGGGCATGCTCGCGGTCATCGGCCGGAGCCGGGTACCGGAGCCTCCTGCCATTACGACGGCCTTCATAGTGGAAGTGTCCTCCTCGCAGAGCGGACAGTCATGCCGACTGCGCCCGTCCGGACGAGTGCGCCCGCACAGCGGGGCGGGACAGGGGTGTCCGCCATGAGGGCGTGCCGTGCCTCAGCGACACTGCCGCAGGCGGGATCAGTCGGCCGCGGAGTCCGCCGTCAGAAGTCGGCGGACCTGGACCACGTAGAGAATCCCTGCCCACCAGTACAGCGCCGTACCCCAGGTGGCGAACGCCCATCCGAAAATCGCGGCCAGCGACGCGACGGTGCCGGTTCCGTCACTGAGCAGCAGCAGCGGGAAGGCGTACATGAGGTTGAAGGTCGCCGCCTTGCCCAGGAAGTTGACCTCGGGCGGCGCGTAGCCGCGCCGGTCGAGCACCAGGACGGCGACGAGCAGGCACAGCTCCCGCAGCAGGAGCAGCGCGGTGATCCACCAGGGGAGGATGTCGCGCCAGGTGAGGGCGACGAGGGTGGCAAGGATGTAGAGGCGGTCGGCCGCCGGGTCGAGGACCCGGCCGAGGCTGCTGACCTGGTTCCAGCGGCGGGCGAGCTTGCCGTCGAGGTAGTCGCTCACCCCGCTCAGCGCGAGGACGAGCAGCGCCCAGCCGTCCCTGCTCGGTCCGTCGAAGACCGGGGAGAGCACCAGCCAGAGGAAGAGGGGGACCCCGGCCAGGCGCGCCATGCTCAGCAGGTTCGGGACGGTGAAGACCCGGTCGGTCTGCACGCCTGTCTGTTGGACCTCCACCGGTGGAGCCCTCCCGTGTTCGTGTGAGGCCGGCGTTCCCGACGTCCGGCTGTGCAGACCCTATCGGGAGCGGTCGGTGGCACCGGGTGAGGGTGGCACCGGCAACGGTGACGGAGGGTGGAGCTGAGCCGAACGGTTCCGTGACGTACGCTCGTGTAGCGGCACAAACGTCCGATATGGGTCGGCGCCCGGGCGGGCGTCTGTCGAGGGAGGCAGCCCATGACCACCGTCTCGTCGCCGCTCGCCGGGCGGGTGTTGCCCCTGGAGGACGTGCCGGACCCGGTGTTCGCCGACGCGCTGGTCGGCCCCGGTGGCGCGGTGGACCCGGTGCGGGTCCCGCTGGAGGCCCTGGCGCCGCTCGACGGCATCGTCGTCTCGCTGCTGGCGCACACCTTCACGGTCGTGGACACCGCGGGCCGGGCGGTGCTGACCCATCTGGGGATCGACACCGTGCAGCTGGCGGGTGAGGGTTTCGAGCCGCTGGTGGGTAAGGGCGACAGGGTACGACGGGGCCAACCGCTGGTGCGGTGGGACCCGGCGGCCGTGGCGGCGTCCGGGAGGTCCCCGGTCTGTCCGGTGATCGCCCTGGAGGCGTCGGCCGCCGACCTCACGGGACTGCGTACCGGACGTGACGTCCGGGCAGGTGACGTGCTGTTCAGCTGGAACTGAGACCGGAGACGGGTGAGATGGACGCGAGGTTGAGGGGTGTCGGCGTGAGCCACGGGGTGGCCCGTGGCGAGGTGCGCCACATGGGGACCGCGGTGCTGGAGCCGCCGGCGAGGCGGCTGGCGGAGGGCGAGGCACCGCGCGAGCGGGAGCGCGCCGCGCGGGCCGTGGAGGCGGTGGCGGCGGACCTGGAGGCCCGCGGCGCACTGGCGGGCGGGGAGGCCCAGGCGGTGCTGGAGGCGCAGGCGCTGATGGCGCGTGACCCCGAGCTGGCGGCGGACGTGGAGCGCCGCATCGGCGCCGGCGACATCGCCGAGCAGGCGGTGCACGACGCGTTCGCCGCCTACCGCGAGCTGCTCGCCGCGGCGGGTGAGTACCTGGCGGGCCGGGTGGCGGACCTCGACGACGTCCGCAACCGCATCCTGGCGCGGCTGCTCGGCGTCCCGATGCCGGGCGTCCCCGACAGTGACGGGCCGTTCGTCCTGATCGCGCGGGATCTGGCTCCGGCGGACACCGCCCTCCTCGACCCGGCCCTGGTGCTCGGGTTCGTCACCGAGGAGGGCGGCCCCACCAGCCACAGCGCCATCCTGGCGCGCGCGCTGGGCGTGCCCGCGGTGGTGGCGCTGCCCGGTGCCGCCGAGCTGGCGGAGGGCACCGTCGTCGCCGTGGACGGCGAGAGCGGCGAGGTCGTGGTGGGCCCCGCGGACGAGGAGTGGGCGGCGCTGGAGCAGCGGGCGGCGGAGCGCAGGGCGGCGCTGGGTGAGGCCCGGGGCCCGGGAGCGACCTCCGACGGCCACAAGGTGCCGCTGCTGGCCAACATCGGCGGCCCGGGCGACGTCGCGGCCGCGGTGGAGGCCGGGGCGGAGGGCGTCGGGCTGTTCCGGACGGAGTTCCTCTTCCTCGGTGACGGGGCGGACGGCTCGCAGCCGCCGTCCGTCGAGGAGCAGGCCGAGGCGTACCGCCAGGTGCTGGCGGCCTTCCCCGACGGCCGCGTGGTGGTCCGCGTGCTGGACGCGGGGGCCGACAAGCCGCTGTCGTACCTCAACCCCGCGGAGGAGCCGAACCCCGCGCTGGGCGTGCGGGGGCTGCGGGCGCTGCTGGCCCACCGCGAGGTGCTGCTGGACCAGCTGCGCGCCCTGGGGCTGGCCGCCGAGGGGCAGTCGGCGTACCTGGAGGTCATGGCGCCGATGGTGGCCGGCCCCGGGGACGCGCGGGAGTTCGCCGACGCGTGCCGCGAGGCGGGCCTGACGGCACGGGCCGGCGTGATGGTGGAGGTGCCGTCGGCGGCGCTGCGCGCGCGGGCGCTGCTGACGGAGGTGGAGTTCCTCTCGCTGGGCACCAACGACCTCGCGCAGTACACCTTCGCGGCGGACCGCCAGGTCGGCGCGCTCTCGCGGTGGCAGGACCCCTGGCAGCCGGCGCTGCTCGACCTGGTGGCGCTCTCCGCGGAGGCGGCCAAGGCCGAGGGCAGCAGCTGCGGCGTCTGCGGTGAGGCCGCCTCGGACCCGGT
This sequence comes from Streptomyces lonarensis, assembly GCF_012033735.1. Classification (GTDB taxonomy): domain Bacteria; phylum Actinomycetota; class Actinomycetes; order Streptomycetales; family Streptomycetaceae; genus Streptomyces; species Streptomyces lonarensis. The sequence goes on along the minus strand of NZ_JAAVJD010000254.1, from coordinate 167 downwards.
ACTGGCCTGCGTGCTGGCCGGGCTCGGGGTGACGAGTCTGTCGATGGGGGCCGCCTCGATCCCCTATGTGCGGGCGCGGCTGGCCGGCCACACCCTGGCGGAGTGCGAGCGCGCGGCCGCCGCGGCGCGGGCCGCGGACGACGCGGAGGGCGCGCGGGCCGCGGCGG
>NZ_JAAVJD010000253.1 GCF_012033735.1 Streptomyces lonarensis | reverse complement strand
CCCCGGGCCGCCCCGGGGCGGCGTACCGGAACCGATTCGCTCACGCCAGGCAGGGGCCCGGACGGCGGGGCCACGGGCCCACCGGGTGGACGGCGCGCCGGCCGGACGCGCGGCCACGGCGACCCGGGCGGCAGAGGGCCGAGACGCGGCGGGCACGACGAATCCCGTCGACCCCGGGCGCGGCGCGACAGGGCGGGCACGCGGCGGCGCCACCCGTGCAGGTCAGGACACGCCACCGACCCGGCGGTCGGCCCGGAGGCCGGCACCCACCGGGCCGGAACGGCACATCTGACGACCGCCTCCCACCGCGACGCGCCGGGCGCACGACGCGGAGAAGACCGCGGGCAGGCCGGGGTGGCGCACTCGGGAAAGCGCCGGAACGGCGCGGTGCGCATCCCCGCGGCGCGGCACGGGCGGAGAGGAAGATCGAACACGGCAGGGCCGCCCCCAAGGGCGGCCCGGACCATGAGCGTCAGGCGGACGCCTTTTCGTAGGCCTCGCGAATGTTCGCCGGAACACGGCCGCGGTCATTCACGTCGTAGCCGTTCTCCTTCGCCCAGGCGCGAATCTTCGCGGTGTCCTGGGAGCCGGAGGAGGCTCGGGTACCGCGAGTACCGCGTGCGGGGCGACCGCCACCGCGGCGACCGGCCTTGGTGTAAGGCTCCAGCGCGTCACGGAGCTTTTTGGCGTTGGCCTCATTGAGGTCGATCTCGTAGGACTTGCCGTCGATGGCGAACGAGACGGTCTCGCTCGCGTCGCCGCCGTCGATGTCATCGAGGAGAAGGACCTGAACCTTCTGTGCCACCGGGCTGCTCCTCATTCTTGCTCGCCGAATGTTTTGTGCTGCTTGCGTAATCAAACCGCCCCGGCTCCGAAAACACAAACCCTGGACCCTCTTTGGGACAAGCAGTTCGCCCGACACGTCGGGACGATTCGGGCATAGCCCCCGAGGGGATTCACGGGGCCCGTTGTTCAGAGCACCAGCAGCATGCGGCTGTTACCCAAAGTGTTCGGCTTCACGCGTTCGAGACCGAGGAACTCCGCAACTCCCTCATCATAGGAGTGCAGCAGCTCGCTGTAGACGTCACCGTCAACGGGTGTATCGCCGATCTCCTGGAACCCGTGGCGGGCGAAGAACGCGACTTCGAAGGTGAGGCAGAAAATGCGCCGCACGCCGAGCCATCGCGCAGTGCCGAGCAGCTTGCTCAGGAGTGCGTGCCCGACTCCGAGCCCGCGCATCGCGGGGTCGACGGCAAGGGTGCGGACCTCGGCGAGATCCTCCCACATGACGTGCAGTGCGCCGCAGGCGACGACGGCCGCGTCGTCGTCGCGTTCCGCCACCCAGAACTCCTGAATGTCCTCGTAAAAGGTCACCGTGGGCTTGTTCAGCAGGATGCGTTCGGCGGCATAGGAGTCCACCAGGCGCCGTACCGCCGGGACATCGGCGGTACGCGCTCTTCGAATCGTGATTTCCGGGGCCTTCACGCCGCGAGGCTACCGCCGGACGCCGGCACCCCTCCCGGCGGGGGCGGAGCGGGTCAGGCGGCGGGCCGGTCCTCGGCGGGAGGAGCGTCGACAGGAGGAGCGTCGGCGGACGGCTCCGCGGGAGGCGCCGCGTCGGGCGCGGCGGGGGCCCCCGGGGCGCCGACGGGGCCGGTGTCAGGGCCGGCGTCGGCCGGGGGCTCCGCGGCGCCGTCCGCCAGGCTCACGCCGGCGACGCCGACCACCCGGAGCGCGTCCCGCAGCGCGGGAAGCTGCTCGGGGGACATCATCGAGAAGAAGGCGACGAGGGCGGCCGCGGGGTTGTCGCTCTCGGACCAGGCCTCGTTCATCAGCACGGCCGAGTAGGCGGCGCGGGTCGAGACGGCCTCGTAGCGGTAGGCGCGGCCCTCCTGGGTGCGCCGTACCCAGCCCTTGCGGTACAGGTTGTCCAGCACCGTCATGACGGTGGTGTAGGCGATGGCGCGGTCCTGCTGGAGCTCCTGGAGGACCTCCCGCACGGTGACCGGCTTGTTCCGGGCCCACACCCGTGTCATCACGGCGTCTTCGAGTTCTCCCAGGCGGCGCGGCACGCCTGAAGGATAGCGCGAAATGTCCGATGTGCCGGGGTGCGTCGAGGTACGGGGCGGCCCGGGTCGTGCGACCCGGGCGCGCCGCGGCGGAAGCCCGCTCAGTCGGCGGTGGTGTCCCGCCGGTCGGCGGTGCGGGACGCGGCGGCGGCCGCCATGGCGTCGGCCGCGGCGTCCTCCTTGTACTTGTTGGCGCCGCCCTGCGACCGGATCATCGTGACGATCAGGCAGGTGAAGGCGACGGCCATGACAGTGGGGGGAAAGAGGGCGATGACGTAGTCCACGGTCTCCGTCTCCTGGGTAGGGCGCCCGGGACCGGCCCGGGGCACCCTCCAGGGTATCGGGGTCTATTCGTCGGCTTCGTCGGGGGGCGTGGGGTTGTCCGGCGCCGGTCGCTTGTGTCGGAAGACATCGGCCGGTGTGGGCACGGGACGACCCGGGGCCGGATTCCCGCCGGGACGCCGGCGTGATTCCCCACCGCCGCGTCGCGCGTTCTCCTGCTCGCCGCTCTCGGCGTCTGACGTACGCATGCGACGAGATTAGCCGCTAACCGGACAATTCTCAGGAGATACGGCTGGGGCTGCGGCTGACAGGTGCGCGTCACTGATGCGGCCCACGGCGGACGGCGGAACGAGGCGAATAGCACCCTCCCCGACCGATGGGAACCGCCGAGTTCCCTGCCCCGCCCGGCGGCGGCAGCCGTCGGGGGAGCCCCGCACAACGCGGCGCCGCGCCAATGCGGCAGGGGGCGGGAGGAGGCCACCCGCCACGGGCAGCCCGAATTCGCTGCGCGGCACCCCGGTACGCATCCGCCCCCGCCCTTCGGAGGCGGGGGCGGACATCGGCTATTCGGGTCGGCGCCCCGCCGCCCGGCCCGCGTCCGTGCGATCCGAGGTGCCGCCGCGTTCCCGCCGACACCGGCGCGACCGCCGCTTCGCGAGCCGGGCCGGAATCACTCGTTCGGGGACGTCCCTACGGCATCCGGCGGTAGCGCGCACCACTGTCGGCGTTCAGTGCCGGGGCGCATTCCGTTCGAACACCAATCGCAGTCCGATCAGGGTCAACCACGGTTCGTGTTCGTCGATCACCGTGGCCTCCCGGAGCACCAACGGTGCGAGACCGCCGGTGGCGATGACGGTGACGGAATCCGGTTCGTCGGAGAGTTCCCGGCGCATCCGTTCGACGACTCCGTCGACCTGGGCGGCGAATCCGTAGACGATGCCGGACTGCATCGACTCCACGGTGTTCTTTCCGATCACCTGACGCGGCGGCGAGAGTTCCACCTTCCGCAGTTGGGCGCCGCGCATACCGAGCGCCTCGACGGAGATCTCCACCCCCGGCGCGATGGCACCGCCCGCGTATTCACCGCGTGAGGTGACCGCGTCGTAGGTGGTGGCCGTCCCGAAGTCCACGATGATGCAGGGGCCGCCGTAGAGCTCGACGGCGGCGGCCGCGTTGATGACCCGGTCCGCGCCGACCTCCTTCGGGTTGTCCGTGATGACGGGCACCCCGGTGCGCACCCCGGGCTCCACCAGCACCGCGGGAATGTCGCCGTAGTACCGGCGCGTGACGTCGCGCAGTTCGTGGAGGACGGACGGCACCGTCGAGCAGACGGCGATGCCGTCGATGTTGTCGCCCAGGTCGCGGCCGAGCAGCGGGTGCCGGCCCATCAGCCCCTGAAGCAGCACCGCCAGCTCGTCGGCGGTCCGCCGGGCGTCGGTGGAGATCCGCCAGTGCTCGACGATCTCCTCGCCGTCGAAGAGGCCGAGGACGGTGTGGGTGTTACCGACGTCGATGGTCAGCAGCATCAGGAGCCTTCCCCGGACCGCAGGTCGAGACCGATGTCCAGGATCGGGGAGGAGTGTGTGAGGGCGCCGACGGCGAGGTGGTCCACGCCGGTCTCGGCGTAGGCGCGGGCGTTCTCCAGCGTGAGCCTGCCGGAGGACTCCAGGCGGGCGCGGCCGGCCACCAGCGCCACCGCCTCGGCGGTCTCCGCCGGGGTGAAGTTGTCCAGCAGCAGCAGGTCCGCCCCCGCCTCCAGCACCGGCTCGATCTGGTCCAGCCGGTCGACCTCGACCTCGATCGGCACGTCGGGGGTGCCCCAGGCGACCAGCTCGGAGCGGACGGCGCGGAACGCCTCGGCGACGCCGCCCGCCGCGACGACGTGGTTGTCCTTGATGAGCGCCGCATCCGAGAGGGACATCCGGTGGTTCTCGCCGCCGCCGCAGCGGACGGCGTACTTCTCCAGCGCCCGCAGTCCCGGGGTGGTCTTGCGGGTGTCCCGCACGGTCGCGCCGGTCCCCTCCAGGACGTCGGCCCAGGCGCGGGTGGCGGTGGCGACGCCGGAGAGGCGGCACAGCAGGTTGAGCGCGGTCCGCTCGCCGGTGAGCAGGTCGCGGGTGCGTCCGGTCACCGACAGCAGGACCGCGCCGGCGGCGACCCGGTCGCCGTCCTCCGCGTGGCGCTCGACCTCCAGGTCGTCGGTGGCGACGACGGAGAGCACCGCCTCCGCGATGCGGAGCCCGGCGACGGTCCCCGCCTCACGGGCGGTGAAGTCCGCGGTGGCGACGGCCTCGTCGGGGACGGTCGCCAGGGTGGTGACGTCCGGCCCCTGGTCGAGGTCCTCCGCCAGGGCGAGGTGCGCGACCTCCTCGACGCCGACGGGATCGAGCCCGGCGGCCTCCAGCAGCCCCGCGAGCTCGGCGTCCAGCCCGCAGACGGTGTCGAGGTGGCCGGGGCCGTCACCGGCGCAGCCGGCGCCGTCGGCCGCGCAGCCGCAGCCGGGGGCCGCGGCGTCCGGGGTGCCGGGGGCGGCGGGGAGCAGGTTGAGGACGGCCGGCTCGGGACGGGGGTCGGGGCCTGCGGTGGTCATGAGGTGCTCTCCTCGGGGTCGCCGGTGCTCCCGGCGTGGCGGGGCGCGGCGTCCGCCGCGGTGGGGTCTTCCCCCGGGACGTGCCGCGCGGCGTCGGCCGGCCACGGCGTCAGGGGGCCGAACGTCGGGCCGTCGGTGGCCCGCACCAGCGGCACGGTGCCGTCCGTGTCGGGGGCCAGGGTGACCAGCAGATGGCGACGCCAGGCGTCGTCGTCCGACTCGGGGTGGTCCTCTCGCCAGTGGCAGCCGCGGGTCTCGGTGCGCCGCGCGGCGGCGGCGACCAGCACCCGGGCGACCAGCAGCAGGTTGGCGTTCTCCCACGCCTCCACACCCGGTTCGCCGGTCTTGCCGCCCGGTGCGGGCGCTGCCAGCGCGGTGGCGGCCGCCGCCAGGCTGGCGTCGGAGCGCAGCACGCCGGCGCCCTCGCTCATCACCCGCTGGATCTCGCCGCGGGCCTCGGGCGGCGGCAGCGGCAGTCGGACGGCGGTCGCCGCCGGCGCGACGGGGGCGGGCGTGCGCACGGGTTCGGCCAGGCAGTCGGCGGCGATGCGCTCGGCGAAGACCAGCCCCTCCAGCAGCGAGTTGGACGCCAGCCGGTTGGCGCCGTGGACGCCGGTGCAGGCGACCTCGCCGCAGGCGTAGAGCCCGGGGACGCCGGTCCGGCCGTGCAGGTCGGTGCGGACGCCGCCGGAGGCGTAGTGCGCCGCCGGCGCCACGGGGATCGGCTCCGTCACCGGGTCGATGCCGTGGGAGCGGCAGGACGCCAGGATCGTCGGGAAGCGCCGTGCCCACATCTCGGCCCCGAAGTGGCGGCCGTCGAGGTACATGTGGGGGGCGCCCGTCTCGCGCATCCGGCGCATGATGCCCTTGGCCACGATGTCGCGCGGGGCCAGCTCGGCCAGCTCGTGACGGCCGACCATGAAGCGGTCACCCCCGGCGTCGACCAGGTGCGCGCCCTCGCCGCGGACCGCCTCGGAGATCAGCGGCTGCTGTCCCTGCGCCTCCGGCCCCAACCACAGCACGGTCGGGTGGAACTGGACGAACTCCAGGTCGGAGACCTCCGCCCCGGCCCGCAGCGCCAGCGCGACGCCGTCCCCGGTGGAGACCGCCGGGTTGGTGGTGGCCGAGAAGACCTGCCCCATGCCGCCGGTGGCGAGCACCACCACGGGGGCGTGGACGGCGCCGACGCCGTCGTGCCGCCCCTCCCCCATGACGTGCAGACTGACGCCGGCGGCGCGGCCGGCGGCGTCGGTGAGCAGGTCGAGGGCGAGGGCGTGCTCGACCACCTCGATGCCGGCGGCGCGCACCGCGGCGACCAGCGCGCGGGAGATCTCCGCGCCGGTGGCGTGGCCGCCCGCGTGCGCGATGCGGCGGCGGTGGTGGCCGCCCTCACGGGTGAGGGCGATGGTGCCGTCGTCGGCGGTGTCGAACCGGGCGCCGGTGGCGATCAGCCGGCGGACGGCGTCCGGCCCCTCGGTGACGAGGGTGCTGACCGCCGTCTCGTCGCACAGCCCGGCGCCGGCGGTCAGTGAGTCGTCGCGGTGCTGCTCCGGGGTGTCGCCGGGGCCGAGCGCGGCGGCGATGCCGCCCTGCGCCCAGCGGGTCGAGCCGTCGTCCAGCAGCGCCTTGGTGACGACGACGGTGCGACGGCCGGCCTCGGCGCAGCGCAGCGCGACGGTCAGCCCGGCTATGCCGGAGCCGACGACGACGACGTCGGCCGCGGTCGCCCAGGTCGGTTCGGGGCCGAGCACGGCGACGCGGCCCGGGCTGGCGGTCGGGTCGGTGCCGGGAGCCGGGTCCGGAGCGGTCGCCGCGCGGCGCGGTGCGGCGGTCACAGGGCGGTCCCGAGGTCGAGGTGGACGTTGTCGATCAGGCGGGTGGCGCCCACCCGGGCGGCGACGGCGAGCACCGCGGGCCCCGGCGGTGCGGGGTCGCCCGGTGCGATCGCGGTGAAGGTGGCGGGGTCGACCAGCGCCAGGTAGTCCGTCTCCAGCGGCGGGTCCAGCCGGGCCGCCTCGCGCAGCACGGTGTCGGCGGCGGCGAGCGCGGCACCGGCGGGGTCGGGCGGACCGGCGGCATGGGCGACGGCGCGGGCGTCGGCGGACGCCTCCTCCTGGTCGAGGGCGGCGAGCGTGTGGCAATGGACCGCGTTACCGCCGCCGTCCACGCCGAAAGCTTCTCTCACGCCGTCGTCAGTCACGGCTCACACCATAGACGGCAATCGGTTGCAGTCAATAGCTGC
>NZ_JAAVJD010000252.1:1411-7195 GCF_012033735.1 Streptomyces lonarensis | reverse complement strand
GGGAGGGGGAGGGCGAGGGGGAGGGGGAGGGGCCCGCACAGCCGTCAGCGGCCCCACAACCAGCAACGGTCCGTGGCCGCACCCACCGGCCCGCGCCGTCCTCCCCGGCGGTCCGTGGCCGCGCTCCCCGGGGCGCCGCCTGCCGGTCCGTAGCGCCCCCGGGCGCGGCCCACCGGTCCGTGCCCCGAGGAGCGACGCGGCGCGTCCGCCCCCGGGGGCACGGTGTGCCTTCCGTCAGGCGCTCGGCGCGACCTTGCTGAGGCCGTTGATCACGCGGTCCATGGCATCGCCACCACGCGGGTCGGTCAGGTTGGCCAGCATCTTCAGGGTGAAGCGCATCAGCAGCGGGTGGCTGAGCCCCCGATCCGTGGCCAGCTTCATGATCTTCGGGTTGCCGATCAGCTTCACGAAGGCGCGGCCGAGCGTGTAGTAGCCGCCGTAGGTCTCCTGGAGCACCTTCGGGTAGCTGCGGAGCGCCAGTTCCCGCTGCTCGGGCGTGCGGCGGGCGTGGGCCTGCGTGATGACCTCGGCCGCGATGGCACCGGACTCCATGGCGTAGGCGATGCCCTCGCCGTTGAACGGGTTGACCAGGCCGCCGGAGTCGCCGACGAGCATCAGCCCGCGGCTGTAGTGCGGCTTCCGGTTGAAGGCCATCGGGAGCGCCGCGCCGCGGATCGGCCCGGTCATGTTCTCCGGGGTGTACCCCCACTCCTCCGGCATGGAGGCGCACCAGGCCTTGAGGACCTCGCGCCAGTCCAGTTCGCGGAAGGCCTTGGAGCTGTTGAGGATGCCCAGGCCCACGTTGGAGGTACCGTCGCCCATCCCGAAGATCCAGCCGTAGCCGGGGAGCAGCCGCGGTTCGTCGCCGCGCCGGTCCCACAGCTCGAGCCAGGACTCCAGGTAGTCGTCGTCGTGGCGTGGCGAGGTGAAGTAGGTGCGGACGGCGACGCCCATCGGGCGCCGGTCGTCGCGGTGCAGGCCCATCGCGAGCGAGAGCCGCGAGGAGTTGCCGTCGGCGGCGATGACGACGGGGGCGCGGAAGGTGACCGGCCGCTTCTCCTCGCCGAGCTTGGCGGTCACACCGATCATCCTGCCGGTGCGGTCGTCCAGCAGCGGCCCGGAGACGTTGCACCGCTCGTGGAGCCGGGCGCCCGCCTTCTGGGCCTGTCGGGCGAGCTGCTCGTCGAAGTCGTCGCGCTTGCGGACCAGTCCGTAGTCCGGGTAGCTGGCCAGCTCGGGCCAGTCCAGCTGGATGCGCTGGCCGCCGCCGATGATGCGGAGCCCCTTGTTGCGCAGCCAGCCGGCCTCCTCGGAGATGTCGATGCCCATCGACACCAGCTGCTTGGTGGCGCGGGGGGTGAGGCCGTCGCCGCAGACCTTCTCGCGGGGGAAGGAGGTCTTCTCCAGCAGCAGGACGTCCAGCCCCGACCGGGCGAGGTGGTAGGCGGCGGCGGAGCCGCCGGGCCCCGCCCCGACGACGATCACGTCCGCGCGGTCCTCTGCGGTGTTGTCCTGCGCCGTGGTCGGCTCGGTCGGCTCGGTCACGTGCGGCTCTCCGATCGTTGCAAGGGGGAGGTCCCCGAGTCTGGGTACGGACCGGACGCCCGGCCTGTCGGCGCGGGCCGCCCGGCGCCGGTCCGGGCGGCGCCCGGACCGGCGGTGGTCAGGCCGCTTCGTCGGCCGCGGGCCGGTCGGCGGGTGCGGGCTTCGTTCCGCGGTGGAGGGTGACGATGCCGCCCGAGAGGTTGCGCCAGGCGACGGACGTCCAGCCGGCGGCCTGTAGTTCGCGGGCGAGGCCCGGCTGGTCGGGCCAGGCGCGGATGGACTCCGCGAGGTACACGTAGGCGTCGGGGCTGCTGGACACCTTCCGGGCGACCGGCGGCAGGGCCCGCATCAGGTACTCGCTGTAGACAGTGCGCAGCGGCGCCCAGGTGGGGTGGCTGAACTCGCAGATCACGAGGCGCCCGCCGGGGCGGGTCACCCGCAGCATCTCGCGGAGCGCGGTGTCGACGTCCTGCACGTTCCGCAGGCCGAAGGAGATGGTGACGGCGTCGAACACGTCGTCGGCGAAGGGCAGTCGGGTGGCGTCGCCGGCCGTGAAGGGCATCCACGGCACGCGTCGCCGGCCCTCGGCGAGCATCCCCTGGCTGAAGTCGCAGGGCACCGTGTAGGCGCCGGCGTCGGCGAAGGGGAGGGAGGAGGTTCCGGTGCCGGCCGCCAGATCCAGCACCCGCCGGCCGGGGCGGGCGCCGACTGCGTCGGCCACCGCCCTGCGCCAGCGGCGGTTCTGGCCCAGGGCCAGCACGTCGTTGGTCAGGTCGTACTTCGCGGCCACCGCGTCGAACATGGCGGCGACCTCGCTCGGCTGCTTGTCCAGGGAAGCGCGGGTCACCCGGTCATTGTCGCGCGTCGGGCGGGCCGGTACGCGGCGGGGTGGCCGGGCGAGCCGACGCTGCCGGGGGCGCGCGACGGGTCGGTGCGTGCGCCCCCGGGCGCCGCTGGTGGGGCGGCGAGGCGCGTGAGGTCGTCCCGTCCGATGCGCCGATGGTCATGTTGTAGCGTTCGTCCGCGTGCCGTCACGTCGTACGCCCGCCCGTGCCCGTCGCCTCGCTCGGCTCCGCCGGACGATTCTGGTGCTGTGCCTGCTGGTCGCCGGCTCCGTCGCGTTGATCGCGACGCGCGGCTCCGACGACGTCGAGGTCGCCGACGACGGCCGCGGCCCTGCCGAGGACGGGGCGGAGGACGGTGAGGAGCCGCTGGCCTCGGCCACGCAACGCCCGCCACCACCGCCCGTACCCGTGCCGGAGTCGGGCCCCGGCACCTTCACCACCGCCGCAGCCGACGCGGCCCCGGTCGGGAACGCCGACGGCACCCTCTACCGGTACCGGGTGCAGGTGGAGGACGGCATCGAGCTCGATGCCGAGACCGCCGCGGCGGAGATCCACGCGATCCTCGGCCACGAGCGCGGCTGGACCAACGACGGCGACAGTGCCTTCGAGTTGGTGGCGGGCGACGACACCGACCTCAACGTCATCATCGCCACCCCCGGGACCGTGGACGAGCTGTGCGGCCGGTGGGGGCTGGACACCAAGGGAGAGGTCAACTGCCGGGTCGACGACGACGTCGTCGTCAACCTGCTGCGCTGGGTGGAGGGTTCGCCGCAGTTCGACGGGCCGATCCGCGAGTACCGGGCACTGGTCATCAACCATGAGGTCGGCCACCGGATCGGCCACGGGCACGCCGGCTGTCCGGGCGAGGGGATGCCGGCGCCGGCGATGATGCAGCAGATCAAGGGCCTGGACGGCTGCGTCGCCAACGCCTGGCCGTACGACGAGGACGGCGAGTACATCGACGGCCCCTGGGTTCCCTGAGCGCCTCCGCCGCAGCAGCCGACAGCAGAGTCGCAGACCCCGCAGTCTTCGCCACCGCCGCCGGAGCACTGCCACCGCGCGGGGCCGCGCCGACGCGCCCCCGCGCCGGATCACGAGAGGTAGCGCTGCACCTCGGCCGCGGGCCGCACCCGCGCCTCGTCCGGGTTCTCGCCGAACTCGATCTTCGCCCGCCGCTGCCGCAGCAGGTCCCAGCACTGGTCCAGCTCCCGCTGGATGCCCGCCAGTCGGTCCCGTTCGGCGTCGCCCTCGCGCGTCGCGTCCGTGAGCTGTTCCCGCAGGGCCCGCTCGGTGTCGACCAGTTCGCGGACGCGGGTGAGGATCTCGCGCTGCCCGTCGTCGGTCCGCTGGTCGGTGCTCTCCTGCTCGGCTGCCATGGCGGCCACCTCCTCGCACCTCAGGCTAGGTGCGGCGCGGTGAGCCCGCGATCGGACGCCCTGCCGGGCCCGGTGCGGCGGCAGCGGGGTGAGTCAGGCCCGGGGGCGGCGTGCGGCCCGGAGGGGGCGGGGCGGGCCGTGCAACCGCGCCGGATTCGTTGCCTCGCCGTGACGTCGCACCGTGCCTGCCTTGTTACTCTGCCGCGATGCGACGACTCCGTGTCCTTCCCGCAGCCCTGCTCCTGGCCGCCCTGCCGCTGACCGCATGCGGGTCGGGCGGTGACGACGACGAGGCCGCCGACGCCGCGGACCGCGCCGGCTCCGCCGACTCCCCGGCGGAGTCCGACGACGATGAGGACGCCGACGAACCCGAGGGGGAGAACGGCGCCGAGGCGGAAGACCCCGACGACGAGGGCGACGAGGGGGCCGACGCGGACGGCGACGACGACCGCGGCGGTGACGGCGACGCCGAGGAGGCCGGTTCCTCCGGGGGCGGGTCGGGCGGTGGCAAGGGGCCCTCCGTCGAGGACGTCGCCTCGGCCTACGAGGACTGCTCCGACGTCGAGCCGCTGGTGGCGGACTTCGTCGGGAACCTGCCGCTGGAGGGCCGCACCAGCTCCGACGACGCCACCGTCTGCAACTGGGAGCGCGCCGACGTCAGCGACGTGGCCGACGTGGCCGCGTTCAGCGTCACCATCGAGCGCGGCCCGGGCGAGTCCACCCCGATCGACCAGTTCGCCGACGAGGACATGCTGGAGGTCGTACCGGACCGTGCGGTGGAGGCCGCCGGTGGCGTCGCCTACGCGGTGGTGGTGGACACCGGCGGCGTCACGATGGTCGCCTCGACCGTGCAGCTCCCGAACGTGCAGGTGACCACGGTCAGCAGCAGCGCCGGCTCGCTGCCGGAGATGTCGGCCCAGGACGGCGTGGACGTCTCCAAGAAGATCCTCGATATCGACTGACCCGCCGGCCGTCGCGCCCGCCGGGCGGCTCGATCTGCCGCGGCGCCCGGCGACCCGCCGCGCGCCCCCGCCGGAGGTCCCGCGCCGCGCTCAGCCTGCCGCGGGGCCGCCCGCCGTGCCCGGCACAGCGGGCGGCCCGGCCGCCGCGCGTGCGGCGATCCGCTGCCGGGCGGCCTCGTAGAGCACCACGCTCGCCGCGTTGGCCGCGTTCAGCGAGCTGGCCGAGCCTGTCATCGGGATCGACACCGTCTCGTCGCACAGCTCGCGCCAGGCGGGGCTGAGCCCGGCGGTCTCGTTGCCCACGGCCAGCAGCACCGGGCGGGTCAGGTCGCAGGAGAAGACGTCGGTGTCGCCGTTCTCGTCGGTCCCGATCACCGTCACGGCGGTGCCCGCGGCGCGGGCGCGGTCCAGCCACGCGGCGACCTCCCGGTGCCCCGGCGCCCGGACCGTGGGCAGCCCGAAGAGCGAACCCGTGCTGGCGCGCACCGACTTGGGGTCGTAGACGTCGGCCGCGTGTCCCGTCACCACCACCCCGTGGGCGCCGAAGGAGTCGGCGGACCGGATGACGGAGCCCACGTTCCCGGGGCTGGTGGGACGGTCGAACGCCACTCCGAGGAACTCCGTCCCCACCGGGATGCGGGAGAAGTCGTCCGGCGGCATCTCCACCACCGCGAGCAGCTCCGTGCCGTCCTCCCGCTCGCCCAGCTCGGCCAGCAGCTCCGGCGCCATCGCCCAGCTCTCGGCCTGCGTCGAGGCCAGCAGGTCGCGGGCCCAGCGGGACAGCCGCCGGTCCGCGTCGTACACCAGCGCGCGGATCGTCCAGCCCTGCTCGACGGCGAGGGTCACCGGGCGCACGCCGTGCACCAGGAACTCCCGGCCCCGGTGCCGCTTGGAGCGGTTGCCGAGGAGCGCCTGCCACTGCTGGAAGCGGGCGTTGCGGGTGGTGATGCGACGGGGGGCCACGGTCGTCCTTGTCGTCGGGGAGAGCCGCCGGGGCGGCGACCACCCCGACTTCGGGGTCGAGTACTACGAGCGCCACTTCCGTGCCATCAAGGA
>NZ_JAAVJD010000252.1:0-1401 GCF_012033735.1 Streptomyces lonarensis | reverse complement strand
TGGGGCGGCAGCCGCGCGGCTGCCGCCCCACGGCGCACCGGCCGGGGAGAGCGGTCGGGCGGGCGGTCAGCCCGCGTCGATCAGCTTCAGCTCCGGGTGCGCGGTGCCGCCGTCGATCGCGGTGCTGGACAGGTGGGAGACGACGCGGTCGTCCACCGGGTCCTGCGCCGGGTCGTCGTGGACGACGAGGTGCTCGTAGGTGGTGGCGCGCTGGGCCGGGACCCGGCCGGCGGCGCGGATCAGGTGCAGCAGCTCCATGCGGTTGGAGCGGTGCTTGGCGCCGGCGGAGGAGACGACGTTCTCCTCCAGCATGACCGAGCCCAGGTCGTCGGCGCCGTAGTGCAGCGACAGCTGGCCGACCTCCTTGCCGGTGGTGAGCCAGGAGCCCTGGATGTGGGCGACGTTGTCGAAGAAGATCCGCGCGATGGCGATCATCCGCAGGTACTCGAAGAGCGTCGCCTGGGTCCGGCCGCGCAGCTTGTTGTTCTGCGGCTGGTAGGTGTACGGGATGAAGGCGCGGAAGCCGCCGGTGCGGTCCTGCACGTCGCGGATCATCCGCAGGTGCTCGATGCGCTCGGCGTTGGTCTCGCCGGTGCCCATCAGCATGGTGGAGGTGGACTCCACCCCGAGGGTGTGCGCGGCCTCCATGATCTCCAGCCAGCGCTCGCCGGACTCCTTGAGCGGAGCGATGGCCTTGCGGGGCCGCTCGGGCAGCAGCTCGGCGCCGGCGCCGGCGAAGGAGTCCAGCCCGGCCTCGTGGATGCGGCGGATCGCCTCCTCCGGCGTGACGCCGGAGAGCCGCGCCATGTGCTCCACCTCGGAGGCGCCCAGCGAGTGGATCACCAGCTGCGGGAACGCCTCCTTGATGGCACGGAAGTGGCGCTCGTAGTACTCGACCCCGAAGTCGGGGTGGTGGCCGCCCTGGAACATGATCTGGGTGCCGCCCAGCTCCACCGTCTCCGCGCAGCGGCGCAGGATGTCGTCCAGGTCACGGACCCAGACGTCCTCGCTCTTCGGCGCGACGTAGAAGGCGCAGAACTTGCACGCCGTGACGCAGGAGTTGGTGTAGTTGATGTTCCGCTCGATGATGTACGTGGCGATGTGCTCCGTGCCGGCGTAACGCCGGCGGCGCACCGCGTCGGCGGCGCGGCCGAGCGCGTGCAGCGGGGCGTGCCGGTACAGCTCCAGCGCTTCCTCGGCGCTGATCCGGCCGCCGTCGGCGGCACGGTCGAGCGTGGACTGGAGCTCGGCGCTGAAGGCCATGGTCGGTCCCCTCCGCGGGTTGCTGAAGACCGGACCAGCGTACGCCCCCGCCGCGACGGGCCCGGCGCCAGCGCCCCGCTGCCGGCCGAGGGCCCCGTCCGCGCGGCGCTCCCGGCCGCCGGGGGGTGGGGCGGGCGG
>NZ_JAAVJD010000251.1:6200-7269 GCF_012033735.1 Streptomyces lonarensis | reverse complement strand
GGCTCGGTGTCCAGGCCGGGCCGCTTCGCGGTCGCTGCGCGAGCCAGGACACCGAGCCCGGAACCCTGGTACGGCGGAGCTGTCCGACCGAGGAGGGAACCTCGCCCAGGTGTGTTGTGGGCTTGGCCCGGCGGGGCGGGTGCGGGACGGTGGTGTGTGAAAAGGCAGGTCAGAGCGCCTACTAGGGTTGACCCAACCCCTAGAACATGGTTTAATTAAGCATGCCGGAAGGGGAGGGCAACCCCCGACCGGCGGCCCCGGGTGAACGGCCCGGCGGAACCCCCTCTCACCAGGAGAACCAACGTGAGCACTGCGAAGGCACCTGCCAAGCTCGAAACCATCCGCGCTCTGCTCGCCAAGGCGGAGGACTCCCGCACGCCGGAGGCGGAGGCGGAGCTTGCTCGGAAGCGGGCGTTCGAGATGATGGCCAAGTACGGCGTCGAGCAGGCGATGCTCAACGACGCCAGCTCGGCCAGCGATGCCCCGGCGGATCGCAAGATCGTTCTGGACAACCCGTGGGCGATGGAGCGAGTCCGCCTCATCAACCGCATCGCGCTTGCGCTCGGGTGCCCGCTCATCCACCTTGGCCGGGACGGCACCGGCCCAGCCCGCCGGGTCCACGTCTTCGGATACGCCAGCGACCTTCAGCGCGTCGAACTGCTCTACACCTCCCTCCTGCTCCAGATGAACAGCGGCTTGGCTGCACAGTCGGTCCCGGTAGGGCAAGGTGCGCGCGCATGGCGTCGCTCGTGGCTCCTTGGTTTCATCAGCCGGGTGGGCGACCGGATCGAGGAGGCCGAGCGCGGCGCACGCGATGCCGCCAAGGGGGAGACGACCACCACCGGCCGCAGCGCGGCGGTTGTGCTGGCCGACCGCAAGGCCGTCGTCTCGCGCAACTACCAGCAGGCATACCCGCGTGCGCGCAAGGGCGGCACCACGACCATGACCGGCAACGGCTACGGCGCCGGATGGAACGCGGGAAGCCGCGCCGACATCGGCGGTAAGCGGATCGGCCGCCCCTCGGCCGGGTCCATCGCCGCGTAACCCCACCGAGGGCCGGGGGCGGCCG
>NZ_JAAVJD010000251.1:0-6190 GCF_012033735.1 Streptomyces lonarensis | reverse complement strand
ACGCGTTCCCGGGGGCGGCCGACCGCCGCCCCCGGCCGCCGACCCCGCGACCGAAACCGAGGAGCCACGATCGTGCCATCCCGAAGGCCACCGGCCACCCCGACTCGTATCCTCAACGCTGCCGCCGACCACATCCAGCGCGTGGGGCTCTATCAGGGCGACCACCTCTGGCAGCCCGGCCGCATGGGCGACACCGCCCCGTGCACCGTGCTCCACGCATGGGGGCGCGGCGTGCGCTCCGTCCGGCCCCGCTGGTCCGTTCAGGGCGAGCCATGGGCCGTCTTTCACCGGGCCCTGTCCGAATCCCTGGTGCTGCTCAGCGACCACATCAACGGGTGCCCCGTGCCCGTCATCCGGTGGCGGAAACTGGGCATTACGGAGGACGCCTACCGGCGCACGCTGCTGTGGTGCTGGGGAGACGACCCGAGCCGGACGACAGTCGAGGCAGTGGAGATGATCCGCGCGGCCCCCGTTCGACGCCAGGGTGACGGCGATCACAGAACTGCCAACTGCCTCACCCGCTAAAACGTGGTTTAATTAAGCATGTCGGAAGGAGGAGGGCAACCCTCCGGCCGACACCGCACCGGGCCGGCGGCCCGAACAATCTCACCAGAAAGCGAAGAGCTGATGACCAACGCCAAGAACCAGTCCGCCGTCCAGAATCCCCCCGCTCCGTGGCCGACCCTCACCGTCGCCGAACTCGCCGCGCACCCCGGTAATCTCCGCGATGTCGAGGCCCCGGCCGACCTGCTGGCCGACGTGAAGGCCAACGGCGTCATGGAGCCGCTGTACATCGCGCGAACCCACGGCGAGGTGCCGCAGATCATCGACGGCTTCATGCGACTGGCCGCCGCCGTCTCAGCCGAGCTGGAGTCCGTGCCCGTCACCACGCGCCCCGTCATCCGGGTCGATGCGCTCACCCCTCACCCGAAGAACGCCCGGGGAGACCTCGACATCAACGCCACCTTCGTGGAATCGCTCCGCGTCGAGGGATGCCGCATCCCCGTCAAGATCCAGCGACTCGACGACGGGACACTCCAGGTCAACGACGGAAACCGCCGCTACCACGCAGCGAGCGAAGCGGGACTCACCCACCTGCCCTACGAGTGGGACGAGGGTCGCGACGCAGCCGGGCAGTTCCTCGACATGATCACGACCGCCCACCACCGCAAGAGCCTCACCCCGTCCGAGATGAACCTGGCGATGTTCAGCGCCGCCGACGCGGGCGCACCCGTCGGGCGCGTCGCCAAGGCCGCAGGCGTACGGCAGAAGGACGTCAAGGCCGTCGTCAAGGTCCGTTCCGACGAGAAGCTGAACGCAGCCGTCACCACCGCAAGCAACTACGAATGGACCTTCGAGCACTTGGCCGCGCTGGCGGAGTTCGCCGACGATCCCGAAGCGCTCGCCGCCATCACCGAGGCCGCCGCCCGGGTCAACGCCGACACCAGAGGCGTCGACTGGGCCCTTGCGCTGGAGCGGACCAAGCGCGACAAGCGGAACGCGGCCGACGCCCACCGCGCCGAACTGGAGACGGCCGGGCAGAAGATCAGGGACGCCGAGGAACTGTCCGAGCGCGCCATGCCCGTATGGCAACTGCGCGACATCAGCACCGAAGAACACGCCGACTGCAAGGGACAGGTGTGGGTTCTCGACGAGCGGCGGGGCGACCGGTACGAGCCCTACTGCACGGCCCCCGGCCTGTACGAGCACGCCACGCTAGGGAGCCCCATCCAGGGCGGAGGCGGCACGAAGACCGCAGCCGAGGCGGAGGCCGAGCGCGCCGCCCGCGCCGCCGTCAAGGCGGGGAACATCGCGTGGGACGCCGCCGAATCGGTCCGCAGGAAGTGGATCGCCGACCTGCTCCAGGCCCGCAACCTCCCCAAGAGCACCACGAACGCCCTGATCCGCAGCGTGAACGAAGCTCTCCTCAGCGGCACTTGGGGCATCTGCGAGAACCTGAACAAGGAGCCGACCACCGAGATCCTGGCCGCCTTCCTGGGCCTGAACGCCGAGCAGGCCAAGGACCGGAGCGGCTTTGCCGGGCACGCAGCCAAGGACCCGCGCCGCGCCCCGCAGCTCCAGTTCGCGGCCGTTGCCGCAGTCCGGGAGAAGGGCGCGACCCGGTCGGCGTGGCGGACGGATGGCCAGCACGCCCCGTGGACGCGGAAGCCCACGGCGGCATGGTTCAAGGTCCTTGCTTCGCTGGGGTACTCCCTCACCCCCATTGAGCAGTCGGTCGCGGACGGCGAGCCCTACGACCCGACGCGGAGGGAGCCCCGAGCCCTCCCCGCCGCTGACGAGCCGGAAGCAGGTCAGGAACTCGGCACCGCCGAGGAGTCGAACGAAGACGGACCCGAAGAGGCCGACGAGCCGGAGAGCGACGACGAAGTTTCCGCCTGACCCCCTCAGCCGTCCGACGCCGGGGGCGGGCGCCCCGCCCCCGGCCGCCCCAGGAGCACGCCATGGCCCGCACCGCCGCACTGTCCGAGACCTACGCCGACGACCACGGTTGCGGCTGCGTACCCCGGCCCGCCGAGCCGGACCCCGACACGATCGCTGACCTGATGCAGGCCCGCGCCATCGCGTCCGGGCTCGCGGAGTTCGGTATCGGACCCGCCCGCTGGTCCGCCGCCTACGACCACCAGGCCGCCGCCGCCGTCCTGCGCGTCGACACCCTGCGCGGACTGTACGCCCTCGCCATCCCCGCCCCCGGCCAGCCGTTCCCCGTGCATCACCGGGGCGAGCGCATCGGGGCGCTGGACTGCCGCCGTGCCTACGGCACCGCCGACAGCTACACCGCCGCCCTGTTCGCCGCGTACCTCCGCGACCGAGCCGCCCTAGACCTCCCCGGTCGGGATGCTTGCCCCACACCTCAAAACATGGTTTAATTAAGTGTGTCGGAGGGGGCGGGCAACACCCGCTCCGACCACAGGCCGCAATCGGCCCGACCTCAGGCGGAGGGCAACCCGCCCGGTCGGGCCGCCAGACCTCTCTCACCACCAGGAGCACGCACGATGACCAGCGCAGCCATGCGATTCTCGATCCCCGCCACCGCCGAATCCCAGGTCCGTCAGCTTGTCGCCGCGACCAACGCCCGCGCCTCCCTCCACCACCTTTCTCCGTACGACCTCGACGTCTCGGCGCCGTTCCTGGCGGACTACCGGGACATCGACGGCCACCCCATCGGTCAGCGGCCCACGGTCACCGTGACCATCTCCGGTGACATCCCCCGCCACCAGGGGTGGACCGTCATCGCCCGCCTCGACCACGACGCGGAGGGCGAGACGATCACCAGCCTGTTTCCCGGGCTCCCCGAAGAGGACGCGCAGGCCGCGCGGCAGCACCGCGCCATCGAGAACTTCTGCCACGGGTGCGCCGTCGCCCGTCATCGCACCGCCACCTACCTCGCTCGTCACGAGAACGGGCAGATGAAGCAGTTGGGCACCACGTGCGTCGAGCCCTACACGGGTCTGCCGATCAAGGGGCTCGAAGCTCTCTGGAGGTTCGGCACGCTCAAGGACTCGGACTGGGACGGCGACGAAGGCGGCATCCCCGCTGATCTCCGCATCCCCGTGGCCGAGGTGCTGCGAGTGACCGCAGCAATCGTGAAGCTCGAAGGCCGGTTCTACAGCCGCTCGGAGCAGTGGAAAGACACCTTGCCCACCGCCGACGGTGTCGAGGCGTACTTCTTCGACCGGAAAGCCACCCCCGAGTGGAAGGGGGCGATAGACGGAGAGCCCGACGCGCGGACCACCGCTGCCGCCGTCCGCGCTTGGGCGATCGAGGGGCATGGCAGCCTCTCCGACTACCGCCACAAGGTGGGCCAGCTGGCGAAGGGCGAGACCGTCAACCCCCGCCACCTGCCGACCCTGGTTTCAGCCATCGCGGGTTGGTACCGCGACCAGGAGAAGGAGGCCACCGAGCGGGCCGCCCAGAACAGCAAGCCGCAGGGCACGGTGGGCGAACGCATCACCACCACCGCCACCGTCACCACCGTGATCGAGCTGGAGGGCCGGACCTACGGCTACCACACCCAGCGCCGCCGACTGGTCAAGTTCCAGGACCCGAGCGGCAACGTGTTCGTCTGGTTCAGCTCCGCAGCTGACGTCCCCGGCAACGGCGACGAGGTCGAACTGACCGGCACGGTCAAGGACCACAGCATCTACGGCGAGACCGCACAGACCGTACTCACCCGCTGCCGCGTCGCCGCACGCGAACCGGTCGCCGCGTAGCCGCAGCACCGGCCGGGCGTGGGTCACCGCCCGGCCGGACCCCGGCCGCCGGGCCGTGGGGGGGGGGGGGGGGGGGGGGGGGGGGGGCGGCATCGAGCCGCCCACCCCACGCTTCGCCAACCGCAGCCGGAGTTCTCGTGCGTCGGCGGCCGGCGGTCCCGCGGATCGCGGAGAAGGACGTCCCTCCGGGACGGCTCAGCCCGGCCCGGCTCGCAGCCGGCCGGAACGTCCGGGCCGCGGGCGGCCCTCCCGTCCTGTCCGGACGCCGGGCCAAACGGGCGTGCCCTTCGGGCACGACTGCACTGTCCATCGCGCTCCGCGCGAGCGCCCAGCATCCCAGTGCAGTGGCTGCCCGCACCGGGATGTAGCAGGACGCTTCCCGGCACCGCGCTGCGTCGTAGTCAGCTCGGGTTAACGTGCGTGGGATCCGCCGAGTAGACACCGCGACACACAGCTACGAGATCATCGGTATGGATGGCTCCGTACTCCTCAGGCGTCGTCCTGTCTACCGCTTCCAGAATCTGGTGAGCCGACTTGGACCGGTAGCCCATGGCGCTGTCATCGGTGGTCACACCGACCGCCCAGTACTTGCCCAGAACTGGGGACTCCTGGAACGTTCGATAGGTCACGGTGTCGCGCAGATCCATGTCCTTGATCTCGACGTTAAGCCCCTCAGCCAGTGCCTTCTTTGCGTAGTCGAGCGCCGCATTGAGGCTCATGGTGTACATGGTCAGAGGCCGGCCGTTCGGCTCGCGTGGGATCGCCATGTTCGCAGGCTACAAGTCAGGACCGTCAGCCGAACGGTTCTCTCAGAATCTGATGGCGGCTGTCCCCGGGAGCGGGCGTCCAGGCCACCGTCGAGCTCCGTTCGACCCTGCCCTCACCACGTGCGGCAACGTGCAATCCGCTGCCCTCCCGCTCTCGCACCTGTATCTTGACGGGGCCGGGCGATGGGCCGGGCCCGCTGTGCGATAGAACATGCTGCATGGCTGGCTTCGACTTCGAGTTCACCTACACGGAATCACAGGAAGCGATTGTTCGCGTCTGTCTGGCTGCTGCACAGACCAGGGCTCGAAAGTTGCTGCTTTCGTGGAGATGGCAGCATGTGAAACCGCATCGCTGTGTTGTGACAATTAATGGAAACTCGCGCCGTACTGACCTTCTTGGGTACCGGTTGGAGCGCGATCTGCCCCTAGTGGCTGAAGGATGCGCGCACTCAGGAATCTCCCCAGCGCAACGCGCTCGGGTGGGCCGCGGTTTTGTCGATATGATGCTGCGCGGTCGGCATATCGAACAGGACGATCCCATGGTTCTGCGAGGAGTCGATGAGACCAGTTACTACTACCCTCCATACGAGTATGAGTGCCCCTCCTCGCCGCGTCTTCACGCTAGGCTCTCCATCACAACCAGTCTGATCGTTGCCTGGAACTTCGATGAGGTTGCTGCTGAAGTGTTTCTTGAAGAGCTACACACGGCGTGTGAGTTGATCTTGGAAGAGTTGGTCAATAAACGCGCCAAGAGAATGAGCTTCGCCGAGCTAATCTCCGCCGCAGAAGATGCTGATATCTTCAGCAATACTTCTGGTCAAGTTGTCTCGCCCGCTGTCCTGCTCACTGATTTGAAAGACCTAAGGAAAAACGTGCGACACCGAGCTGCTGAAGGAGCTGACGTATGGCTAGAAAGGAACTGGGAGGATGTTTCGATGTGTATCGAACGTCTCGTGCATCAAATTAATCGAGGGTCAGAGGTAAGTTCAATGCCTCAAGGTTGAAGGTGTAGCAGTTAGCGGCAGACGCCCGGTCGGCAATCCACTACGGCGCCGGCCCTACAGTCGAGGGCGCGCACCGTAGCCACAGGCCGGCGGACATCTCGAACCATCCGCCGGTGGGGTGCCGGCGTTAGTGATGTGTGCCTCCGGCGGGTCCTCTCTCGGAGGGGGAGGGGGCTGGTTGGTGGGG
>NZ_JAAVJD010000250.1 GCF_012033735.1 Streptomyces lonarensis | reverse complement strand
CTCGGCCAGCCCGATGCCGTGTCCGCCGGAGGGGAAAACGTGCAGCTCGGCCGGCCCGCGCGTCACCCGGCGAGGACCCGGTCCAGCCGGGCGTAGCCCTCGCGGACACCTCGCTCCATGCCGCTGCTGATCATCGCGTCGCGGGTGGCGACATCGGCGTGGACGCTGTGCGTGTGCAGCCGCGTGCGGCCGCCCTCGAGCGCTTCGAAGCGCAGCGTCTCCACGGCGACCACGTCCGGGACCGCCTCGTACTCGAAGGTCTGGATGATCAGCTCGCCCTCGCGGGCGGTGTGGAAGACCCCGTTGAACCGGTAGACGTTGCCCTCGGGGTCGTGGTGGCTGTACCGGTACCGGCCGCCGGTCCGCACGTCGTAGACCTCGACGGTCATCTCGTAGCCGTCGGGCCCGAGCCAGCGCGTGACCAGTTCGGGGTCGCGGTGGGCGCGGTAGACCGCCGACGGCGGTGCGTCGAACTCGCGGGTCATGTCGACGACCGGCAGCCCGGCGGGGGCGTCGATCCGCAGTGCGTTGCTCATGGCTGTGCTCCTTCGTCGGCCGGCTCGCGGCCGTCACGTGGTTCGGGGGTGCGCAGTACGGCGTCCAGCCGTCGGTACCGCGCCTCGTGGGCGAGCCGGTACCGGTCGATCCAGGAGGTCAGTCCCTCCAGTGCGTCGGGCGCCAGATGGACCGGTCGGCGCTGCGCCTCTCGGCTCCGGGTCACCAGCCCCGCGCGCGCCAGCACCTGGATGTGCCGGGAGACCGCCTGCGTGCTGATCTCGAACGGCTCAGCCAGCTCCAGCACCGTCGCCGGCCCCCGCGACAGCCGCGCCACGATGGCGCGGCGCACCGGGTCGGCGAGGGCGGCGAAGGCGAGGTCCAGGCCGGCCTCGTCCGCCGTTGCCGGCGGGGTGCCGTCGATGCCCTCGATGTCCTCGGGGCCCTCGATGCCCTCGATGCCCTCGATGTCCTCGGGGCCCTCGCGGCCGAGTGCCCGGTCCGCTTCGGTCACATCAACCGTCCTCTTGTTCTTGTTCAACCGGAATGTTGTTCAACCTCTGAGTTGAACACTACGCCGCCCCGGTCGGCTGCGCCAGGGGAGCGTCCCGCGGGGGAGGAGACGGGGAGTACGCACGACGGGCGGAAGTGCGCCGGGTCGGTCACGATCGCCGTATGGCGCGCGCAGGAACGGGAGCGACGGGGCACCACGGGGCGAGCCGCCCCGCCCCGGGGTGGATCCTCGCCGAGGAGCGGCTCAACCGGGCCGTGGCGGTGTGCTTCGTCCTGGGCAGCGGCTTCTTCGTCCTCGGCGCCGTGCTCGCGGAGCTGACGGCGGCGGGGGTGGTGCGCTGCGCGCTCGTCTACCTCACCGGCGGCGTGCTGTTCGCCGTCGGCGCCTGGGGCGGCTTCCTCGGCTGCGTGAACTACCCCGGTCCGGCATCCGGTGCCCGCCACTGGCGCTGGTGGGCGTACCGGCCGATGCGGATCGACTGGTGCAGCGCCCTGCTGCTGCTCGGTGGAGCGTGGGTCTTCTGCGTCAACCTCGTCGACTCGCTGATGCGGGGGCTCTCCGCACAGCAGACGGACCGGCTGGTCTGGGCACCCGACATGATCGGGTGCACCCTCTTCCTGGTCTCCGGCCAGCTCGCCGTGCACCAGGTGCGGCGGGCGGCGCGTCCGGCCCGGGGGCCGGCCTGGTGGACGGCCGTGATCAACCAGGCGGGCGCCGTGCTGTTCATGGTCGCGGCGCTGGCCGACTACACGCGGGACGCCACCGGCTCCCCGGTCAACGTGCACATCGCCAACTGGGCGACCCTCGGCGGAGCCGTCTGCTTCCTCGCAGGGGGAGTCGCACAGTGGTTCGTCACCCCGGCGGGGGTGGCGGGGACCCCCGGGAGCGCCGAACGCCCCGGCCCCGCATGAGGCGGGGCCGGGACGCTCGACTCCACCGGGTCAGTCCTGCGCCAGGCCGGTCTGCCACATGCGGAACCCGGCGTCGTCGCCGCGTCCGACGAGCGCCACCGTCGCCGGGACCTCGCCCTCGTCGAGCAGGAACACGGAGCACTCGGTGACGCTCGCGCCGGGGCGCAGCATCTCGTTCGGCTCCGCCGACGGGCAGGGCGCCACGCCCACCCCGTAGACGTCGATGAGGTTCAGCTTGGAGATCTCGCGGCCCGCGGCGGTGTAGACGCTCAGCCCGGACTTCATGTCCGGCAGCAGGTCGTGCTCGCCGTCGTTGGTGTACTCCGCGAAGACGTAGAAGGGGATCTTGTCCCGGTCCACGTCCCAGTCGGAGAGGTCGGACGGCTCGCCGCGCAGCACCTCCACCGGTGCGGCGGTCAGCGGCACGTCGTGGTCGCCGCCGGCGGTCTGCCAGACGGTCTCCACCTCCGTGCCGAGCGGGCGGATGACGTCCAGGTAGTCGGCTCCCTCGACCGCCCACTCGCCGTGCTCCCCGGCGGGGTCGGCCCAGGCCACGGCCAGCGGCTCCATGCCCTCGGGAAGCAGGTAGATCTGGCAGACGCTCACCGCGGCCCCGTCCACGATGCTGTCCGGCGCCGGGCGGTCGCACGCCGCGGGGAACGGCGACCCGCCGCCGAAGGAGAGGACGTTCAGCGGCTCGGCGCCCCGTCCGTCGCGGCCCACCACGGAGAAGCCGTCCTCCACCGCGGGGGCGGGCAGGTCACCGCCGTCGGCGGTGACCCGGAAGGTGAGGTAGTAGGGGACCATCTGGTCCTGGCCGTCGCGCAGCCGGATGTTCTCCAGGTCCGCTATGTCTCCCCGCGCGAGGCTCTCGGGTTCGACGACCACGCCGTGCTCGGCGTCCTCGACGCCGGTCCACACGGTCGTCAGCGGCCCGCCGCCGACGAGGGCGACCTCCTCGGCTGCCCCGCCGCCGGTGTCGTCCGTCTCCTCGGCGGTGGTCGCCTCGCCGCTCCCCGCCTCGTTGCCGCCGGTTCCGCTGTCGGAACCACCGCAGCCGCTGATCAGCACGGTCAGTGCCGCCGCGCCGGCGATGCCGGCGATCCTGCCACGTATACGCACGTGTCCCCCATGGTCGAACGTTGCTGACGCCCCGGGGCCTGCGGCGCCGCGAGCGACGTGCGCCCCCGGGATGCCGCGCCTCCGCGGACGGCCCGCCGTGTGCGGCGGGTCCCGGGCGCGTCCGGTCGTGGCCCCCGCGGGGCCGACGCGCCCGATGGCGGCCATGCTAGGCGAGGCTCGAACGCACCTTCGAAGCGGGTATACCGGGCGACGCCGTCACGGGTGGGGCGGGTGGGGCGCCTTCCGGGCCGCGGGTGGACGATCGCCCCTGCGATCGACTGCCACGGCCTCCGGCACGGTGGCGCCGGTCGGAGCCAGTTCGCAGTTTCCCCGTCCACGTGCTCGCGACTCCTCTATCGTCCGTCACGGGCCGGAGTCACAGCCGCCCGCAACGGCTGGTCGAGTCGGTTGCCGGGCGACGGCTCCGCACGTTCCTGCGGAAGTTCGGGGGAGAACATGATCAGTGAGCCGGAGCGAGAGTTCCACCGCGCGATGGTGCTCGGTGCGAAATGTCTCAAGAAGGAGATCGGCTACAACCCGACCCGGTTCCTGGAGATGGTCGGGGAGCTGGGTGGCGCCGAGGCCGCCCGCCGGCTGATGCGCGGGCGGGACGCCTCGGACGGCTTCACCACCCTCTGGGAGCGCGGGCGACTGGAGATGAGCGTGGAGGCGTTCGTTCTCCTGCCGTGGTACCGGGGGCTCTTCACGGACGAGCAGCTGGCGACCGCCGATCGGCGGCTGCGGGAGCACCGTTTCGACGTCGACCGGTTCCTGCGCACCTCCGGGCAGTCGCCCCCGGAGTGGGCCGCGTCGGAGCCGGCCGAGTCCGACTGACCGTGGCCGCGGTCCGGTCCCCGCAGGGGCACAACGCGTAGAGCGGCCGTGCCGAGCGTGCCCGATGCGATGGGGGTGCCCTCAGGGATGGCTGAGGCGGGCGCTGCGGACCGCCGGCCACGAGATGTCAGGCAGCGCCCCACCATGCGGCGGTCGACATCGCCCAGCCCCCACCGGGCCTCGCCGGTGCGGTCGGCACGAGGTCGCGGCCGGCGCGGCCCGATCTGCCGGGTGGCGACTCTGCGGTCCGCTCCCGCCGACAGCAAGAAACCCCGGGCCCAAGGGGTCCGGGGTTTCTTGTGCGACTACTGGTGTCCGAGGGGGGACTTGAACCCCCACGCCCGATAAAGGGCACTAGCACCTCAAGCTAGCGCGTCTGCCATTCCGCCACCCGGACAGGGTCGCCGCGTCCGGAGCCTGTCCGGCCCCGCGCGACAGCTCAACCATATCAAGGTCGGGGCGGTGCTCGTGCCGCGGTCGCGCGCCGAGGGCCCGGGGAGGTTCAGGCGGGCTCGGCGGCCATCCCGTGGAGCAGGCTGCGCGTCACCAGGGCGACGGCCCGGTGCTTGGCCAGGCCCTCCTCCTGCATCGCCTCCCAGCCCGCGGACACCAGGTACCACAGGACCCGGACGAACCACTCGACCGTGATCTCCGGCGAGACGACGCCCTCGGCCTGGCCGCGGGCGTGCAGGGCGCCGATCGGTGCGTGGATCTGCTCCCAGCGGCTGTCGTCCCAGCGGACGTCCCCGCTGGTGTCGTTGAAGAGCGGCATGATGCGGGGGCTCAGTTCGAAGACCGCGGCGACCAGTCGTGCCGCCGCCTCGGCGGCCTCACCCTCGTCGAGCGCCGCCTCGGCCAGTGCGCGTTCGGTGTGGTCCACCGCGTCGGTCAGCAAGGCGTCCACGAGCGCCGCACGGTCGGGGAAGTACCGGTGCAGGGTCGAGCGACCGACATCGGCGGCGCGGGCGACCTCCGAGAGGGGGGTGGTGAGGTCCTCGGCGAAGCAGGTGACCGCCGCGTCGAGGATCGCCCGCCGGGTGCGGGAGACGGTGCCGGCTGCCGGTGGCGGTGACGCCGCTCGCGTCGAGGAATCCATGCCCGCATGGTAGGCGATCGAGTCAGTGTTGAATCACTGTGGAACTCGGCTTGCCTTCATGGGACAGTGTGTCCCATGACCACGATATCGTTGCGCCCACCGCGCCACCGGGTCCAGCCGCGCGTCGTCGCCTGGTGGACCCTGCGGGCCCTGTGCGGTACCGCCCTCGCCGCCGCCACGCCGCTGGCCGCCTGGTTCTTCTGGGAGTCCTCCCGCACCTGGACCGGGCCGGTGGCCGTCGCGGTCCTCGCGCTCGGGCTGCTGTACGCCGCGGTGACGCCCTCCTGGCGCTACGCCGTCCACCGCTGGGAGACCACCGACGAGGCGGTGTTCGTCTCGGCGGGCTGGTTCGTGCGCGACTGGCGGATCGCGCCCATCTCCCGCATCCAGACCGTCGACACCAGCAGGGGGCCGATCGAGCAACTGCTCGGCATCGCCACCCTCGTGGTGACCACCGCCTCGGCCAGCGGCGCCGTCCACGTCCGGGGGCTGGCCCCCGACGTCGCGCGCGCCTCCGCCGAGCAGCTCGCCGAGATCACCCGCCGCACGCCGGGGGACGCCACATGACCGCCGAGCACACCACCCCCGCCGTGCCGCCGCCCGCCGCCCCACGCGCCGAGCCGCCCACTGCCCCGCCCGCCGACGCCGGCCGCGCGGCGCCCGTCGCGGACGTGCCGGGGCCTCCGGAGGGCGCACCCCTCGTGGAGGAGACGCCACCGCCCGACGACGGCACGCCGTGGCAGCGGTTGGACGGCCGCATGATCGGAGCGGATGCGCTGCGCGTGCTGCTCTCCATGGCGCCCGCCGCCGTGGCGCTCCTGGTGGTCGGAGTGGAGCCCGACGCCGGGGTGGTCTGGCCGCTGGCAGTCCTCGCCGCCTGGGGCGCGTTCAAGGCGGTCCGCAACACCGTCCGCTGGGCGACCACGCGTTACCGGTTGACCGACGACTACCTGGAACGGCGTACCGGGCTCCTCGTCCGCTCCCACCGGTCCATCCGGCGGGAGCGCGTGCGCAGCGTCGACGGCGAGGCGCGGCTGCTCCAGCGGCTGTTCGGGCTGCGCCGGGTCAAGGTCGGCGCCGGGCAGATGAACACCGCCATGGAGTCCGCACTGGTGCTGGACGCCGTCTCGCGCGCCGCAGCCCGCGACCTGCACGCCCGACTGCTCGGTGAGGACCGGACCACCGGGCCCGCCCCCGCCGCGACCTCCGCCGCCGCGAGCGCTGCCGCCGCGACGGACACCGCTGCGACGGACACCGCCCGCACGCCGGTCGGGGGAGAGGACCCCGCGGCGGCGCCGCCCGCGGGGCGCGCGACCCGGCAGCTCTCCCGACTGCGCCCCTGGTGGGTGGTCTACAACTGCTTCTCGGTGTGGGGGCTGCTGATGGCGGCCGGCCTCGCCTGGGGTGGGTGGGTCACGCTCGGCATGTTCGGCTTCAACGCCTTCGCCTGGGTGCGGGGGCTCGCCGACTGGGGGGCGATCGGCGTGCCCGGGACCGTCGCCGCGGCCGTGCTGGCCGCCTGGGCGCTCGGCGTGGTCGGCCTGGCGGTCAACTTCGCGACGACCTACGCCCACTTCCGGCTGGAACGCACCACGGGCGAACACGGCGACGTGCTGCGGACCACCCAGGGGCTCTTCCGTACCCAGGAGATCAACCGCGACGAGAACCGGCTGCGCGGCGCGACGCTCTCCGAGCCGCTGCTCTGGCGGTGGCTCCGGGTCGCCGACCCCGCGATCATCACCACCGGGCTGTCCGTGTGGAGTTCCGCCTCCGCGATCCTGCCGCGCTGCCCCCGCGAGCACGCCCGCAGCGTCCTGACGGAGGTCCTCCGCGCCGGCGAGGACAACCCGTTGCGCGCGCCGCTGCGCCGTCACCCGGCCGGGGCGCTGCGGCGCCGGCTGGTCTGGGCGGTGGCGGTCGCGGCCACCGCCACCGCGGTGCTCGCGTGGCTCGCCGCGACCACCGCGCTGCCGCACGCGGTGTGGTGGGTCACCGGTCCGGTGCTGCTGACGGCCGGCTGCGGGCTGGCGGTGGCCGGTTACCGCTCGCTGGGCCACTCCTTCGCGGGGCCGTGGGTCGTGGTGCGCTCCGGGGCCGTCAACCGCGCGACCAGCGTGCTGCGGACCGGGGCGGTCAGCGGGGTCCGGGTGCGGCAGTCGCTCTTCCAGCGCCGCCTCGGCCTGGCGACGGTCACCGTCTCCACGGCGGCGGGGTACGGCGCCTACGAGGCGGTCGACCTGGCGGCCCCGCGGGCGGCGGAGTTCGCCGACCGGGCGCTGCCGGGCGGCGTCGCGGCGTTCCTGGAGGCAGAGCCGCCGGCGCGGTGAACGGCGCCAGGCCGAGGCGGCGCTGGAAGAGCGACTGCCGC
>NZ_JAAVJD010000024.1 GCF_012033735.1 Streptomyces lonarensis | reverse complement strand
CGCTCGGACCGGGGGAGGGGCGAGGGCGTCAGCCCTCGCCCAGCCACCCCGCTATGCGCTCGGTGTTCTTCTCCGCCCAGCGCGCGGCCGCGCCCTCCGGGCTCATCCCCTCGGCGGCGATCATCCGCGCCACCTCGTTCTGCTCCTCCGCCGTCCAGGAGAAGTCCGTCAGGAAGGCCGCGGCCTCACCGCCGTGCTCCGCGAAGACCGCGTTGAGGTACTTCCGCAGCGGAATGTCCGGGTAGCCGCAGCGGTCCGGACCGCCCTCCCGGTGGCAGCCCGCCGTGTGCTCCGGCAGTTCCACCTCCGCCAACTCCAGCTCCTCGTGCAGCCAGTGCGGCTGCCACCAGTTGGCGAGCACCGCGCCGCCGTCGCGGTCGGCGCCGCGCAGCGCCTCGATCAGCTGCTCCTCGCCGCCGGCCGGCACCGTCGTGTACGCCAGGTCGAGCGCGTCGATCAGCGCCTCGTCGTGCGAGGCGTCGTCCGGACCGCCGGTCAGCAGCCGGCCCCGGCCGTCGCTCTCCGCCGACGCGAACGTGTCGGCGTACTCGTTGAGGTTCCGCCAGTCGAGCACCCCGGGGTTGGCCGCGGCGTAGCCACCGGGCACGTACCAGCCCACCCGACCCACCGGGCCGAGGTCACCCGCGGGCACCACCGACATCCGCTGCGCCGTGTACAGGCGGCGCTTGTCCGGGCTGGCACCCCAGTCCTCCAGCACGACCTGCACCCCGCCCTGGTCCAGCTGGTCCCACGCCTGGCCGGGGGAGAGCTCCCGCAGCCGGACGGGCACCCCCAGCTCCTCGCGCAGCACGTGCGCGGCCACGGCGGCGTTCGCCTGGCCGCCCGTCCACGCCGGCATCGCTATCACGACCTCCGGGAACGCGCCCGCGGCCTGACCGGTCCCGGAGGTGCACCCGGCCAGGACGACCAGCGCCAGAGCAGTCCCGGCGGCCGGCAGGCGGAGCGCGCGCTGCCCTGTCTCCACTGAGGTGGTCCCCACTTGTCCGCAGATCGGCGATGTACCGAACACATTAGCCACCGAGGCGGTCGCCGGAAAGCGCTGAGCGGCCCGGGTCGCCGTGCGACGGCGGTGGTCCGGTGGCGGGTCGGAGCGGGTGTCACACGGCGGTTCGGACGCCGGACGCCCGGTGCGGACCGGCCCCCACCTGCTCGGCACGGCGGCGTCCGATCGCGTCGCGGCCGGCGGGCCGGGCCACCGGCCGCCACCCCACCCGCCGCCGGGGGTGCGCTCAGCCTTGGCGGAGCAGCTCGGCCGCCCGCTCGCCGACCATCAGCACGCAGACCATCGGGTTGACCGCGGGGATCGTCGGGAAGACGGAGGCGTCCGCGACGCGCAGCCCCGCCACCCCCCGGACCCGCAGCGCCGGGTCCACCACCGCGTCCCGGTCGTCTGCCGCCCCCATCCGGCAGGTGCCGGCCGGGTGGTACACCGTGTGCGCGGCCCGCCGCGCGTAGGCGCTCAGCTCCTCGTCCGAGTTCAGCTCCGGACCCGGGCAGACCTCGCGCACCAGCCACGACGCCAGCGGCTCGGTCGCCGCCACCTTCCGCGCCAGCCGGATGCCGTCGACGAGCGTGCGCGCGTCGTGGTCCCCGGGGTCGGTGAAGTACCGGAAGTCCAACGCCGGCAGGACGTCGGGATCGGCGCTGGTCAGGTAGAGCCGCCCCCGGCTGCGCGGCTTGGGCACGTTCGGCGTCAGCGACACCCCGTGGGCCGGCCTGCGGTACCCCAGCCGCTCCGGGTTGTCGGTGAAGGGCACCTGGTAGAAGTGGAACATCAGGTCCGGTCCCGGCGACGCGGGGTCGCGGCGCACGAAGAGCCCCGCGTCCGAGTCCATCGCGGAGTTCTCCGGTATCGGCCCGTCCGTTTCCCAGACGATCACCGACTCGGGATGGTCCAGCAGGTTCTCCCCGACGCCGGGCAGGTCGTGCCGGACCTCGATCCCCAGCCGGTCCAGCTGCTCGCGGGGCCCGATCCCGGAGAGCAGCAGCAGCCGCGGTGTGTCCACCGCCCCGGCGCACACCACCACCTCGCGGCGGGCCCCGAGCACCGCCGTCGCGCCGTCCGCGCCGCGGACCCGCACGCCCGTGGCGCGGCCGTCGGCGTCCACCTCCAGCCGCAGCGCCCGCGTCTCCAGGAACAGCCGCAACCCCGGCCGGTCCCCGGCCGCCAGGTGCGGATGCAGGTACGCGGCCGACGCGGAGGACCGCTGGTTGGTCTCCGGGTGGTAGGCCAGGTCGAAGAAGCCCGCGCCCTCCACGAACGGCGCCGCGTTGAACCCCTCGACGTGCGGCACCCCCAGCGCCTCACCGGCGGCCGTCACGAAGTCCCGGGCCACGGCGTTGCGGTCCGCCTCGCCCACCGGCGTGATCCTGTTGCGCAGCCGGTCGAAGTACGGGTCCATGGCAGCCGCGCCCCACCCCTCGGCCCCGGCCGCCACCCACTCCTCCCAGTCCGAGGGCAGCGGGCGGAAGCTGATCAGCGTGTTGTGCGAGGAGCAGCCGCCGAGCACCCGTGCCCGGCTGTGCCGTATCAGCGAGTTCCCCCGCGGCTGCGCCACGGTCGGGTAGTCGTAGTCCAGCTCACCGCCGAGCAGCCCCTGCCAGCGGCGCAGCGTCAGGACCTCCGGCCGGTCCACGTCGGAGGGGCCGCCCTCGATCAGTGCGACGGTGAGGTCGGGGTCCTCCGCCAGCCGCGAGGCGATCACCGATCCCGCGGTGCCGCCACCGACGACGACGTAGTCGAACACCTCGCCGGGCCCGTCGGCGGTGGCGCGCGCAGTGGGGCTCGGACGCTGCATGGTGGTCCTCCCGGGGGCCGGTGGGTTGGGTGGCGCGGTGGATCAGCCGGCGAACCAGCGGACGGCCGCGGGGCGGAGGTTCTCGTACACGTGCTTGGTCTCGCGGTACTCGGCCAACCCCGCCGACCCCAGTTCGCGGCCGGTGCCGGAGCGGCCGTAGCCGCCCCACTCCGCCTGCGGGAGGTAGGGGTGGAAGTCGTTGATCCATACCGTGCCGTGGCGGAGCCGCCCGGCGACGCGGCGCGCCCGGGCGGTGTCGGCGCTGAACACCGCGCCGGCCAGGCCGTACTCGGTGTCGTTGGCGAGGGCCACCGCCTCCTCCTCGGTGCGGAACGTCTCCACCGTCAGCACCGGGCCGAAGACCTCCTCCCGCACCACCCGCATCTCGCGGTGGCAGCGGTCCAGCACCGTCGGGGAGTGGAAGAACCCGCCCGCGGGCAGGTCGGGGCCCGGCGCGGGGCGGCCGCCGCCGGCCCGCAGCACGGCGCCCTCGGCCAGCGCGTCCGCCACGTGCGCCTCGACCTTCGCGAGCTGGGCTGCCGAGACGAGCGGCCCGCACTCCACGTCGGGGGCGGTGCCGCGTCCCAGCCGGATGCGGTCGGCGCGGGCGGCGAGCTCGGCGACGAACCGCTCCCGGACGCTCTCCTCCACGATCAGCCGGCTGCCCGCCGAGCAGACCTGGCCGCTGTGGGCGAACGCCGCGTTGAGCGCCTGGTCCACCGTCGCGTCGAACCCGTCCTGTGTGGCGCAGGCGTCGGCGAAGACCACGTTGGGGTTCTTGCCGCCCAGCTCCAGCGCCACTTTCTTCACCGTCGCGGCCGCAGCGGCGGCGACCTTCGTACCGGAGGCCAGGCCGCCGGTGAACGACACCAGGTCCACGTCCGGGTGGACCGCCAGCCGGGCGCCGACCGGGTCGCCCGCGCCGGTGACCAGCCCCGCCACCCCGGCGGGCAGACCTGCCTCCGCCAGCAGCCCCAGCAGGTGCACGGTGCTCAGCGGGGTCAGTTCCGACGGCTTGAGGACGAGGGTGTTGCCGGCGGCCAGCGCGGGCGCCACCTTCCAGGAGGCCTGGAGCAGCGGGTAGTTCCACGGCGTGATCAGCGTGCAGACCCCGACGGGTTCGTGGACGACCGAGCTGTGCACGTCCGGCGTCCCCGCGTCCACGACGCGCCCGGCCGGCTCCGACTCCACCAGGGTCGCGAACCAGCGGAACGCGGCGGTCACGTCGTCCACGTCGACGCGGCCCTCGGCCAGCGTCTTCCCGGTGTCACGCGACTCGGTGAGGGCGATCTCCTCCCGGTCGCGGACCAGCAGGTCGGCCACGCGCCGCAGCAGCGCCGCGCGCTCCATCACCGGCGTGCGCGGCCACGGACCGGAGTCGAAGGCGCGTCGCGCCGCGGCGACGGCGGCGTCGGCGTCCCGGACACCGGCCTCGGCCACCGTGGCCAGTACCGACCCGTCGGCCGGGTCGATGATCTCGCGGGTGGCGCCGTCGGCGGCGGGGCGCCACACGCCGTCGATGCACAGGGTGTCGGTCACCGGCACGGTCAGGCCTCCGAGGTGCTCGGCCCCGTCGTCCCGTGGGGCCCGGACGTCCGCCGGGGAGCCCGCGGCGGCCGCCCTCTCCCTGCCCCGCCCGCGCGCCGCGCATGTCGCCGGCCCCGGCGGTGTGGCCTTCGTCACCCCCCGGGCCCCGGTGCCGCTGGGGCGCCCGCGCCCGTGGCGGCCGCCGGGCCCGGGACGCGCCGCGGCCCCCGGCGGGAACGTCGGGGGCCGCAGCGGCGGACGGAGTCGTCCGCGGTGGAGCGAGGGGACCGGATCAGATCAGGCCGAGGGCGCGGACCGCGTCCCGCTCCTCCGCGAGCTCCTGCACGGAGGCGTCGATGCGGGCGCGCGAGAAGTCGTTGACCTCCAGGCCCTGCACGATCTCGTAGGAGCCGCCCGAGCAGGTGACCGGGAACGAGGAGATCAGGCCCTCCGGCACGCCGTAGGAACCGTCGGAGGGGATGCCCATCGAGGTCCAGTCGCCCGCGGCGGTGCCGTTGACCCAGGTGTGGACGTGGTCGATCGCGGCCGAGGCGGCGGAGGCGGCCGAGGAGGCGCCGCGCGCCTCGATGATGGCGGCACCGCGCTTGGCGACGGTCGGGATGAACTCGTCGGCCAGCCAGGTCTCGTCGTTGACGGTGGCGGCGGCGTTCTTCCCGGCGACCTCGGCGTGGAAGATGTCCGGGTACTGCGTCGCCGAGTGGTTGCCCCAGATGGTGAGGCGGCGGATCTCGCTGACCGGGGTGCCGGTCTTCGCCGAGAGCTGCGACAGCGCGCGGTTGTGGTCCAGGCGGGTCATCGCGGTGAACCGCTCGGCGGGCACGTCCGGGGCGGCGGCCTGCGCGATGAGCGCGTTGGTGTTCGCCGGGTTGCCGACGACCAGGACCTTGATGTCGTCCGCGGCGTGGTCGTTGATGGCCTTGCCCTGCGGCTTGAAGATGCCGCCGTTGGCCTCCAGGAGGTCACCGCGCTCCATGCCCTTGGTGCGGGGGCGGGCGCCGACCAGCAGCGCGATGTTGGCGCCGTCGAACGCGACGTTCGGGTCGTCGGTGATGTCGATCGAGCCCAGCAGCGGGAAGGCGCCGTCGTTCAGCTCCATCGCGGTGCCCTGCGCGGCGGGCAGCGCCGGGGTGATCTCCAGCAGGCGCAGGTTGACCGGGACGTCCGGGCCGAGCAGCTGACCGGAGGCGATGCGGAACAGCAGGGCGTAGCCGATCTGGCCGGCTCCGCCGGTGACGGTGACGTTGACGGGAGTGCGGGACATGGCTGCCTCTCGGTTGGGTTCATCGGTCGGCGCGGGTCACGGCCGGGTCCCTCGTCGACATCTCTCTACGTCAAGAGACCCGGCGCCAGGTTATCCGACCCCGCCCGCCCGGCCGAGGCACCCTGCGAACGCCCTGGGCCGCAGGCCCCGGGGAGCCCGTCACGGCGGCTCCAAGAGCCTGACGACCGACAGCCCGGTCTCCCCGCCGACCAGCTTCAGTGCCACGTCCGCGCGCGCTGCCAGGTCCAGGGGCGGCAGGCTCTGAGCGCGTTCGGCGTGCACCACCCGGTCCAACCCCGCACCGACCAACGGTGCGGCGGTGCGGAGGGACGCCTCCAGCGTCACCTCCCGCGTCGAGCCGCTGCAGCACGACGTTGCGCGTGCGGTAGAGCCGCCTCAGGGTGATGCGGTGGGTGGCCACGACATTGCCGAGTACCCGTCGGGGGTCCTGGAGCAGTGCGGCCATGCGCCGCGCCGCGGGGAGGTCGCTGTGCCTGGTGCGCGACCCGGAGAAGTCGAGCGCGTCAGGACCGTGGGCCGCGAGAGCGTCCGCCACGCAGGTGGCACGCTCCAGATTGGTCGTGCACCGCGCGAGCTGTTCGGAGAGGCGGTCCGGCCGGGGCGGTGCGTGGCGGTGCGCGAGGGCGGTGAGTTCCGCTCTGGGCCAGGAACAGGCACTGATGTGGGCCAGCCTGTCGGCTGCAACTGCCTTGCCCGAGCGCTCGGCCTCCTGCGGATCATCGGGGTGCGAGAGCAGCGCCTCGATGGCAGCCCAGGCGCCCGCGACTGCGGGGCCGAGCGGACTCTGGTTCACCGGGGCGGCGAGTTCCAGCGCGTCGTCGACGCGGCTGCGGGGCTCGGAGACCTGGTACAGATGCCCCTCGGTCACGAGGCTGAGAACATCGGCGCCGCGCGCCGGAGGGCGGAAAGGAATCGGCTGCGCGTGCCCTGCCACCCACATGTGCGGCAGGGGGACAACACCTCCCCGGTGGCGACGGAGGAACGAGGACCGGGCGATCATGCGCTCGACGACCTGGCGGACCTGCTCGGCGGCGCCGTACGGGTCGAGAGCCGTGACGCCGATGAGGAAACCGCCACCCGGCCGCACGTTCGCCGTGCTGTGGCCGTGGAGGCGCAGCCACGCGACTACCTCTGCCTTGGACAACCAGTGCGGCAACGACTCCGCCAGGTCGCGCCGAGGAACCCCCGAGAGCGCGGCGAGTACGTGGTACGGCCCTGGCGTGCGCCGAGCGAGGTCGGCGGCGCTCGTCGCGATACGCATGAGGTCCGCCTGGTCGGCGGTCAACCGAGCCGCCCAGGAACGCAGGTGGGTGGCGCTCCAGCCCAGGTCCAGCAGGTGGGCCGCCACCGTGCGGGCGAACCGCTCGGGGCCGGGGGCCGGGCTGCCGTTCATCGCGGAGGCCCACCGATCCAGGTAGCCGGGCCGCGCGTGGTCGATGACCTCGCGCAGACGTCGCCTCGCCGGACTGGGCTCTGGCAACGGCACGGAGAGCAGCGACGTCAGCTCCTTCCGCAGCTCGCGTTCGCCGAGTCCGACGTCCGGACCGGTCAGCGTCCGAAGTTCCGCCCGCTGCCAGTCGCAGGCGGCCTGCGAGAGCACCCCGCGGGCGTGCCAGTCACCGGCTTCCCAGAGCTCTTCCAGGGAGAGCAGGGAGCCGATGTCCCACAGTCGGCGCGACCACGGGGTGCCCTCGTCGGTGAAGAACTCCGTCAGCCGGGCCAGCACATGCCGTGCCTCTGACTGTGATGCGAGCGGTGATGATTCGAGCACGGAAAGTAGAGTAGTGGCGGGCGGGCTGTGCTACCGTCGCAGCAGGCTTGAAGGGGCACTCGCCGGAGACGGCTACTGCCCCTTTTTCTTTGCCCTGGTCACGCTTCCCGGCTCGGTTCGCACCGGCGGGGGGTCAGGCGGGCGGGCGGGTGGTGAGGACGGCGCGGAGTTGGGCGAGGCCGTGGTCGAGGTCGTCCTTCGACACCACCAGCGGCGGGGCGAGCCGGATGGTCGAGCCGTGGGTGTCCTTGACGAGCACGCCGCGGGCCATCAGCCGCTCGGAGATCTCCCGGCCGGTGCCGAGCGCCGGGTCGATGTCCACGCCGGCCCACAGGCCGCGGCCGCGGACCTCCCGGACGCCGTGGCCGACGAGCAGGCCGAGTTCGCGGTGGAGGTGCTCGCCGAGGTCGGCGGCGGCCCGCTGGTGGTCGCCCTCCCGCAGCATCGCCACCACCTCACGGGCGACGGCGCAGGCCAGCGGGTTGCCGCCGAAGGTGGAGCCGTGCTCGCCGGGGCGGAAGACACCCAGCACCTCGCGCGAGGAGACCACGGCGGAGACGGGCACCACACCGCCGCCGAGCGCCTTGCCGAGCACGTAGACGTCGGGCACCACGCCTTCGTGCTCGCAGGCGAAGGTGCGGCCGGTGCGGCCGAGACCGGACTGGATCTCGTCGGCGATGAACAGCACGCCGCGTTCCCTCGTCAGCTCCCGCGCCCCCGGCAGGTAGCCGGCCGGCGGCACCAGCACGCCCGCCTCCCCCTGGATCGGCTCCAGCAGCACCGCGACGGTGTCGTCGGTGACCGCCGCCGCCAGGGCGTCGAGGTCGCCGTAGGGGACGATGTCGAACCCCGGGGTGTAGGGGCCGTAGTCGCGGCGGGCCTCCTCGTCGGTGGAGAAGCTGACGACGGTGGTGGTCCGGCCGTGGAAGTTGTTCGCGGCGACGACGATGCGCGCCCGGCCGTCGGGCACGCCCTTGACGCGGTACCCCCACTTCCGGGCGGTCTTCACGGCGGTCTCGACCGCCTCCGCGCCGGTGTTCATCGGCAGCACCATGTCCATGCCGCACAGCTCGGCCAGCTCGGCGCAGAAGTCGGCGAACTGCTCGTGGTGGAAGGCGCGGGAGGTCAGCGTCAGCCGGTTGAGCTGGGCGTGGGCCTCGGCGATGAGCCGGGGGTGGCCGTGGCCGAAGTTGAGCGCCGAGTAGCCCGCCAGCATGTCGAGGTAGCGGCGCCCCTCCACGTCGGTCATCCAGGCGCCGCGCGCGGAGGCGATGACCACGGGCAGCGGGTGGTAGTTGTGGGCGCTGTGCTCCTCAGCGGCGGAGATCAGCTCCATCGATGATCGTCCGGTGGTCATGAGGTCTCCTTGTCGGTGCGCGGTCGCGCCGCGCGGTCGGGGTCCGCGGATGGGGTGCGCTGCTCGCATCGGGTCGGCCGGGCGGACGGCGGTCCGACGGCCGGTGGTCGGGCAGAGGGGCGAGGGCGGGGCGTGGTCGGCGGCGGGGCGTTGACGGCGGCGGGGCGTTGACGGCGGTGGTCCGGGCCGGCCCCCGCGCCGACGGTGGATACGGCGGCGCCGGACGGGCCGGCGGGTGGTGCGCGGGACGGCCGGCGGCGTCCGGACGGCCGGACGCCGGCCCGGCGCGTGGGCTGCGGCGCGCACCGGTACCGGGCTCCCGTGCCCCGGTCGGCGGCGCTCTCTGCCCTGCGCCGTTCGTCCCCTTCTATCGTCGTCCGCCCGGGGCGGGGGGAAACCTCCGACATGCCCCGGGCGCCCGGTTGCGGCGGCCTTTCCCGGGCTGCGACGCGCCCCCGCGCGGCGTCCGTGCGCTGTGACGCACCCCATCCGCGCCCGGTGCCCGATCCGGGACGGACGCGCCCGGTCGCTCTGAGACAATGACCGGCATGGCCAGTGACCGTCCCCGGGTGCTCTCCGGTATCCAGCCCACCGCAGGCTCGTTCCACCTCGGCAACTACCTGGGCGCGGTGCGTCAGTGGGTGGCGCTGCAGGAGACGCACGACGCGTTCTACGCCGTGGTCGACCTCCACGCCATCACGGTGCCGCAGGACCCGGCGGGGCTGCGCGAGGCCACCCGGCTCGCCGCGGCCCAGCTCCTCGGCGCCGGTCTGGACCCCGAGCGCTGCACCCTCTTCGTGCAGAGCCACGTCCCGGAGCACACCCAGCTGGCCTGGGTGATGAACTGCCTGACCGGGTTCGGCGAGGCCGGGCGGATGACGCAGTTCAAGGACAAGTCGGCGAAGGTCGGCGCGGAGCACACCTCGGTGGGGCTGTTCACCTACCCGGTGCTCCAGGTCGCGGACATCCTGATCTACCAGGCGGACGAGGTGCCGGTCGGCGAGGACCAGCGGCAGCACATCGAGCTGACCCGGGACGTCGCCGAGCGGTTCAACTCGCGGTACGGGAAGACCTTCACGGTGCCCGCCCCGCACATCACCAAGGGCGCGGCGAAGATCTACGACCTGCAGGACCCGCAGATCAAGATGAGCAAGTCGGCGTCCTCGCCGAAGGGGCTCGTCAACCTGCTGGACCCGCCGAAGACGACCGCGAAGAAGATCCGCAGCGCCGTCACCGACACCGGCACCGAGGTCCGCTTCGACCGCGAGACCAAGCCCGGCGTCAGCAACCTGCTCACCATCCACTCCGCGCTGTCGGGCATCGCCGTGCCGGAGCTGGAGGAGAAGTTCGCCGGCCGGCTGTACGGCGCGCTGAAGGCCGAGGTCGCCGACGTGGTCGTCGGCTGGACCACGCCCTTCCGGGAGCGGGTGGAGCACTACATGTCCGACCCCGCCGAGCTGGACCGGCTGCTGGCGCGCGGCGCGGAGAAGGCGCGCGTGGTGGCCGCCGCGACGACCGCCGAGGCGTACGACAAGGTGGGGTTCCTGCCGCCGCGCTAGCGGCGGGCGGGACGGGGGCGCCCGCGGGCCGTGTGGCGGCGCGGGCGCGGCACGCGCCCCGCGTGCGCCCCACAGGGCCACAAGCCCCCCGAAGGAAGGGCCGAAGACCGCTCGCACAACGCGTCCGTAACGGCCACACTGGCACCGCGGTGGTCGCGGCCCCCGGGCCCGGCACGCCGCCCGGGCCGCGCCGGGAGACGCGGCACGACGACAGGAGGGACATGGTGGTGGCAACCGTCACCCTGGGCGTCTCGCTCGCCGTCCCGGAGCCGTACGGCAGCCTGCTGCAGCAGTGCCGCCTCGACTTCGGGGACGACGCCGCGGCCGGTATCCCGACCCATGTCACCCTCCTGCCACCGACGGAGGTCGCGGCCGACACCCGTCCGGAGATCGAGGACCACCTCGCGGCGATCGCCGCCGCGGGCCGGTGCTTCCCGATGCGGCTCTCCGGCACGGGAACCTTCCGTCCGCTGTCGCCGGTCGTCTTCGTGCAGGTCGTCGAGGGCGGGTCGGCGTGCGGCTGGCTCCAGGAGCGGGTGCGTGAGCCGGGAGGCCCGCTCGACCGGGAGCTGCGCTTCCCCTACCATCCGCACGTCACCGTCGCGCACGGCATCTCCGAGGCGGCGATGGACCGCGCGGAGAAGGAGCTCGCGGACTACCAGGCCGCGTGGACCGCCGAGGGGTTCGCCCTGTACGAGCAGGGTGAGGACGCCGTCTGGCGGCTGGTGCGCGAGTTCCGGTTCCCGCACGACGGGGTCCCCACGCAGAACTCCGGGCTCCGCCACCAGGCCGTCTGAGCACGGCCGGGCGCAGCCCCACCTGAACGGCCACACCGGGCCCGTCACGGCGGGCAAGGCGCTGGGCCTGACCTGTCCGTGCGTGTCGGGCCCGCAATACGGCCGGACGGGCCGTCGGGCTCCTACCGTGGTCGGCCTCATGGATGAGCAGACGAAGCAGAAGCTGGTCGGTCTACCCCTCGTCGGCCCGGTCGTCGCCCGGCTGCTGACCACCCGCGCCTGGCGGGTGTACGAGCACATGGAGGCGCACACCTACGCGCGGCTCGCCGCGTCGATCACGTTCATCAGCTTCCTCGCGCTCTTCCCCGTCCTGGCGCTGGGCGCGGCCATCGGCTTCGCCTTCCTGTCGCAGGACCGGATGTCGACGGTGGAGGACTGGTTCTCCCGGCAGGTCCCCGGTATCTCGGAGTCCCTGGACCTCCAGTCGCTGTTCGACAACGCCGGCACCATCGGTGTGATCGCGCTGGTGCTGCTGCTCCCCACCGGCGCCGGGTGGGTCGAGGAGCTGCGCGGCTGCCTGCGGTCGGTCTGGGACCTTCCGGAGCCCACCGACAACTTCCTGGTCCGCAAGGTCAAGGACCTCGGTGTGCTGGCCGGGCTGGGCGGGGTGATGCTGCTGTCGCTGGCCGCCTCCACCGTCGCCGTCTCGGCCGTGCAGATCGGCACCCGCTGGCTGGGGGTCACCGGCACCGCGGCGGGGGTCGGACTCCAGCTGGTCGGCCACCTGCTGGCCATCGGTGTCACCGCGGTGCTGATGTTCTACGTCCTGGTGTGGCTGCCGGGGGTGCGGCCCCCGCGCCGCGACGTCGTCGTCGCCTGCCTGCTGGGCGCGGTCGGGTTCGAGGTGCTGAAGTGGGCGCTCAGCGGCTACCTCACCGGGGTGGCGGCCAAGAGCATCTACGGCGCGTTCGGTGTCCCCATCGCCCTGCTGGTGTGGATCAACCTCATGGCCAAGCTGCTCATGTTCTGCTGCTCCTGGACCGCCACCGGCCTCACGCCGGAGGCGCGGCCCCAGGCGGACGCGCTGGAGACCGACGACCCCGGAACCGACGACCCGGAGGCGCAGCCGCCGGCGACGGACGACGACGGATCACCAGGTACGCCGCCGACGCCGCCAGCAGCAGACCGCCCGAGCCGATCAGGGTGACCAGCGCGGCCTCGCGGCCCGCCGCCCCCGCCGTGGTGGTCCCCGGCGCCACCGGCGGCGGGTCGGCGCTGCCGCCCCGCGCGGTGGTGTCGGGCGCGGCGGCGGCCTCCTGGCCGGCGGCCGGCACCAGCTCGCCGACCGGCTCGACCTTGCCGGAGGCGGCGAACCCCCAGTCGAGCAGCGCGGCGGACTCCCGGTAGACGGCGAGCCGGTCGCCCTCGGGGTCCATCGCCGTCACCAGCAGGGTGCGGCCGTCCCGTTCGGCGGCACCGGTGAAGGTGTAGCCGGCCTTCGAGGTGTAGCCGTTCTTCACCCCCATGATCCCGTCGTAGGGGGAGAGGTCGCCGTCGCCGATGATGAGGCGGTTGGTGGACTGGATCTCGTACCCCTCCCGCTTCTTTCCCTCGCCCCGGCCGGGGAAGGTGAACCGGCCGGTCGCCGCGTAGGCGCGGAACTGCTCGTTCTCCAGCCCGGCGCGGGCGATGAGGGTGAGGTCGTAGGCGGAGGAGACCTGACCCGGACCGTCGTAACCGTCCGGGTTGACGACCTTGGTGTCGAGGGCCTGGAGTTCGCGGGCGCGTTCGTTCATCTCCCGCACCGTCTTCTCCTTGCCGCCGTTGAGTGCGGTCAGCGCGTAGACGGCGTCGTTCCCCGACGCGAGGAAGACGCCGTGCCACAGGTCGTCCACGGTGTAGTCGTGTCCGTCGGCGACGCCGACGGCGCTGCTCCCGGGACCCATGTCGAGGAAGTGCTCGGGCAGCGCGGTGTACGCGGCGGTGGGCTCGAACCGCGACATCAGGGTCTCGGCGAAGAGCATCTTCAGCGTCGAGGCCGGGGCCTGCGGCCGGTGCGCGTTGTGGGCGGCCAGCACCTCGCCGGTGTCGGCGTCGGCCACGATCCAGGCGCGCGCGGTGGTTTTCGGGAGCTTCGGCGCGCCCGCGCCGAGCTGCACCTGGGTGCCGAGGCGGCCCAGCAG
This sequence comes from Streptomyces lonarensis, assembly GCF_012033735.1. Taxonomy (GTDB): domain Bacteria; phylum Actinomycetota; class Actinomycetes; order Streptomycetales; family Streptomycetaceae; genus Streptomyces; species Streptomyces lonarensis. The sequence continues at coordinate 25,814 of NZ_JAAVJD010000024.1, read as the reverse complement.
CTCGCCGCCCACGGTCGAGAGGCCGGGCGGTGCGGCCGCCCCCGGCTCGGAGCCGGCGGTGGTGGTGTCCGTCCCGCCGGGGTCGTTGTCGTCGGCGTGCGCCGCGGGGGCGGCACACAGCAGGGCCGGCAGCAGGGCGGCGGTGGTGAGACACCCCAGAACGGCGCGATAAAGTGACAATCTGTTCATCGACACGACCTGAACGTACCCAGGACCGGTGCGTGCGCGACCACCCGGTGGCGCCGAACCGGTGACTCCCGCCGCGCATCCGGCGCAGCCGATGGTGCATCCGGGCGAGTGCCGCCCGCCTCCGGGCGGCCGGACCCGCCACGGGCGCCCGCGACGCCTCCGGTGATACTGGACGGGCAACGGCAGTCCCGGCTGCCCTCCCCGCTACGGAGACCACCTGTGAAGCTCGGCCGCGGTCCCTCCTGGTTCCTGCTCGCCTTCGGCGTGTGGAGCTGGTTCATCTGGATCAGTTTCCTGCGCAACCTCTACCGGGACGGCAGCGGCCTCGCGTTCGATGCCGACGGGGACCCCACAGGGTACTTCTGGGTGCACCTCACTCTCACCGTCGTGTCTTTCCTGCTCGGCACCGCCATCGGTGTCATCGGTTTCCGCAGCCTGCGCGTCCTTCGTCGTGAGAGCGGCGACAGCGCCGGTCAGCAAAGGGGTAGTTCGTGATGGTCGTGTTCTTCACCGTGATCCTCTCGCTCATCGCGGTGGTCCACTGGTATCTGTGGCTCCGACTGGTGCGGGACGTGTCGGAACGCGGCAGTACCTGGCGCAAGGTCGGCACGACCCTGCTGGTGCTGCTCCCGCTGCTCGTGGTCGTCTCCCGTGTCGGCGACGCCTACGAGGCGCCGTTCGCGCTGCGCCAGGTGCTTGCCTGGCCCGGCTATGTCTGGCTCGTGGTCCTGCTCTACCTGGTGCTCTCCCTGCTGGTCGGCGAGGCGGTGCGGCCGCTGCTGCGGCTCTGGCTCGCCCGCCGGGACGCGGCGCGCGGCCCGGCCGCCGACGGCGCGGGTGACCGCACCCGGGAGGCGGACGCCGCCACGGCGGCCGAGGACCGCGAGCACGCCACCGTCGCGGCCGAGAGCGCCACGGCCGACGGTGCCACCGGGGGCGACCGCCGGAGTGCCGACGCCCGCGGCGACGCGGGGGCCCTGCCCCCCGAGGACGCCGGCGCGGGCCGGGGCGACGAGGACGCCCCGACCGAGCGCGCCGGGGTCAGCCGCCGCATGTTCGTCGCGCGCGCCGTCGCCGTCGGAGCCACCGCCGTCGCGGTCTCCACCACCGGCTACGGCGTCTGGGCGGCCCGCCGGCTGGCCACCAAGCACGTGACCGTCCGGCTGGCCGGCCTTCCCGCCGCCGCGGAGGGCTACCGGATCACCGTCGTCGGCGACATGCACCTGAGCACCACGCTGGGGCGCTCCTTCTGCGAGCGGGTCGTCGCGGCGGTCAACGCCACCGACACCGACGCGGTCGCCATGGTCGGCGACCTGGTCGACGCCACCGTCCCGGACCTGCGGCACGCCGCCGAGCCCCTCGGCGACCTCCGCGCCCGCGACGGCGTGTTCTTCGTCACCGGCAACCACGAGTACTACGTCGGTGCCACCCCCTGGGTGGAGCACGTCCAGCGGCTGGGCATGACCTCCCTCGCCAACAGCCGCGTCGAACTGGAGGCCGGTTTCGACATCGCCGGCGTCAACGACATCGCCGCCGACGAGCGCGGCGGCGGCTACGAGGGCCCCGACTTCGCCAAGGCGCTCGACGGCCGCGACCCGCAGCGGCCGGTGGTGGTGCTCGCGCACCAGCCCGAGCTCATCCACACCGCGGTCGACCACGACGTGGACCTCGTGCTCTCCGGCCACACCCACGGCGGGCAGGTCTGGCCCGGCCCGATCATCGCGGCCCGGGTCAACCCGACCCTCGCCGGGCTGGAGCAGTACGGCGACTCGCAGCTGTTCGTCACCCGCGGTGCGGGCACCTGGGGCCCGCCGGTCCGCGTCGGCGCCGAGCCGGACATCACCGTCCTGACGCTCGCCCCCGCCTGACCCCCGCGGCACCCCGCCGCGCACCCGTCGCACCCACCGCTGTGCCCCCGGCAACGCCCGGGGGCACAGTCGTGTCCGCCGCGCCCGCCTCGCCGCCCCGCCCGAGTCGCCTCGCACGCGCCCGTTCCCGCGGAGCCGGCTGCCCCCCGTGCCCGGGTTCGTTCCCGCGGCGGGGTGGCCGATCCGGTGAAGCCCGGTTGACACGCCCGAACGCGTGACCGGCATACAGATCGGTCCGGCAGCCGTGCCGACGACGCCGCCGCGGCCCGCGACCGGGGTCTTCGTGCTGTTCGGGGCGGGTTTGACCCCGCCCACGGCCGAGCAGGGACAGACCGGACGCCGCCGTCGGAGTGCAATGATTTCGACTTCCCGTCGCCTGTCGGTCAACTATTCGGGCGAATCTGGTGTCCTTTGATAACGACACGGCAACGCTGGGCAAGAGACCACGGCCCGCGCCGGGGCTCTCCGGGCGGGGTGGATGGGAGTGTGGGGCATGACGGATTCCCTGTCACGGGGCACCGTGGGAGCGGCCGGACCGGCAGATGAGGGCGGGTTCCCGCCGGTGGCGGGCGAGGCCGCGCCGCCCGTCGCAGCGGCACCCGGGACGGGGAGTGAGGGCCCCTCGGGCCCGCCGCCCGCCCCCGACTCCGCGGCCCGGACCGCGACTGTTCCCGACCCCGCCGTCGCGGAAGAGCCGCCGGGCGTGCCGGTCGCCTCGCAGGAGCCGCCGGTACTGGTCGTGAGCGGCGTCGTCCGCGACTCCCTCGGCGTGCTGCTGCCGCGCGCCGTCGTCACCCTCACCGTGCCCGGCGAGGGGGGTCGGCAGCTGGCGAAGACGCGCAGCGCCGCCGACGGCGCCTTCAGTGTGACGGCGCCGGGCAGGGGCGACTACCTCCTCGCTGCCTCCGCCCCTCAACTCGGTGAGGAGCGCGTGCTGTTGCGACTGGAGGACCACAGCGTCGAGGTCGAGTTCCGTGTGCCCGTCCCGGGTGCCGTAGCCGACTGACCACGGGGCGAGTTGTGGCCGGTCCGTTGTCCCCCGGCTGGTGCATGGGTGACCCCCCTGTGATTGGCTGACCCTCGCGCATAGGTCCGAGGCAAGAGAGGCAACCGTAGTGCGAGCGTTGGGGGCCAAAAAAGGCATAGGCATTGGCCTTGCCGTAGGTCTGGTAGTCGTAGCACTGGGAGGGTGGCTTCTCTTCCGGTCCAGTGGGGACACCAAGGAACCGATTGTGGTCGGTGTCACCGACCGGGTGGACAGTCTCGACCCGGTGGCGACCTACTCGTCCGGAGCCTGGGACCTGTACAGCAACATCTACCAGGGGCTGTTGACGATCAGCACCGGCTCCGAGGAGCCGGTGCCGGACGCAGCCGAGAAGTGTGAGTTCACCGACAACGCCTACCAGGTGTACCGCTGCACTCTCCGTGAGGGTCTGAAGTTCACCTCGGGTCGCGATGTCACGCCGGAGGACGTCGCGTTCTCCGTCGAGCGTTTCCACGTCATGGCCGACCGTCAGTAGGCCGAGAAGGAAGACGAGTCGATCCCCAAGAACGACAAGTTCGCCGTCAGCGGTCCGATTCAGCTGGTCCGCGGCGTCGAGGCGGTCCGCGTGGACGGCATGGACGTCATCTTCGAACTGTCCGAGCCGGACGTGACGTTCCCGTTCAAGATCGCGGGTGGTGTCGGTTCGATCCTCGACCGCGAGGAGTACGCGGAGGACGAGCCGACGGAGATCGCCGTGGGCTCCGGCCCGTACCGGATGACGGAGTTCTCCGACTACGACGAGGACTCGGACACCACCGGCCAGGCCGTCCTGGAGCCGAACCCGGACTACAAGGGCGCGCTCAAGGTCAGCGACTACCCGGTCACCCTGAAGTTCTTCGGCACCTCCGCCGCCCTCGAAGAGGCCTGGCGGAGCGGTGAGATCGATGTCAACGGCGGCAAGATGGAGCCGGAGGACATCCAGCGCATCGACCGCAACGACCTGGACATCCGCTACTCGGAGACCACCGGTCTGAGCATCCGCGCCCTGGTCAGCACCATGGACAGCGGGTCGCCGATGGCCGACAAGGAGCTCCGCAAGCTCGCCGCGATGCTGATCGACCGTGACGCCATCGCCCGCGACGTGCGGCTGCACACCGTGGAGCCGGCCTACTCGCTGATCCCCGTCGGTGTCACCGGCCACGGCACGCCGTACTACGACCTGTACTCGCAGGAGAGCGTCGACGACGCCATCGACGACGTGATGGCGTCCGGCACCAGCCTGCCGGTGAACATCACCCTCGGGTTCGCCGCCAGCGTCAACCAGCCCGAGGCCGAGCTGGTCGTCCAGCAGCTGGAGGCGGAGGGCGTCTTCAACGTCACGCTGGTGGAGGGCGACACGCCGGGCGCACTGCCGGGTGCCATGGACAAGAAGGAACTGGACGCCTACCTCATCGGCTGGCGCCCGGACTTCACCGACCCGGACACCTACACCGACGCGCTGCTCAGCTCCGACTCCGCCCTGGCCCACGGCCTGGAGAGCGAGGAGATGGCCGAGCTGATGCAGCAGACCCGCAGCGAGCTGGACCGCGGCAACTCGGGCGAGCTGTTCCGCGAGATCCAGATGCTGGCGGCGGAGGAGGCCGTGGTGGTGCCGATCTGGCAGGACCGCACCTTCGTGATCGCCGACCGCTCGATCACCGGTCTCCAGCATCTGCGGGACGCCGGCGGTCAGTTCCGCCTCTGGGAGCTCGAACGCTTCTGACGCCGCGCCGGGTACCCCGGCTCGACCGAGGACGCCTCCGACGGCCCCGGACCACCGCACCCCGTGCGGCGGACCGGGGCCGCCCGGCGTTGTGCCGGACGTGCCGGGTGTGCCGGGTCTCCCGGTGGCGCGTGCGGCGTCCGTTCCCGGCAGCGTCGATCGCCGTGGCCGCCGGTCCGGGTGCGCACGGAACGCACGCCACGGGGGTGCTGCCCGCCGGCGGCCCGGCGCCGCCCGCGCACGGCGGTTACCGGCCAGTTTCAGGACCCTGCAGGCCCCGGTGGTCCACGCGCCGGCCCACGCATCCGCCCGTACACCGGCCCCGGGCGGGGCGGCGTGGCCGGGGGAGCCGCGTGCGATGCTTCCGACATGGCACGTCTGCGGCACACCACCACCCTCCGCGTGGTCCCCCACGCCGAGCTGACCGCTCTGGTCGCCCAACTCCTCGACGTCCTGGCGCGGACCCGCGTGGTCGACGGCCGCATCGTCGCGGAGGACGGCCGCCGCGTGCCGGACGTCAGGCCACTCGGCGGCGACCACCTCCGCCCCGGTGCCGCCTACCGCTTCCAGGAGGCCGACCCGGCCGCGCGGCCCGACGGCCCCGCCGGGGAGGGCGAGACCGTCGACGTCACCCTCACCCGCTGGGACGCCGGGCGCGGCCTCGCCGTGGCCGTGGCGTCCGGCGAGATCGCCGGCGAGGCACGCTTCGCCACCCCTGCCGATCCGGCGCTGGTCACCGCCGAGGGCGCGGCCACGGCAACCACCGGGCCCGGGCCGCTGGGCGTGAAACGCATCACCGGCACGCTCCGCGCCGACATCGACGTCTGGTACTGCGCGGAGGGTGCGGTGGCGGTGGTGGCCCAGGCCGACCACCCGCTCGGCCGGGCCCGGGTCGAGCTGGCGACGACGCACACCAGCACGCCGGACGGCGACGGCTGGGAGGTGGCGGTCACGCTCACCCTGCACGGTCGCGGCCCGGCCCGGCCGCTCCTCGCCCCGGTGCTGCTCGCCGCCCGGGGCCGGCTCCGGCGTGGGCTCGCCGAGGTCGTCGACGATGCCGCCGCCACCTGGCACGGCGCCTTCCTCCCGTGGCTGGCGGAGCCGCCCGCCCGTCGGCGGCGCGACCTGCTGGACGACCTCTGCGGAGCACGCGGCGGTGGCGACCCGGGCCCGCACACGGCCGACGGGCACGGCACCGCCGGGACGCCCGGCGCCCCGGGGCTTCCGGGTGCGGGCAGTCCGGGTGCGGGCAGTCCGGGAGCGGAGGTTCCGGGGGCGGACGTTCGGGGAGGGGACGCCCCCGGCGACTCACGCCCGGCCGAGCGGGGCTCCGACGTCACCGGGCCCGAGGGCGGCGCCGGGGAGTGACCCGGCCGCCCGGCCGGGAGCACGCGCGGCGGGTCGCCCCTCGGGTGCCGTATCGTCCCGACGGTCAGAGCACCTTGCCGGGGTTGAGGATGCCCGCCGGGTCGAACGCCTCCCGCAGCCGCCGCTGCACTTCGACGCCGACCGGCCCCAACTCCCGTGCCAGCCACTCCTTCTTCAGCACGCCCACGCCGTGCTCCCCGGTGATGGTGCCGCCCAGCTCCAGTCCGAGCGCCATGATCTCGTCGAACGACTCCCGCGCGCGGCGTCCCTCGTCAGCGTCGGCAGGGTCGAAGCAGACCGTGGGATGGGTGTTGCCGTCCCCGGCGTGCGCGCACACCCCGATCGTCAGCCCGTGGCGCGCACCGATCGCGGCCACTCCCTCCAGCAGGTCGGCCAGGCGGTCGCGCGGTACGCACACGTCGTCGATCATGGAGGCGCCCTTGACCGCGTCCAGCGCGACCAGCGCCGATCGGCGCGCCGCCAGCAGCAGTTCGGACTCCGCGACGGTGTCGGCCGGGACGACCGTCGTGGCCCCGGCCGCCGTGCACAACTCGGCGAGCGCCGACAGTTCGGCGGCGGGGTCCGGCCCGTCCGAGGCGATCAGCAGCAGCGCCTCCGTCGTCGGCGGCAGCCCCATGTGCAGCAGCGTGTTGACGGCGCGGATGCTGGTTGCGTCCATCAGCTCCAGCATCGCCGGGGTGTGCCCCGCCGTCATGACGGCGCAGACCGCCTCCCCGGCTGCCCGGGCCGAGGGGAACTCCGCGGCCAGCACCAACTGCGGCGGCGGCAACGGGCGCAGCGCCAGCACCGCGCCGACCACCACCCCGAGCGTGCCCTCCGAACCGACGAACAGCCGGGTCAGGTCGTACCCGGCCACGCCCTTCGCCGTGCGGCGGCCGGTGCGCAGCAGCCGCCCGTCGCCAAGCACCACCTTCAGCCCGAGCACGTACTCGGCGGTCACGCCGTACTTCACGCAGCACAGCCCGCCCGAACCGGTCGCGATGTTCCCGCCGATGGTGCACTCCTCCCAGCTGGAGGGGTCCGGCGGGTACGTCAGCCCGTGCACCTGCACCGCCCGCGTGAGGTCGGCGTTGACCACGCCCGGTTCGACGACCGCGATGCGGTTGACCGGGTCGATCTCCAGGATGCGGTCCATGCGGGCCAACGACAGCACCAGCCAGCCGTCCGCGGCGTTGGCCGCCCCGGACAGCCCGGTCCGGGCACCCTGCGGGACGACAGGAACGCCCAGTTCGGTCGCGGTGCGGAGCGTGTGCCGCACCTGGTCCACGGTGCGTGCCACCACCACCGCGGCGGGCACCCCCGCCGGGCAGAAGCCGGCCCGGTCGCGGGCGTAGGCGACGGTGACGTCGGGATCGGTGAGGACCGCCTCGACCGGCAGGCCCTCGCGGAGACGTGCCACGAGGAGGTCGTCCATCACCCCAGCGTGGCACCGGCCGCCGGGGCGCGAAAGACCGCACGCCGCCGCGGCCCGCCCCTCGCCCGGATGCCGCGCCGTTCCCGCCGTGGCCGTTCCTCCCGTCACGGAGACGTGGCGGGGCGGGTACGCAGCGCGGTGTTGAGGATCGCGACGTCGTCGGTGGTGAGGTTGCCGAGGTGGACGAGGTAACCGGACCGACGGCATCCGTCGCAGGGGTCGAGCACATCGATGTCGTCCAGGCGTACGCCGAGCTCCTTGACATGGTTGAACAGCTCGCGGGCGGCGTCCTCGGCCTCCTCGCGGTCGGAGTTGGCGAAGCTGATGTCTTCGAACACGGTGGTTCCTCGGGGGTGGTGGTCGGTCAGACGGCCGGTGAGCGGGACGGCCCCAGCGCTACCGGGTGTTCCGGTCGCGGGAACAGCAGCGCGCGGGCATGGCGGCGGACAGGGCGGGCGGAGACGGAGTAGAGGACTTCGACCGCGCGCCCGCTGTCCGCTCCGGGGGCGCGGGAGTGCTGCCCGGCAGCGCAGATCCGGTCCGGACCGCGGGTGTTGACCGAGACCGGACGCCCGGCGAGCAGCGCCGCGAGCTGGACGCGGAGATAGGCAGTGTCGGCGGCCCAGTCGCGGAACACGGACGCGGCCTCGCAGTCGGGCCCGAGCGCGTGGCCGAGGCGCAGCCCTTCCTGCCGTATCCAGGTGAGCGCACCCCACGCGCCCGGCGCCCACCAGCCGCCGAGGTGCCACTCGCCGCCGGCGTCCGGCGACCGGGCCACCGTCTCGGCCCAGTAGCCCTGCACCCGCCACGCGGCGGCCACGGGGGCGTCCGCTTCGGTCACCGGCCCGTCGAGCGGCGACGTTCGCTCCACCGAAGGCCGGGCGCCGTTCGAGGGCGGGTTCACCGCTGCTCCAGTCGTGACAGGTGAGCGTCGATCTGAGCGGCGAGAAGCGCGCTCCGGGTGACGAGCTCGGCGAGCGTCGGTGCCTGAGCTGTCCGGTCGTCGGGGTGCGGCTCTGCCGGGCTGCCCGCGCCGCCCTCGGTCGGATCGTTCGCGAAGGGGCAATCGGCGAGGCATTTCTGATGCTTCATCAGCAGATCACGCTCTTTGTCGGTTCTGGTAACGCTTGGTGACTCCATGTGCTTCGATGGTTGCGTGTGGCCACGGTGGTGCGCCAGGGAGTCGGGTTGGACAGCTGGTGCTGTCCATGGAGAGCGGGAGCGGGGGAACCCTCATGAAGATCGAGTCGCCGGCAGGGGACGCCAGGGACGACGGCGTGTCGCCACTGGGGGCGTTCGGGCGCGAAGTGAGGTTGGAGCGCGAGCGTCTGGGGATGACGCGTGCGGAGTTGGGGAACCGGGCGCACTGCGGGTACTCACTCGTGGCGAAGATCGAGTCGGGGGACCGGGTGGCGGTGAGGGAGTTCGCCGAGGCTTGCGACGAGGTCTTCCCGCACGCCAACGGGCGGTTCGTGCGGCTGTGGGAACTGGTGCTGATGTTCGCCTACCCGAGCTGGTTCCGCCCCTACGTCCGGCTGGAGCAGACTGCCACGGCGATCTGTGAGTACCACCCTGTGCTGGTCCCGGGGCTGGTGCAGACCGAGGGCTACGCAAGGGCGATCTTCCAGGGGAGGCGCCCCCCGAACCTCGACGACCTGGTCACGGCGAGGATGGAGCGCCAGCGCATCCTGGCGAGGGAGGAGCCGCCTCGTCTCTGGCTGATCCTCGAAGAGGGCGTACTGCGGCGGACCATCGCCGAACCCTCGGTCATGGCAGGCCAGTTCGAGCAGCTGCGCCGCATCGCGACCAACCCGCACCACGTGGTTCAGTTCATCCCCGGCAGCACCGCCAGCTACCCGGCGGTCGGCTACCCCTACAGCGTCCTCTCGTTCGACGAAGGCGCGGACGTCGTGCACGCCGACGGGTTTCCGGCCGGTCATGTCATTGCCGAATCCGACGCTGTGAGGACAGCGCAGCGAGCCTATGATCTGCTCAAGGCCACAGCGTTGCCGCCGGAGGAGTCGGTGGCGCTGATCGACTCCGTACTGAAGGACCTGACATGACCGAGGTGCACCTGCCCGCCGCCACCGCCTGGCGCACGTCCACCTTCAGCGGGGACAACGGTGGCAACTGCCTGGAGGTCGCCGACGGGGTGCCGTCGGTGGTGCCCGTGCGCGACTCGAAGGTGCCCGGTGGCGCGGTGCTGCTGGTCGAGCACGCGGCCTGGTCCGCGTTCGTGGCGGTCGTGAAGCGCCGCGACCTCGCGAGCTGACCGCCGCTGTCCCCACCCGACGCGCACCATGCCGGATTTCGGCGGAGCGAACGACATTCGCTTTCAGGACCCGGGCTGGGTGGACCGTGTAGGTCCGTGGGGCCTCCGGTCGGCGGTGCGCTCGGTACGGGTTCGCGCGTCGGTGCCGGTCCGGTGCGGTAGCGCGCACGGCGGCGTTGAACGCCCCAAGCGTGTGCCACAGCAGGGGAGATGGGTAGCCCCGTTGTAACGGCGCTCCCGCCCGAGGGGCCGGTGGCGCTGATCGGCTCCGTACGGGAGGACCTGACATGACCGAGGTGCACCTGCCCGCCGCCACCGCCTGGCGCACGTCCACCTTCAGCGGGGACAACGGTGGCAACTGCCTGGAGGTCGCCGACGGGGTGCCGTCGGTGGTGCCCGTGCGCGACTCGAAGGTGCCCGGTGGCGCGGTGCTGCTGGTCGAGCACGCGGCCTGGTCCGCGTTCGTGGCGGTCGTGAAGCGCCGCGACCTCACGAGCTGAACGGGCCTCGTCCGCAGTTGACGTCGGCGCGACGCGCAGCTCCAGCCTGCGGGTCGGGCGGTTCTGTGGCCGACGATTGCTGAGCGGCTCCGCGGAAATCGGCTGCGCGGGAGGCTGCGGCGGTGTGACGATGCGCCCATGGACGCCTACCACCGGCACACGGTGACCCACGCCGACCACCCCGTCGCGGCGCCGTTGTCGGACCGCGCCGTGGCGGTGATCCTCGACCGCGCCGTCCCCCGTGACCGCGCCGTGCGGCTGCTCGACCTCGGCTGCGGGGAGGCGGTCTGGCTCCGGCGAGCACTGGCCGCCCGCCCCGAGGCCACCGCGGTCGGCATCGACCTCGACGAGCCCGGCCTGGCCGTCGGCCGACGCGCGGCCGAGCGAGAAGGTGTCGCGGACCGGCTGCGGCTGGTCCGCGAGGACGCCGCGCTGCACGTCTCCGACCGTCCCGCCGGCACGGTGCTCTGCGTCGGCGCGACCCACGCCTTCGGCGGCCTGCTACCCACGCTGGAGGCGGCTCACAGCCACCTGGCGGACGGCGGCACGGTCGTCGTGGGGGAGGGGTTCTGGGAACGGCAACCGGACGCGGCGGCCCTGACCGCCCTCGGTTGCGGCCCGGACGCTTACGACGATCTGCCCGGCACCGTGCGCCGTGTCACCGACGCCGGGTGGGTCCCCGTGTACGGCCACGTCAGCACCGCCGAGGAGTGGGACGACTACGAGTGGTCCTGGACCGGCTCCCTGGCCCGCTGGGCGCTCGACCACCCCGACCACCCGTCCGCCGCCGAAGCCGCCGCGACCGCACGGGAGCACCGCGACGCCTGGCTCGGCGGCTACCGGGGAACTCTCGGATTCCTCACCCTGACGCTGCGCCCGGCCTGAGAGCCCACGGCAGTCCCGCGACCACTGTCCATGCGCCTGTGCGTCAGCGCAGGAAGGTCTGCTGCCATGTCGTCGAGTTCATCGTGAGAGCTGCTTCGGCGAGAGACCGTGCCGAAGCTGTCCTGAGCTTGGCGAGGCTGCTGTCGATCCACGGCTGGACGTTCGAGCAGCCTTGTTCGCGGTACTCGACGGCTTGGATGAGGCACTCCAGCTTGTCGGCGTCGCGGGCGCAGGCGACCTCGAGGGAATCGCCGTTCTCGTAGTCGTCGACGATCCGCCGGGCCTCGCTGCGCACGGCCGGATGTGCGTCGGCGAGCTGGTCCGCGGTGACGGACTGATTGTCAGCGGCGTCGAGGTAGCGGCGACCGATGTGCGGGATGTCGCCGACGCGGGTCTCCTGGGTGTCGTGCCACAGGCCCAGCAAGGCTGTCCTGGCCGGGTCGGCGCCTTCCATCATGGCGAGGACGGAGCCGATGAGAGCGGTCCGGAAGCTGTGCTCGGCGATGGTCTCGGGGTCCTTCACCCTGGCGATCCACCAGCCGGAACGCTTGGCGCGCTTGAGCATTCCCATCTCCAGCAGGAAGCCCGCGGTCCCCGCTGCCTGCTCCTGCTCCGTGTCCGCCATGAAGGTGCCCTCCGATGTGTCACGCGCGGTTCTCGCCTAGAACGTAATGCACAGCACTCAGCTCCCGCCTGGCTCTTCGGGGGATCCCGCCGCGATCGAGAAGCTGCACCGCGTGGGCTGCCAGGCTGTCCGCCAGGGCAGGGGCTGCCTGTGGCAGCCACCGGTTGGTGGTCAGCACCGCCCACAGCGAGTGGACGTACAGCTCCCGGTAGGCCGGAGCCTGGTGCAGGCCGCTCGCCAGGCCGTGCAGGAGGCGGACGGGGTCCCAGCCGACTGCCTCGCGACGCATGAAGCGGTCACCCGGCTGCGCGTCGCGGATGGCACCGAACCAGTAGGCCCAGTAGTTGAGGTTCGCACGTTCGGCGGACTCGTTGCCCGCAACGCTCCGGTCGATGAACTCCATCAGTGGCTCGCGGTCACCGAGTCGTGTCAGGGCAGCGGCGGTTGAGCGTGCTGTGGACCAGCGAGGGTTCCAACCCGGCGTGGGGAGCTGGTTGCGGCTGCTGTGCAGCGCCTGCCGCCTAAACCACGAGACCGCCGCGGAGGTTCGCTTGTAGCTGCAGAGGTAGAGGGCCTGGCGGTGAAGGAGCAGTCCGTCGTCCCCGGCCTGTATCGCGGATTCGGCGGTCTCCCGGAGACGGGAGAAGAACACACCCCGAACGGGCGCCGGCAGGAGCGGGGCCTGGGCCTGGATCGACGGCCACCCCGCGCTGCGGTGGCGGCACGACGTCTGACCGGCGAAACGATCGCAGCACCGCCCCCACGGCCCGTCGCCCGGCGGGTTCAGGCGCTGATGGAGCGGAGCCAGGCGACCTGGTGGGCGATGGCAGGGCCGGCGTGCGGGGTGGTGGCGGGGATCATCGTCGAGTGGTGGCGGCCGCCCGACGTCACACCCACCTGGATGTAGCCCGTGGTGCGGTCCTCGCGCATCAGCAGGAACAACAGACCGAGCAGGCAGAACACCGCGAAGACGCAGGCCAGGACGATGCCGGTGGTGGTGATGGACTTCTCGGTGCGGGAGAGGTCGTTGAACGTCCACACCGCCCCGCGCAACGGCATCGGCCCGGCGGGGGTCAGGATCGCGTCCGGCATCACCGTGATGTCGCCGATGTACAGCAGCGGCGCGCCCTGCTGACCCTGCGGTGCCATGGGCGCCTGCGACGGGGAGCCGGCGTCGTACGCCCCCGGCGCATAGGGGCCGGGCTGCCCGCCCTGCGCGTTCGGCTGCGGCGTGCCGTAGCCGCCCTGCGCCGGGTAGGGGCCCTTCGTCAGGTCGACGGGCGGCGCGGCCGGCTGCTGCGACTGCTGCCCGTTCGGCCCCCACTGGTAGCCGTGCGGATCGCCCTGGTTCATCCGTAACCCCCCACTGCACTGCCGCGCCGCGGAACGGCCCACGGTGCCCGCTACGAGATTACGTCAGAGCGCGCGGCGAGGCGGTGGAGGACCCGTAACAGCTCTGAACCGGCGGCGACGTTCCGTCGGCTGCGGGGGCGGGCACACTGCGGATACGGGAACACCGGGGGCGGCCGGGCGGGGCGGCAGGGCCTCGCGCGGCACGCGTGCCGACCGGTGAGGGGCGCAGCCCTGCTGCTCCCGGGGGGATGTATGCGGAAGTTCGTTGCGGACCGTCGCGTCGCCGACTGGGCGGCATCGGTGCTCGGCGGTGTCGTGCTCGTCGTCGCGGTGTGGCTGGTGGCGACCGTCGACCGGGTCGACGCGCTCGTGAGCTCCGAACAGGGGGGCGCCGCCTGGGCGGCACCGTGGCTGGCCGCGTGGGCCCCTGGGCCGCCGACCTTGCCCGACGCGGCGACCGCGCTCGGGATCTTCGGACACCCGGGAGCGGAGTGGGTGTCGACCCGCGGCCTGCTGCTGGGGGTGCTGTTCGCCTTGGGCTGCCGGCTCGCGCTGCGGTACCTGCCGGCGCTGCCGCGTCACGCCGCGTGGGCGGCAGTCGCCTGCTGGGCCGCGGTGGCGCCCGCGGCGGTACTGAGCACGGTGGCGGTGGTGGTGATGGCCGCGCCGCCGGGCGCGGACCAGAGGTCGGCCGTCGTCCTCGACTCCTACGACGCGTTGGCGCTGCCCACCCTGTTGGCGCTGCCGGTCGCCGTCCTGGTGGCCTCGACCTCGTGGGCGGTCCGCACGCTGATCGACCGGCGGGCACCCGCCGGTTCCGCGGTCCGCGAGGGCGACGGGCCCGACCGGGCGGCGGAGGCTGTTCCGGGGCCGACCCTTGCCCTGCCGCCACCTGCCGCGCCGACGCCGCCTCCGTCCGCTCGCGCGCGCCGGGGTGCGGTGGGCGCGGCCACCGTGACGCTGGCCGTGGTGGCCGGCGTCGGGGGAGCGGCCGAGGCGGAGCCCCCGTGGTTGTCCGGCGACCCCTCGGACCCGTGGGCGCTGCTGGGGCGTTTCCTGGTGCCGACCCGTTGGTCGATCGGCCTTCTCGCGCCGGACGCCCCGGCAGTTCTGGACCGGCTGGCCCACCTGGTCGGCGCGGTTCTGTACGTCCTGCTGTTCGCGCTGCTGTTCCGGCTGGTTCTGCCGCGGATCACCGAACGCACCCCGCAGGCCCTCGCGGTCACCGGCGTCTGGGTCTCGGTCGTCGCCGGTAGCGTCGCGCACACCCTCGGGTCCTACGCCCAGTTCACCACCTACCCGGAGTTCTCCGGATTCGACGGGTGGTCACTCGCGGCATGGTGCTTCCGGACCGTCGTGGCGTTCTCCGCGGGACTCGCCGTCTGGGGGGCCGTCACCGGGTGCGTCGCCTGGGGCGTACTGCGGCGCCTGAGTGATGCGGCCCCGGCGACCCCGCCCACCGACGGCGCACGAGGCCCGGAGGACGGCCCGGAGGGTGACGAGCTGGTCCTCACCGGGCGCTAAGCCCCCGGGGGCCATCGACGCCCCCGGCCGCCTCAGCTCTCCTCCGCTGCCTCCAGCAGGACCCGGGCCAGCTCCGCCGGGGCCGACAGCATCGGCCAGTGACCGGTCTCCAACCGGACCATCCGCCACCGGCCCGCTGCGAGCGGCTCGGCCGCGGGCGCCGGGGGCTCGTCGCCGTCCAGCAGGCACTTCACGTACGTGGCGGGCAGGCCGCCCGCCGGGTGGGACAGCCGGGCCGGTTCCGTCAGCGTGGCGCCCGGGTGCGGCGTGCCCCCCACCACCAGCCGTTCCACGGACTCGGCGTCCAGGCCCTGCCCCGCGTAGTCGGCCGCCGCGGGCGGCGGCCACCGGCCGTCGTGGCCCGCCAGCGCCGGCTCCACCAGCGCGCGGCCACCCGGCCAGGAGTCCACGAAGGACTGACCGTCGACCGGGACGGTCGCGTCCACGTACACCACCCGCCGCAGCCGCCCGCCGATCCGCTCCGCCGCCTGACCGACCGGGATCCCCGAGTAGCTGTGCCCCACCAGGACGACGTCCCGGAGGTCCAGCCGCTCGACCGCGCCCACGATGTCGGCGACGTGGTCCTGCTGCCCGGCCGACTCCCCGCCGCGCTCCGCCAGGCCGCCCAGCGTCAGTGGCAGCGCGCCGTGGCCGGCGGTCCGCAGCGCCGGGGCGACCTCCGCCCAGGCCCAGGCGCCGAGCCACGCACCGGGCACGAGTACGAATTCCGTCATGCCGGGCACGCTAGCGCGCCCCACCGACAACCGCCGCCGGGAGACGTCCGGACGGCGGGCGACCGCGGGCTCTCCCGGCCCCGGCGGGCGGCCGAGCACCGGAACGGCGGCGGGCCGCAGAGAGAACTCTCCCTGCGGCCCGCCGCCGTTCGGCCGGTGCGCGTGCGCACCGGCCGGTCGCCCTAGAAGCGCCGGGTGATCAGCGCCTGCTTCACCTCGGCGATGGCCTTGGTGACCTCGATGCCGCGGGGGCAGGCGTCGGTGCAGTTGAACGTGGTGCGGCAGCGCCACACACCGTCCTTGTCGTTCAGGATCTCCAGCCGCTGCTCCCCGGCCTCGTCACGCGAGTCGAAGATGAAGCGGTGCGCGTTGACGATCGCCGCCGGGCCGAAGTACTGGCCGTCGTTCCAGAACACCGGGCACGACGAGGTGCACGCGGCGCACAGGATGCACTTGGTGGTGTCGTCGAACCGCTCGCGGTCCGCGGCCGACTGCCGGCGCTCGCGCGTCGGCTCGTTCCCGCTGGTGATCAGGAACGGCATCACGTCGCGGTACGCCTGGAAGAACGGCTCCATGTCGACGATGAGGTCCTTGAGCACGGTCAGGCCCTTGATCGCCTCGACGGTGATCGGCTTGGCCGGGTTCAGGTCCTTGATCAGCGTCTTGCACGCCAGCCGGTTGCGGCCGTTGATGCGCATGGCGTCCGAACCGCAGATCCCGTGGGCGCAGGAACGGCGGAACGTCAGGGTGCCGTCCTCCTCCCACTTGATCTGGTGCAGCGCGTCCAGGACGCGCTCCTTCGGGTCGATGTCGATCACGAAGTCCTGCCAGGACGCGTCCGCGGAGACCTCCGGGTTGAACCGGCGGATGCGGAAGGTGACCGTGATCTTGTGCGAGGCGGCGCTGTCGGCGGCGCCGGCCTCCGGCTTCTCGACGGTGGCGGTGCTCATCAGTACTTACGCTCCATCGGCTGGTAGCGGGTCTGGACGACCGGCTTGTAGTCCAGCCGGATCGAGTCGGTGCCCTCGGTGTCGACCTCGCGGTACGCCATGGTGTGGCGCATGAAGTTGACGTCGTCGCGGTCCGGGTAGTCCTCGCGGTAGTGACCGCCGCGGGACTCCTTCCGGGCCAGGGCGGAGACGACCAGCACCTCGGCCAGGTCGAGCAGGTTGCCCAGCTCGATGGCCTCCAGCAGGTCGGTGTTGAACCGCTTGCCCTTGTCCTGGACCGAGATGTCCTTGTAGCGCTTGCGCAGCGCCGCGATGGTGTCGCGGGCCTCCCGCAGCGTCTCCTCGGTGCGGAAGACCATGGCGTTCTTGTCCATGGTCTCCTGCAGCTCGTTGCGGATCTCCACGACCCGCTCGGAGCCCGTGGCGTCGCGCAGCATCTCGACCTGGCCGGCGACGAAGGACTGCGGGTCCTCCGGCAGGTCCACGTAGTCGGCGGTCGCCGCGTACTCGGCGGCGGCGATGCCCGCACGCCGGCCGAAGACGTTGATGTCGAGCAGCGAGTTGGTGCCCAGGCGGTTGGCGCCGTGGACCGACACGCAGGCGACCTCGCCGGCGGCGTACAGGCCGGGGATCACGTCGGTGTTGTTGGCCAGCACCTCGCCGCGCACGTTGGTCGGCAGGCCGCCCATCGCGTAGTGCGCGGTCGGCTGGATCGGGATCGGGTCCGTGTACGGCTCGATGCCCAGGTAGGTGCGGGCGAACTCGGTGATGTCCGGCAGCTTCGCGTCCAGCTGCTCCGGCGGCAGGTGGGTGAGGTCCAGGTAGACGTGGTCGGCGTCCGGACCGCAGCCCCGGCCCTCGCGGATCTCGGTGTAGATCGAGCGCGAGACCATGTCCCGCGGCGCGAGGTCCTTGATCGTGGGGGCGTAGCGCTCCATGAAGCGCTCGCCGTCCTTGTTGCGGAGGATGCCGCCCTCACCGCGGGCGCCCTCGGTGAGGAGGATGCCCATCTTCCAGATGCCGGTCGGGTGGAACTGGAAGAACTCCATGTCCTCCAGCGGGATGCCCCGGCGGAACGCGGCGGCCTGCAGGTCGCCGGTGAGGGTGTGGGCGTTGGAGGACACCTTGTAGAACTTGCCGTTGCCGCCCGAGGCGAAGACGATCGACTTCGCCTGGAAGACGTGCAGTTCGCCGGTGGCCAGCTCCAGCGCGACGACGCCGGCGGCCTTGCGGACGCCGTCCACCTCGTTGAGGAGGACGTCCAGGACGTAGAACTCGTTGTAGAACTCCACGCCCTCCTTCACGCAGACCTGGTACAGCGTCTGGAGGATCATGTGGCCGGTGCGGTCCGCCGCGTAGCAGGAGCGGCGCACGGGCGCCTCACCGTGGTTGCGGGTGTGGCCGCCGAACCGGCGCTGGTCGATGGTGCCGTCCGGGGTCCGGTTGAACGGCAGGCCCATCTTCTCCAGGTCGAGGACGGAGTCGATGGCCTCCTTGGCCAGGATCTCCGCGGCGTCCTGGTCGACCAGGAAGTCGCCGCCCTTGACGGTGTCGAAGGTGTGCCACTCCCAGTTGTCCTCCTCGACGTTGGCCAGGGCGGCGGCCATGCCGCCCTGTGCCGCGCCGGTGTGGGACCGGGTGGGGTAGAGCTTCGTCAGTACGGCGGTGCGGCTGCGCTTGGTGGCCTCGATGGCGGCACGCATACCGGCGCCGCCC
This sequence comes from Streptomyces lonarensis, assembly GCF_012033735.1. GTDB lineage: Bacteria > Actinomycetota > Actinomycetes > Streptomycetales > Streptomycetaceae > Streptomyces > Streptomyces lonarensis. The sequence goes on along the minus strand of NZ_JAAVJD010000024.1, from coordinate 7,648 downwards.
GCACCGACGATGACGGTGTCGTACTTGTGGATCTGCATCTGTCTCGTCAGCCCCGGTGCGTCAGCGGATGTTCGGGTCGAAGGTGAAGATCACCAGCGTGCCCAGCAGGATGGTGAAGGTCGTCGCCGTGTACAGCAGCACCTTCAGCCAGAAGCGGGTGTTGTCGCGCTGCGCGTAGTCGTTGATGATCGTCCGCATGCCGTTGGCGCCGTGCAGCATGGCCAGCCAGAGCATGATCAGGTCCCACGCCATCCAGAACGGCGAGGCCCAGCGACCCGCGACGAACGCGAAGCTGACCTTGGAGACGCCGCCGTCCAGCACGAGCTGGATCAGCAGGTGACCGATGACCAGGAAGACGAGGAGGATGCCGGACAGCCGCATGAACAGCCAGCCGTACAGCTCGAAGTTGGTGCGGGTGGACCGCGGGGTCCGCGTGGTGCGCGCGCGGGGCGGCTCGATCACCGGCGCGGGGTTCTCGGGCGAGTAGCGCTCGCCCTCGACCGCGGTGGTGCCCGAGGCGGCGGTGGTGGTGTTTTCGGTGGTCATCTCGATCAGCTCCCGAACAGCTCACGGAAGGCGTGCGACAGAACCGGGTACGCGGCACCGGCCATCAGCAGGCCCCACAGCCCCATGACGCTCCACAGCAGCTGCTTCTGGTAGCGAGCGCCCTTGCTCCAGAAGTCGACCGCGATGACACGCAGGCCGTTGAGCGCGTGGAAGAGGACGGCCGCGACGAGGCCGTACTCCATGAAGGCCACGAGCGGGGTCTTGTAGACCGCGACAGTGTCGTCGTACGCCTCGGGTGAGACGCGGACGAGCGCGGTGTCGAGTACATGGACGAACAGGAAGAAGAAAACGAGGACACCGGTGACTCGATGAGCCACCCATGACCACATGCCTTCCCGGCCGCGGTACAGCGTTCCTGCCGGCACGGAAATACCCTCCGGGAGCCGAATGTCGGGAGCGGGTGCCGGTGTCACCGCCTCGCGGAGGCCGCCGGTCCCGAGCCGGGTACGGTCCACCGGCCGGGCGATATCGTATCGACGGCTTCCGGGCCTCTCGGACCCGGGGGCTCAGGTGTGAGCAATCAGGCACGGATGGGTGAGGCCCGGGCGGCGCGTCCGGCGGGGCCGCCGGGCCCTTCGGCGGGGTGCCGGCCGGCCGCGCTCCCGGGCGCGGCGCTGCGCCGGACGGACCCCTTCCGGTGATCACTTGTCGGCCGGGGTCGCTACGGTCGACCCATGGCTCGTGTAGTGATCGGTGGCGTCGTGGCCGCCATGGTGGTGCTCGTCGCGCTCGGCGTGGTCGTGTTCGGTCCCGACCCCTCCGCGGAGAACGGGGAGCCGGTGGCGTCCCCGCCGCCGACCCCGGAGGAACCGCGGGTGCAGCCCTCCGGGCCGCAGGAGGCGCCCCGGGCGATCCCGGCGGTCCGATCCTGGGAGCCCGCGGACGGCAGCGGCTGGGCGGTCACCCCGGACACCCGGGTCGTCGCGGTGCTCGACGGCGTGCTGGACGACGAGGCCGAGCGGCTCGCGGACGAGCTGTCCGTCCCCGTGGTGGAGGGGGACGAGGCGCTGCTGGGCGACGTGCTGCTGCGGGTGGACCCGGACTCGGCGCTGGACCGCGAGGAGTACACCCTCACCAGCCGCGACGGCGTCCTCACCATCACCGGCTCGCACGACGCCGGGGTCTTCTACGGCACCCGCACCCTGGTGCAGTCGGTGCAGGAGCTGGGCGGTGTCGCCGAGGGCGAGGTCCGGGACGTGCCGGACCGGCCGCAGCGCGGCTTCATGCTGGACATCGCCCGCAAGCACTTCCCGGCGGAGTGGATCGAGGACCGGCTGCGGCAGATGGGCGACCTCAAGTTCAACCAGCTGCAGCTGCACTTCAGCGACGACCAGGGGTTCCGCATCGAGAGCGAGGAGTACCCCGAGGTCGTCTCCGAGGAGCACCTGACCAAGGACGAGGTGCGGCGCATCCTGGCGCTGGCGGAGTCGCTGCACATCACCGTGATCCCCGAGATCGACTCGCCCGGCCACCTCGGCGCGGTGCTCAACGCCTATCCCGACCTGCGGCTGCTCGACCGGGACGGCGAGCCGGTCCGGGGCGCGATCGACATCTCGCAGGAGCGGGCGGGCGAGCTGATCGACGGCCTGACGCGCGAGTTCGCGCAGCTGTTCCCCGGCCCCTACTGGCACCTGGGCGGTGACGAGTACGGCGCGCTCTACTACCGCGACCCGCAGGCGTCCTTCCCCGGGCTGGCGGCCGCGGCGCGTGAGGAGTTCGGCTCCGAGGGGACCGTCCAGGACCTCGCCACCCGCTGGTTGAACGACCGGGCGGACACCGCCCGCGACCTGGAGCGGCTGCCGCAGGTCTGGAACGACGGCATGCACGCCGGCGGGGCGATCCAGCCCGACGCCGAGCGGGAGGTCACCTACTGGACCGGCCGCGAGATCGGCGCCCGTCCACCGGAGGAGTACCTGGAGGGCGGCTGGCAGCTGATCAACATGAGCAGCGAGTACCTCTACTACGTCCTGGGCGAGCCGGTGGGCTTCGTCTACCCGACGGGCGAGCGCATCTACGAGGAGTGGACCCCGGAGGTGCTGCGCGGGAGCGAGCCGGTCGACCCCGCGCTCGGCGGCCCGGAGAACATCCTGGGCGGCCGGTTCGCCGTCTGGTGCGACCTCGCCGACCGGCAGAGCGTCGAGGAGGTGGCCGACGGCATCCGGCTGCCGCTCCACGCGACCTCGCAGAAGCTGTGGAACCCGGACGAGCCGGAGCTGAGCTGGGAGGAGTTCACCGCCCTGGCCGACCGGCTGGAGGCCGGCGTCCGGACCTGAGCCGAGGCGGTGCGGCGGGCGGCGCTGTGCTCCCGGGCCGGCGCCCCGGCGGGCGCGGCGGCAGGCAGGCAGCCGGGGCCGCCACCCCCCACAGGAGAGACCCCGGCCGCCGCTCGGTGACGGGCCCCGCGGCGCCCGCCCCCACCGAGTACAGCGTCCCGCCCCCGGAATCCGTTACCGCCTCACCGGACGCCCCTGTTTCGGGCAACCGCGTTCGCCGAGGGCCGAGTTGCCGGGCGATGCCGGGCCCGCCGACCGGGATGGACGGGTTCGCCCGGCTCGCGTAGCGTTCGTTCCCGGGAGACGCACAGTGACCGGCCGGGGCCGGGGACGTGCGAGGAGGGGCGGGGACGTGCTGGGGGAAGACGAAGAGCTGACGGCCGCGCTGTGCGCGGCCCGCACCGGGGACGACGCGGCCTTCCGCACGCTCTTCCGGGCGCTGCACCCGCGGCTGCTGGGTTACGTGCGCACCATCGTCGCCGATCCCGACGCGGAGGACGTCGCCGCCGAGACCTGGCTGCACATCGCGCGGGACCTCCACCGGTTCGACGGCGACGCCGACCGTTTCCGCGGCTGGACCACCCGGATCGCGCGCAACCGGGCGCTGGACCACCTCCGCTCCCGGGCGCGGCGCCCGGCCGACCCGCTCGACGAGACCGCCCTGGGGGAGATGCCCTCGCGCGCCGACACCGCCGAGGAGGCGATCGCCGCGCTGGGCACCACCGACACCTTCGCGCTGGTCGGGCGGCTGCCGCGTGAGCAGGCGGAGGCGGTGGTGCTGCGCACCGTGCTGGGGCTCGACACCGCGCGTGCCGCCGGTGTGCTCGGCCGGCGGCCGGGCGCGGTCCGGACCGCCGCCCACCGGGGGCTGCGCCGCCTGGCGGAGCTCCTCGACGCCCGGCACCCCGTCCCGGGCGCCGGGCCCGTCGCGGCGGGCGCGGTGGCCGCCCCGGTACGACGCGTGGCCGAGTACATCCAGCCGACCGGGGAGCGCAACCGTGCGCCGGGGGAGCGCTCCCACCCCCACGGGGAGCGCTCCCATGAGCCGGTGGCAGTGGCCGAGCAACGACGGCGCGCGCCCCGCGCGAGCCCCGTGGAGCACCTGATCGGGCCGGTACCGGCCGGCTACCGGACCGCACCGGCGTACGCGCCGCACCCCACGGACCACCCCGGGCACGCACCGCCGTCCCACCCCGCGCGCCCGCCCCACCCGCCCCTGCCGGAACAGCGCCGCCCTCCGGCAGCGGAGAGCGGTACGCGCGGTCACGCGGCGCGCACGGAGCCGTCGCACGGCCCGACCGGCGAATCCCGGCCGGAAAACACGACCTGCCCTTCGTAACGCGGCGGCGGTCTGGGACGCTGTACCTAGTGGACCGACTGGTCATCGGTCCGCTGTGGCCCCCGTGGTTCCCCCCGTACCCCAGGGGCCGGCGCGGGCGGGGCGTATCCCCCTCGCTCCGCCCGCGCACCTCACCGGCCGTGACCGGCGCCCGCCGTCACCGCCCGCAGCCGCGTGCCCGCTCCGCGGCGGCCTCCCCCGGTTGGGGACCCTGCGTACCTCCCGCACCCGCCCACCGCTCGCTACAGTCCTAGGGCGTGTCGTTCGTATCCCTCGGGGCCGCGACCATCCGTAACGACACGTCCCGGCGTGGGGCACCTCTCCCGAGCAGGCCCCGGCACCACGGCATTCCGAGCGGAAGGCAACGACAGAGCATGGCGCGCGAGTCCGAATCCGGCACACCGATCGAGCCGGTCTACGGCCCGGAGGCCCTGAAGGGGTGGGAGGCGGACGAGCGGCTGGGCGCCCCCGGCGTCTATCCGTACACCCGCGGCGTCTACCCCACGATGTACACCGGCCGCCCCTGGACGATGCGTCAGTACGCCGGGTTCGGTACCGCCGCGGAGTCCAACGCCCGGTACAAGCAGCTGATCGCCAACGGCACCATGGGGTTGTCCGTCGCGTTCGACCTGCCCACCCAGATGGGCCACGACTCCGACGCACCCCTCGCCCAGGGCGAGGTCGGCAAGGTCGGCGTCGCCATCGACTCCATCGACGACATGCGGGTGCTCTTCGGCGGCATCCCGCTGGACAAGGTGTCCACGTCGATGACGATCAACGCCCCCGCCGCGCTGCTGCTCCTGCTCTACCAGCTCGTCGCCGAGGAGCAGGGGGTGCCGGCCGACAAGCTGACCGGCACCATCCAGAACGACGTGCTCAAGGAGTACATCGCCCGCGGCACCTACATCTTCCCGCCCAAGCCCTCGCTGCGGCTGATCGCGGACATCTTCAAGTACTGCCGCGCCGAGATCCCGCGGTGGAACACCATCTCCATCTCCGGCTACCACATGGCCGAGGCGGGCGCGACGCCCGCACAGGAGATCGCCTTCACTCTCGCCGACGGTATCCAGTACGTCCGCACCGCCGTGGCGGCCGGAATGGACGTGGACGATTTCGCACCGCGGCTCTCCTTCTTCTTCGTCTCCCGCACCACGATCCTGGAGGAGGTCGCGAAATTCCGCGCCGCCCGCCGGATCTGGGCGCGCGTCATGCAGGAGGAGTTCGGCGCGAAGAACCCCAAGTCGCTGATGCTGCGGTTCCACACCCAGACCGCCGGCGTCCAGCTCACCGCGCAGCAGCCCGAGGTGAACCTGGTCCGCGTCGCCATCCAGGGGCTCGGCGCGGTCCTCGGCGGGACCCAGTCGCTGCACACCAACTCCTACGACGAGGCCATCGCGCTGCCCACCGACAAGTCGGCCCGGCTCGCGCTGCGGACCCAGCAGGTCCTCGCCTACGAGACGGACGTGACGGCCACCGTCGACCCGTTCGCCGGCTCCTACGTGGTGGAGTCCCTCACCGACGACGTCGAGCGCGCCGCCCTGGAGCTGATGGAGCAGGTCGAGGAGCGCGGCGGCGCCGTCGAGGCCATCGAGCAGGGCTACCAGAAGATGGAGATCGAGCGCAGCGCCTACCGGCAGGCGCTCGCCACCGACGCCGGTGAGCGCGTCGTCGTGGGCGTCAACCGGTACCAGCTCGACGAGGAGGAGCCCTACGAGCCGCTGCGGGTCGACCCCGCCATCGAGGTCCAGCAGGTCGAACGGCTGCGGGTGCTGCGCGCCGAGCGCGACCAGGCCGCCGTGGACGCCGCCCTCGCCGAGCTGCGGACCGCCGCGGAGGGTCAGGACGCCAACGTGCTGTACCCGATGAAGGAGGCGCTGCGCGCCCGCGCCACCGTCGGTGAGGTCTGCAACCTGCTGCGCGAGGTGTGGGGCGCGTACGTGCCCTCCGAGCGCTTCTGACCGCACCGGCCACCGCCGCGCACCACCCGGCCCGCCGCCCCTCCCGCGAGGGGCGGCGGGCCGTCGCGTCCGCCGGCCGCGTGCCGGCGGCGCGGCCCACCCGGTTGCCGGGACCCGGCATCCCCGCGAAGCGGACGGGCGTTCCGGGTGAACGGAATGCCCGAGAGGCGGCCGGAAAAGTGATCCGCAGGTGAACGGGGAACCCTTCGCGGGTTAATTGGTTTTCTCCTTGGGCCAGTTGGGAATCGGGCCACCCGCTGTTCATGTTCCATTGCGGGCGCGTTGGTCCGAGAGGCCGAATGGCTGCCTAGCTTCCGAGTTGTGCCCGCGACACCGAATTCACCGGTGCGAGCAGTAGTGCTCGCCGACTCCGACACCCGCTGGAAGTGGGGTGCGCTGACCGCCCGCGCCCTCACCCCCGGCGCGGAGGTCGGCGCCCGGCTGCTCCGCGGTCGCGCCACTCCCACCGCGCGGCAGCTCGCCGACACCGGGGTCGCCGCCGACGACGCCCGCGAGACCACCCTCACCGGCTTCCTCGACGAGGTCGCCGTTCCGCCCGCCCCGCACACCCCGGCAGTGCACACCCCGGCCGCCCCGGCCGGCGGCGACCGCGCCGCGCCGTACGACGTGCTCGTCCTCGCCTGCGTCGGCCACACCGTGCAGGCCGTCCTCCAGGGGCTCGCCCGCCGCTGGCCCGACACCACCCGGCGCCCGGTCCTCGTCACCGGCTACTGCGGCGTCGTCTACGAGAAGCTCACCGAGGGACTGCTGCTGCGCCACGGCGCCGACCTGCTCCTCGCCGGCTCCCCCTGGGACGCCCGCCGCTTCCGCGAGACGCTCACCGGGGTCGGCGCCGACGCCCGGTCGGTCGCCACCTGGCCGCTGCCGTTCCTCGGCGGCACACCGCACGACCCGGAGCCCGCCGCCCGCGGCGACCGGCCGTTCCGCGTGGTCTTCGCCGTCCAGCCCTCCGTCCCCGACGGACCCGCCGCCCGCCGCTACCTGCTGGACCGCGCGATCGGCCACGCCCGCCGCCACCCGGGCCGCGAGGTCGTCCTCAAGCTGCGCAGCGCCCCCGGCGAGCACACCACCCACGTCGAGGAGACGCCCTACCAGCGCCTGGCCGCACGCGTCCGCGGCGGCCTCCCCGCCAACGTCCGCCTCGCCTACGGGCACATGGGGGAGCTGCTGGACACCACCGACCTGCTGGTGACCGTCAGCTCGACCGCCGCGCTGGAGTCGCTGAGCCGAGGCGTCCCCACCGCCGTCCTCACCGACCTCGGGGTCCGCGAACCGCTCGGCAACCACTGGTTCACCGGCTCCGACTGCCTGACCTCCTGGGACGAACTCGACGCCGGCCACCTCCCCGAGGCCGACCCGCACTGGCTCGCCGACCGCGGCGTCACCGCCCCGTCCGCCGCGGCCCCGGGCGCCGGCGCCCGACAGGCCCTCGCCGAGCTGCTGGCCGAGGCCGACGGCCCCGGGCTGGCCCCGCCCGCCCCCTACTACGG
>NZ_JAAVJD010000249.1 GCF_012033735.1 Streptomyces lonarensis | reverse complement strand
GCCCGGGCCCGGAGGAGCGCGCCGACCAGCACCACGCCGGCGAGACCGATGCCGGCGTAGAGCGCTGCCCGCCCGAGCCCGTCGAGGAGTCCGTCGCCGTCGCCGCGCGAGCCGCCCGCGGCGCCGCCGCCCCGGTCGCCCTCCTCCTGTTCCTGCGCCGCCTCCTCGCGGGCGACCACGTCGTCCGGCCGCTGGTCGCCCTCCAGCTCGACCGGGGTGACCAGCGACCGCTCGCCCTCACTGCCGAACATCAGGGTGGTGCCGTCCGGGGTGAAGGTGACCGACTCGCCCTGCGGCTGGAGCGGCACGCGGACGAGACCGATCGACTCCGCCGCGCCGTCGTCCCAGCGGAACAGCTCGGCACCGAAGTAGCCGCGGAGCAGCAGCCGGGAGCCGTCGGGCGAGAAGGCGCCGTCGGTGACCCACAGGTCGGTGTCGAAGTGGCGCGAGAAGGTGTTGACGCCCTCGGTGGTGAGCTGCTCCGGCTGCCGGTAGACGGCGCCGGAGCCGTCCCGCTTCTTGCTGGCCAGGTGCACCAGCCCGCTCACCGGATCCACCATCAGCGCCTCGGCGTCCCGGGGCCCGTCCTCGTACTGCACGGTGTAGACGGTCGGGGTGAGCGCGGTGTCGGCGAGTTCGGCCGGCTCGGCGAACCGGTAGATCCAGACGTGCGGCCAGCCGCCGTCGAGGTTGTCCCCGATGTCGCCCACGTAGAGGTCGCCGTCCGGCCCGAGGTGGATCGCCTCCACGTCGCGGAACTCCACCCCCTGGAGCGTCACGGTGGCGACGGTCTCGCCGGTGGCGCTGTCGACGCCGTAGATCTCGGGGGCGTAGTCGCTGTCGTTGTGGGTCCAGTAGACGCCGGGGTGGCGGTGGCTGGCCTGCAACCCGCTGGACTCGCGGATACGGGGGTCCTCCAGGACGAACTCCTCGTGACCGCCGGGCTCTTGGGCGAGCGCCGCACCGCCCGGCCCGCCCGGCGCCGCCGGTCCTGCCACCACGAACGACGCGGCCAGCACGGCGGCAGGCGCACCACGCCGCGTCGCGCGGCCCCAACGGATCCAGGTCACAGCCATGGGTTCAGCCTGCCACCCGCCGCGGCGGGGCGACCCGGCGGCCGCGCTCGCGGCGCGGCGACGCCGGGCCGGCACGGCCGCCCCCGGGCCGGTCGTCACCGCGCGGGCACATGGCAGTTTTCCGCCGCGCGGTAATTCGGGCAATTGCATGCAACCGCGAATGTAACGCAACAGCACCTGCACACGTCCGCCGCATCCCAGGAGGTGACGTGCACCACTCCTGAAACTAATGCATGGAGAAGGTGTCCGGTGGAAAGAGAAGAGCTGGTTCCATGCTCCTCGCAGCCGTTCGTGGTGCTAGGCTCATGCCGCTCGCACGGCGGGCCGAGGACGGGGGAACAAAGCCGGTCACCCCGAGGAGCTTGTTTATGCCGTCAGCAGGGCCGATCACGGTCGACCCTCCACTCAGCGCCGCACCGCGCCGTCTCGCGTGCCGACCCCGCGGGGTCGCCGCGCTTCCGCCCGTGCCCGGGCGCCCGGCGGGCGCCGCCGACGGCAGCCCCGGTCGACCTGGTCGACCCGGTCGTCCCTCGGCGCCGTAGCAGCGCCCCCGCGCCCCCACCAGACGGGAATCCTCCTAGAGAGCCTCCATGACTGCGTACATAGACGATCCAGTGTTCTGGGCGCTGGTCGCGGGTATTGCCGCGGCCGTGGCCCTGGCGATATCCAGCCATCGTAGAACGCGGCGCGCAAAGCAGGAGAAAGAACTCCTGTCGGAGCGCAACGACATTCTGGAACAGCGTTTCGCAGAATCCGTGGAAGAGGCGCGCTCCCGCGCCGAACACGGCACGAAAACTGCCCTGAAAACGGCGATGAGAACCCTCCAGGGCCTCGCCAACGAACAGCAGATCGCCATTTCCGGTCTCCAGCGCAAATACGGCGACCAGCGCATCCTCCAGGACCTCCTGGACATCGACCACATGAACTCGCAGTTCGGTCGCCGCGCGCAGTCCATCGCGGTGCTCTGCGAGGGATGGCTCGGTCGGCACCGCTCGGTCGCCTCCGTGTACGACGTGGTGCGCAGCGCCAAGGGGCGCGTGCGGCACTTCACCCGCGTCGAGATCCACTCGCAGGCGTCGTTCGCCGTGATCAGCCAGGCGGTCGAGCCCGTCGCGCTCGCCCTCGCCGAGCTGCTCGACAACGCGACCAGCTACTCCGCCCCCGAGACCACCATCGACATCAACATCCGCGCCGTACCCAAGGGCGTCTGCATCGTCATCGACGACGCCGGCGTGGGCATGAACGAGGAGGAGAAGACCCGGGCCGCGGAGCTGCTCAACAACCCGGTCTCCGGCGTGACCGGCCTGGGCAACCCGCCGCAGTTCGGCTTCGCCGTCATGGGCGTCCTCGCCGCGCGTTACGGCTTCACCGTCTCCGTCGACACCGCTTCGCCCTACGGCGGCGTCCGCGCCGTGGTGCTGCTGCCGCAGGAGTTGCTCACCTCCATGCCCGAACCCCAGCCCGTGGGCCCCGCGGCCGTCGCACAGACCGCCCCCGCGCCCGCACCGCTGCCAGGAGGGGCCGTGCCGGACCCGCTGGCGCCCTCTGCTGCCGCGCACATGCCGCGGGCAGTTCCGCACTCCGGCCCCCGTCCCGTTCCCGACCCCCCGGGCGCCGTACCGGCCGCGCGGAACGACGCGGGGCACGACGCCGGGTACGGCGAGGAGCGGCGCGAGCCCCGCGCGACGACACGCGGCGGGCTCCCGAAGCGGCGGCGCCGCACCCCGATGACGATCGTCGGGCAGAACGGGCAGGACCACGAGGCACCGGCGCACCGCTCCAACGAGGAGACCGCCTCCATCATGGGGGCCTTCCAGCGGGGTACACGGACGGGTCGCACGGCCGAAACAGACCCAGAAGGGCGTGAATTCAGGTGAACAACGATCTTTCGTGGATGCTGGACCGGGCACTGGAGGTCCCCGAGGCCCGCCACGCGCTGCTGGTCTCCGCGGACGGCCTGCTCATGGCCCGCTCGCGGGAGGTGGGCCGCGACGACGCCGACACGGTCGCCGCCGCGATGAGCGGCATGCAGTCGCTCAGCCGGACGCTCTCCGGCTTCTCCGGTGGCGACGACATGAAGTGGCGTCAGACACTGGTCGAATTCGACGGCGGCTGGGTCTTCCTCATATCCGCCGGTGCCGGCGCCTATCTGGCCGTCTCCGCGTCCCTGGACGTCGACATGGCCGACATCACCTTCCGGATGCAGCAGTTGGTCGGGCAGCTCGGAAAGGCCATGACCAGCCCGCCGCGCCAGAGCTCCGGAATTCCCTCATGACCACGGACGGCACGGGACACGAATCCGTGGACCTGGTGCGTCCATATGTGATCACTAATGGCCAAGAACTGCCCAAGGGTGATGAGTTCGAGCTCGTCACCCTCGTCACGGCCGCCGACGGCGGCGCCCGCCGCGCCCAACTCGACCCGGAGCGGCGGGCGCTGGTCGAGCTGTGCTGCGGCGGCTACCTCTCGGTCGCCGAGATCGCCGGCCACATCGGCCTGCCCATCGGGGTCATCCGGGTCCTCCTCTCCGACCTGGCCGGCAACGGCCAGATCGTGACGCGGAACCCGGTCCCCACGGCGCAGCTCACCGACATCCAGGTTCTGCAGGAGGTGCTGGATGGACTCCAGACTCGTTTCGGATGACCACACCTACCTCTCGGAACAGGTGCGGATCGCCGCCAAGATCCTCGTCGTGGGCCACTTCGCCGTGGGGAAGACGACGTTCATCGGGACGCTGTCGGAGATCCCTCCGCTGCGGACCGAGGAGACGATGACGCGGGCCGGGGCCCACATCGACGACCTCCGCGGCGTCCAGGGCAAGACCACCACCACGGTCGCCATGGACTTCGGCCGCCTCACCCTCAGCGACACGCTCGTGCTGTACCTGTTCGGCACCCCCGGGCAGCAGCGGTTCGTGCAGGTGTGGGAGGACATGGCACGCGGCGCGCTCGGCGCGCTGCTGCTGGTCGACCCGCAGCGGCTGGAGGAGTCCTTCCCGGTCATGGACCTCGTCGAGAGCTACGGCATCCCCTACGCGGTGGGCGTCAACTACTTCGACGAGTCCGAGCGGCGGCCCGACGACGAACTGCGGGAGGCGCTGGACCTGTTGCCGGACACCCCCGTGGTGGCCTGCGACGCGCGCGACGAGGCGTCCTCGGCCGGTGCCCTCATCACCCTCGTCAAGTACCTCCAGACACGCACCAGCTAGGAGCCTGCACCATGGACCGGCACACCGATCACACCTCAGCACCACCTCCGGGATGCCCGGCCCACCAGCCGGCGCACCAGGGGGAGGGGGTGCCCGTGCCGCTGTACGGACCGGACTTCGCCGCCGACCCGCACGGCTTCTACGAGGAGCTGCGCCGGTACGGCCCGGCCGCCCCGATCGAGGTCGCGCCCGGGGTGAGCGCCAAGCTCGTCACGGACTACGCCGCGGCGCTGCGGGTGCTCCAGAGCCCCAAGGAGTACGGCAAGGACTCCCGGCGCTGGCGCGCCCTCAACGAGGGCCGGGTCCCCATGGACAGCCCGGCGATCCCGATGATGGCCCACCGCCCGAACAGCCTCTTCTCCGACGGCGCGGAGCACCTGAGGCTGCGGCAGGCCATCACGGACAGCCTCTCCCGGATCGACGCCCTGCTCCTCACCCGGCACGTGGAGCGCGTCTCCACCTACCTGGTCGAGCAGTTCGGCGAGCGCGGCGAGGCCGACCTGCTCAACGAGTACGCCAAGCTGACCTCGCTGCTGGTCTTCAACGAACTCTTCGGCTGCCCCGCGGAGATCGGCGACCAGCTGGTCACCGGCATGTCGGGGATCTTCGACGGGGTGGACCCGGAGCGGTCCAACCAGGACATCCTGGAGAGCGTCTCGGCGCTCGTCGCGCACAAGCGGCGCCACCCCGGCGCCGACGTGACCTCCTGGCTGATGGCCCACCCCGCGGGGCTCACCGACGAGGAGATGATCCACCAGCTGGTGCTGCTGGGCGGCGCGGGCTCCGAGCCGACGCGCAACCTCATCGGCAACGGCCTGCTGCTGATCCTCTCCGACGAGCGGTACTACGGCGGGATGCACGGAGCGGGCCTGCTGGTGGAGGACGCGCTCGACGAGGTCATGTGGAACGACCCGCCGCTGGCCAACTACGGGGTGCACTACCCGCTGTACGACACCGAACTCGACGGGGTGCCGCTCGCCGCGGGCGAGCCGGTCGTCATCAGCTTCGCCGCCGCCAACACCGACCCAGCGCTCTCCGCCATGCGGCAGCGGCTCAGCAAGCGCGCCCACCTGGCGTGGAGCGCCGGACCCCACGCCTGCCCGGCGAAGGACCCGGCGCAGTTGATCTCGGTGACGGCGATCGAGAAGCTGATGAACCAGCTCCCGGACGTGGAACTCGCCGTCCCGGTGGAGTCCCTGGCCTGGCGGCCGGGCATCTACCACCGCGCACTGGCGACCCTCCCCGCCCGGTTCACCCCGCTGCCGCCGACCCGGCGGCCCGCGCCGGACCCCGTGCAGCAGCCGGGCGAGGGCCAGGGGCGGCACGCCGGCCGCCGCGGCGGCTGGTGGAGCGGGTTCCTCAACTGGTGGCGCTAGACAGTGCGGTCCGGGTCCGCGCGGCGCGCGGCTGAGGTGCAGGGGCGGAACGCCGTGGTCCGGCGTTCCGCCCCCGACCCCACCGCGCGGCCCGCCCGTGCCCGGCCCGCGCCCCTGGACGACCAGACCCTCCGGGTGACCGGACCGACAGTCCCGGCCGAACCACGCGTGGTCGCGGTGTCCGGCTTCGTCAGGTGCCTCCGGCACATGACAGCCGGGTGGGCGGAGTGGCCGCTCCGCAGGAGGTCCCCCTCCACCGCTCCCACGACCGACAACCGATCAGAAGCGCGACGACCGCCCGCCGGTCCCCGCAACCCGGGGGCCGGCGGTGCTCCGTCGCCACCGGCACCATCGGAGTTGGAGGAATCCCCCGTGGCACCCGCCGCGCCGACAACAGCCGTCGGCACCCGCACCGTCGTCTCCCACCTCTCACGCCTGCGCTCCCCCAAGGGCCAGGCCGACCCGTTGCCCCACTACCGGGACCTGCGCGAGCTGGGCCCGGTGCTGCCGACCCCCTGGGGCGGGCATCTGGTGACCCGCCACGCCCTGGTCGACTCCGTGCTGCGCAGCCGCAAGTGGCGCACGACGGACTCCGCGTGGAAGGAGCGGCAGGACAGCGACCGCTGGAACGGCTTCGCACAGCAGGAGCTCAGCCGCACCCTCCAGGGGCTGAACTCCCCGCACCACACGCGCCACCGCCGCTCGATAGGCAACGTCTTCGACCGGGCGACGCTCGCGGGCCTCCACGCGGTCGTCGCCGGCACCGTCGACGGGCTGCTCGACACCCTCCAGGACCGCGTGGCGGAGGAGGGCGACGCCGACTTCGGCTCCCTCGTCGGCGACCAGCTCCCCATCGAGGTCATCGGCAGCTGGCTCGACCTGCCGCGCGCGGACTACCCGAAGCTGCTCTGGCTGACCCACGAACACGTGGTCTGCCAGGAGTTGCTGCCCACCGCCACCGCCCTGGCCGGCGCCGACCGTGCCGCCGAGGGGCTCCGCGACTACTTCACCGAGGTCATCCGCGACCGCCGCGCCCACCCCCGCGACGACGTCATCTCCGGGTGGCTCCGCACCTGGGACGCCATGGAGGAGGACCGCGAGCAGGCCGACGCCGCCGTCTTCTACCTGCTGATGTTCCTGTTCGTCGCCTCCGTGGAGACCACGGCCACGCTGATGCCGACCATGGTCCACCTGCTGGACCGGCACCGCGACCAGTGGCGGGCCGTCGTCGCCGACCCGGACCTCGCGCCCGCGGCCGTGGAGGAGGTGCTGCGCTACGACCCGCCGATCCACATGGCCGGCCGGGTCGCCGCCCGCGACACCGAGTTGGGCGGGGTCCTGATCCCGAAGGACGCCATGGTCCACCTGATGATCGGCTCCGCCAACCACGACCCGGACCACCACCGCGACCCCGCCACCTTCGACATCCACCGCACCGGCGAGCGCATCAGTCTGCACCTGGCATTCGGCGGCGGTGCGCACTTCTGCGTCGGCGCCGCGCTCGCCCGGCAGGAGGCGACCCTGCTGCTGCGGGGGCTGGCGGAGCGGTTCCCGGGGCTCCACGTCACCGCACCCCCGCAGTACGCGCAGCGCGTCGCCTTCCGGCGGCTCACCGGCATGCGCGTCAGCACCGGCTGACCCCGCGCGGCGCGCGCTCCGGTGCGTCGCCGCCGGAGCGGGCCGCCCCGCCCGGGGACGGCCCGGCGCC
>NZ_JAAVJD010000248.1 GCF_012033735.1 Streptomyces lonarensis | reverse complement strand
GGGCGGTGGTGCGGCCGCCCGCGGTGCGCCACCGCGGAGCGGGCGCTTCACCCGTTCGGCGGGCTCACCCCCGGCGCGTCCGGGCGCGCCCGGCACCCCGCCACCCCGGCGGGCAGGGGCGCCCCCGCCCGCGGTCGCGCGGGGGCGCACCCCGGGCGGGGCGCGGTCAGGCGCGGGCGAAGGTCAGGGACTCGCCCAGCGCACCGGCCCGCCAGAGGTCCTGGCAGGCGTCGGCCATCTCGGGCAGGCCCTCCACCACGCTGCCCCACACGATCCCGGGGACCCAGCCGGCGTCGCCGTTGATCAGCAGGTTGTTGCGTTCGTAGAACAGCGCCAGGTCGACGACGGTCGACCGCTCGTGGTGCGGGGCCGAGTCGTCGTAGCCGTAGGACTTCGTCGCCAGCTGCGTCTGGGTGAAGGTGAAGTAGCAGAGGTCGCCGGGGATCGGGGTGATCGTCGGGTTCTCCAGCGGGGGCTCCGCCGGGGCGAAGGGCGGGAGCAGGGCGTAGATCTCGTTGCGCGCGTACTTGGCGTGGTAGACGTCGCCGCCCAGCGGCAGGGCGTCCCACACCGCGGCACAGGTGATCGGCGCGCGGTCGTCGAGCAGTTTTGCGGTACAGCTGACGCCGCGCTTCGCCAGCGAGACGGTGATGAAACGCTCGGGAGCAGTCGCTTCGGCCATGCACACCTCCGGTGGTTTCGGTCCGGTTCGTCCGCCCGCCATGGTGGCGCATCCGCCGGTCAGGTTGCGACTGCGCCTCGCCGTGCACCCGGTCGGGTATACCAGCGCATGACTTCCGGACCACCGGGTAGCCGCGCGCGTATGGTTCGACCATCACGAAAAACTACTTCTGTCAACGGGGGGATCAGCCGCAGAGCCTTGTTGCTCGGCGGCGCCGTCGCCCTCGGTTCGCTGGGACTGGCCGGGTGCTCCCGGGTGGACACCTCGGCGGCCGAGGACGGCGGCGACCTGCTGGACCGGTTGCGCTCCCAGGGCGTCGTCCGGCTCGGCATCGCCAGTGAGGTCCCCTACTCGTACATCGACAAGGACAGCGGGAAGCTGACGGGGCAGGCCCCGGCCATCGCCGAGGAGATCTTCGGCCGGCTCGGTGTCGACAGCTTCCAGCCCGTCCTCACCGAATTCGGCAGCCTCATCCCCGGCCTCCGCGTCGGGCAGTTCGACGTCGTCGCCGCCGGCATGTGGATCACCCCGGAGCGCTGTGCCCAGGTGATCTTCTCCGACCCCGACTACGTGGCCAAGGACGCCTTCATCGTCGCCGAGGGCAACCCCCTGGGGCTGGAGAGCTACACCGACATCGCCGAGACCGGCGCCACGGTGGCCACCGGTCCGGGCTGGTTCCAGCGCGACTACGCCATCGGCAACGGGGTCGCCCCGGGGAAGATCGGCACCCTGCCAGACCAGCTGGCAGGGCTGACCGCGGTGCGGCAGGGACGCATCGACGCCTTCTTCGGGACCGCTCCCACCATGGTCTCCGCTGCCCGGAACACCGCAGGGGTGGAGGCCACCGAGCCGTTCACCCCCGTCGTCGACGGCGAGGAGCAGATCGGCGCGGGCGGTTTCGCCTTCTCCCCGACCGAGACCCGGCTGCGCGACGCCTTCAACGCCGAACTCCACGAGATGAAGGAGAGCGGCCAGCTGCTGGAGATCGTCTCCCCCTTCGGGTTCACCGAAGAGGACATGACCGATCTCACGGCCGAGGAGCTCTGTGACGCATGACGTGGGGTCTCGTCAGCAACTGGATTCTGCCCGGCCTGTGGATCACCGTGCAGGTCGCCGTGTTCAGCGCGCTCATCGCGCTGGTCGTCTCGTTCGTCGTCGGCACCCTGCGCACCTCCGAGCTGTGGATCGTGCGCTTCCTCTCCGGCGCCTACTTCGAGATCTTCCGCGGCGCCTCCGCGCTCGTCGTGATCTTCTGGTTCGCCTTCGCCTTTCCACTGCTGTTCGGTTGGCAGCTGGTACCGCTCTGGGCCGGGGCGCTCGCGCTCGGCCTCACCTACGGCGCCTACGGCTCGGAGATCGTGCGCGGCTCGCTCGCGGCGGTGCCTGAGGCGCAGCGCGAGGCGGGCATCGCGCTCAGCTTCACCCGGCTGCAGCGGCTCCGGCGCATCGAGATCCCGCAGGCGTGGCCGGAGATGGTCCCGCCCTTCAACAACCTCGCGATCGAGCTGCTCAAGGGCACGGCGCTGGTCTCGGTCATCGCCGTGGCGGACCTCGCCTTCGCGGGCAACGTCATCCGGCTCTCGACCAATGAGAGCGCGCCGGTCTACACCCTGCTCCTGGTCATCTACTTCGTGCTGGCCTTCGGCGTCACCCGCGGCATGCGCGCCGTGGAGCGCCACGCCAAGCGCGGCGTCGGCAAGCTACCCGAGCGGAAGCCGCTGTTCTCGCGCGCCGGGACGGCCACGGCCGGCGGTTCGACCACCGACGGGGGTGCCCGATGAGCCGGAGTTGGAACTGGGACGCGGTATGGGACTTCATGCCGTACTTCTGGGACGGCCTGCTGCTGACCCTCCAGGCGCTGCTCTTCGGCACGCTGCTGGCGTTCTCCCTCGGCCTGGTCTGGGCGGTCGCGCTGCGCGGCCCCCGCTGGGTGGCCTGGCCGGTCATCGGCGTCACGGAGTTCGTGCGGAACACGCCGCTGCTGATCCAGCTGTTCTTCCTCTTCTTCGTCATTCCCGACCTGCCGGGCGGCCCGACGCTGTCGCCGCTGGTCGCCGGCTCCATCGGCCTGGGGTTGCACTACTCCACGTACACGATGGAGGTGTACCGCGCGGGGATCGAGGGCGTCCCCGTCGGGCAGTGGGAGGCGGCGCGGGCCCTGTCGCTGCCGATGGGGCACACCTGGCGTGCGGTGATCCTGCCGCAGGCGTTCCGGCGCACCGTGCCGGCGCTCGGCAACTACGTCATCGCGATGCTGAAGGAGACGCCGCTGATCTCCACCATCGGCCTCACCGAGCTGCTGCTGACCGCCCGCGAGTACGGCGTGCAGTCGTTCAACTTCATGGAGCCGATCACGGTGGTCGGTGTGGCGTTCATCGTCATCGCCTACCCGGCGTCCCTGCTGATCCGAGTCCTGGAGCGACGCCTTGCCACCTACTGAGCCCACCCCGAGGAAGAACGAAGCGGACCCGGAGGCACCGGTGAACACCCCCAACGACACCCCCGCAGGACAGCCCGGCGAGGCCGGGGGCACCGCGGACGGCCGGCGGGCCGGCGAGGACCTGATCACCTTCACCGACGTCACCAAGCGGTTCGGTGACAACGTCGTCCTGGACGACCTGTGCTTCGGCGTCGAGGCCAACAAGCACGTGACGCTGATCGGCCCCTCCGGCTCGGGCAAGACGACGATCCTGCGGCTGCTGATGACGCTCGCCAAGCCCGACGAGGGCACCATCGAGGTGGACGGCGAGTACCTCACCCACGAGCGGAAGAACGGCAAGCTGGTCCCGGCGGGCGAGGCGCACAACCGCGCCGTCCGCAAGAAGATCGGCATGGTCTTCCAGCAGTTCAACCTGTTCCCCAACATGCGGGTGCTGCGCAACGTGACCGAGGCGCCGGTGCACGTGCTGGGCATGGAGAAGGACGAGGCGGAGGAGCGCGCGCGGGGGCTGATCGAGCTGGTCGGCCTGACCGAGCACCTCGACAAGTACCCCTCGCAGCTCTCCGGCGGCCAGCAGCAGCGCGTCGCGATCGCCCGCGCGCTGGCGATGCGGCCGAAGGTGCTGCTGCTGGACGAGGTGACCTCGGCTCTGGACCCGGAGCTGGTGGCCGGGGTACTGGACGTGCTGCGGGACATCGCCCGCTCCACCGACATCACCATGGTCTGCGTGACCCACGAGATGAGCTTCGCGCGCGACATCTCTCAGAAGGTGCTCATGTTCGATCAGGGGAAGATCGTCGAGTCCGGTTCCCCGGACAAGATCTTTAACGACCCTGATCACGAGCGGACGAGGGAGTTCCTCAGCTCCGTCCACTGAGCCCGCGTACGCGCCCAGGGCGCTCCGCGACCCGTCCCCGCCTGCCGGGGGCGGGTCGCGGGCCGTTTCGGCCAGAGTGCCGACCAGCCCTCCCCGTACGGAGGTTCGCGGCTAACCTTGGGTGCCTTGTCGGCTTCCCGTGTACGAGAGGGCGGCTGCGGTAACCCGCGGGAGGGCGCTGTGGCACTGGGATCCGGGGCGATCGCCCCGCTGTACTCCGTCCGGTACGCGCTCCGAGCGCTGGAGGCGGTGGCCCGGCGTCCGGACGGCGTGGGCGAGGACGAGTTGGCCACCGAGCTCCAGCTCCCGCCGCGCCAGGCCGCCGGCCTGCTGCGGATGCTCGCCCGGGAGAGCTACCTCCGGGAGCTCGACGACGGCGGCTGGTGCGCCGGCGAGGCGCTGCTGCGGCTGGGCGGCGAGGACAGCCGCCACCAGGTGCGCGAGGAGAAGCTGCGACAGGCGCTGGACCGGCTCGGCCGCAGCGTCGGGGCCGCGGTCTACGTCGGCCGCTACGTGGGCGGGGAACTCACCGTCCCCCATGTGTCGGCGGCGCCCGACCGGCCGGCGGTGCACCAGTGGGTGGACCTCCGCTCCGCCGCGCACGCCACGGCGCTGGGAAAGTGCCTGCTCAGCCAGTTGGACCACGAGGGGCGGGAGGACCACTTCTCGCGCCATCCCACCGCGCGGCTGACCTCCCGCACGGTCACCGATCATCGGGTGCTGCTGGCCACCCTGGAGCGGCAGCCGGCGACCATGCCGGTGCTGGACCTGCAGGAGTACGCGGTGGGCACGCTGTGCGCGGCGGTGCCGCTGACGGCGGGGGCGACCGTCGGCGCTCTCGCGCTCTCGCTGCCGATCGGGCAGGCCCATCGACTGCGCGAGGCGGCGGAGACCCTGAACGACCAGGCGGCACCGGCGCTGCTGTCGCTGTCGCTGTGAGCGGGGCCACCGCGCGGACACCCGCCGGTGGTCATCAGCACCCCCGGGGAGCGGGTAGAGTTCTTGTTGTCCGGCCGAGAGGCCGAAAGAGGCGCCGCTAGCTCAGTTGGTTAGAGCAGCTGACTCTTAATCAGCGGGTCCGGGGTTCGAGTCCCTGGCGGCGCACCTCAGACGAAGGGCTTCCCGGCTCAGGCCGGGAAGCCCTTCGTCGTCCCGTCGTGCCCGGACGCCCATGGTGGTGGGCGGCGGGCACCGCCGGGACCGGGAGGCGGCGGGCGGAATCGGGGCGCGACAGGACGCCCGCGCCGCCGCACCGGCCGCGGAGAGCGGCACGGTCGCGAGCGGCGGCGCGTGGTTGAGGCGTCACTGCTGAGGGGGCGCACAGCGGGCGCGGGGAGCGGCGGCGTGCCCCCGCGGTGCGGAGGCGGCTAGGAGGCGCCGGGTTGCGCCCCCGGCGGAGTCCTTCAAGCGGCGGTGGTCACCTGGGCGCGCACGGCGGCGAGCCATTCGGCCCTGAGGCGACCGAGCTCCGCGAGGTCATCCGCCGACCATGCCCGACCACCCTGGGCTGTGACCAGGGCGCGGATCGCGGCGTTGGCTTCCTCCGCGGAAGCCTGACGCTCGTGGCGAGGATCGGTGAACATACGAACACAGTACGCCTCGGGTACGACATCGCGCCGCTCCGTTATGGCCGACCTGCTCCCCGAATGCCCCCACCAGGGGCGGGAGTCGGTCGTGTCCACGGCATACGTGCAGGTCACATGGGGCGGGCAGGCCGCTCCCTACCCGATGGTGCCATCCGTCACACTTCCCGGGGGCGTCGATCTCGCAGAGTGACCGAGGTCACGACCAGGGGGCCGTCCCGCGCGCGGGGGGCGTGCGCGGTCGCACACCGGCCGAAACCCGCCCCCCGCCGGTGTCCGTCCGTGTGCCGCCCGCCCCTGCGCCCCCGTGCTTCCGTGACCCCGCGCCGGCTGCCTTCCGCGAAGCTCCCCGATCGGTACCGCGCCCGACGACCCCCGGAACCCGCTCCGCGCGGCCCGGGGGGGGCGTCGTGCGTCACGCGTCGAGCGCGTCGCGTGCGTCCATCAGCGCGAAGCCGAGCAGGTTCCGCCCCGGCCACGCCGACGGCCGGCCGGCGTCGGGCGCGTCGGCGGTGAGCCCGATCCCCCACACCCGGTCGAGCGGGCTCGCCTCGACCAGCGCGCGGCCTCCCGTGGCCCGCAGGTAGGCGCCCAGCTCCGGGTGCTGCCGGAACTTGGCCACCGAGGCCTCCACCACGATCGCGTAGCGGTGGGCGGCCCACCGGGCCTCGTCGAACCCCGCGACCGTCCGCCCCAGCGCCTTGGCCTCGCCCGGGTGCCGGGCCGCGAGAATCCGCTCGGCCACCGCCTCGTCACCGAAGAGCCGCGCCTTGGCGACCATCATGCGGTGTTCGGCGGTCGGGTGGACGACCCCGTCCAGGACGACGGGCGCGGGCCACCACTGGCTGAGGCACCCGGAGCCGACGCCCCCGCCGGGCGGCGGGCGGTGGCCCCAGAAGAACAGGAACTTCTGGCGCCGCCCCTCCCGCTCGGCGCGCAGCAGGTCCTCGCGGCGCCGGGTGGCTCCGTCCGTCCCCGGCGCGGGGCGGCCGTCCGTCCCGCACGCGTGCGGGCGGGCGGCGGAGCGGGGCGCGGCCTCGGGGCGGCGGGGTTCGGACACCGACGCATTCTGTCGGCGGACAGCCTCGGGCCGCCACCGGGTTCCCGCGCGGGCGCCGGTCCCGGTCGCGGGCGTCAGAGCCGGTGCACCAGGTGCAGCAGGGGGCGCACCGCCGGCCGGGCGGCGGTCCGGCCGGCGAGTTCGGTGAGCGGCCCCGGATCGTCCTGGGCGAGCACCAGCGTCAGCGGGGCGCGGCCCGCGCCGAGCGCGGCGGTGACGTCCAGCCCCGCCCAGTCGGAATAGGTGGTGGCCCACGCCTCCCCCAGCGGCGGCCCGGGGCGGGGCGCGCTGTGCCAGGTGACGGTCGCCTCCTGCCACGCCCGGTGTCCGGGTGCGGCGGCGTGGGCGCGGAGCGGGTGCTGCAGCATGTCGGCGGCGCGGCTGTCCGGGTCCTTGGGGATCGCTCCGAAGACCCAGAGGACCGCGCGCTCGACGCCCCGCGCGGGCAGGTCGGGCGGGAGTGCGAACCGCAGCAGGGCGCGGGCGGTGCCGTCGGGGGCGGCCGCGTGGCGGACCGTGAGCCGGTCGGGCCCGGGGGACGGACGCCCCGCGTGGCGCCCGGCGCGGACGGTCGCGGTGGCCTCCGCCGGGATCAGCCGGGTCCGGCGGAGGGCCGGCGGCGGCCCGGCGCCGAACGTGACCGTGTGGGAGCCGCCGTGGGTGCCGCCCGTCTCGACGAGCAGCTCGACGAGGTCGTCCTCGGCGGTGAGGACGGTGACCCCGGCGTCGGGGG
>NZ_JAAVJD010000247.1 GCF_012033735.1 Streptomyces lonarensis | reverse complement strand
GCTCCGACCACTTCGCGGTCTTCACCCCGTACCACCGCCGCTGGGACCAGGAGCGGCTGCGCGACCCGCTGCCCGCCCCCCGCACGGTGCGCGTCCCCGACAGCGTCCGCTCCGACGCCCTCCCGGACCGGGCGAAGATCCCCGATGTCTCCGAAGGACTCGCCCCGGGCGCCACCCGTACCGCCGCCGGGCCGGCGCGGACCGCCGACGGCGGCGCCCCGGTAGGTGGCCCGGACGAGCCGGCCGCCCCCGACGAACAGCCCGCCGCCGCGGCGACGCCCCCCACCGACCACCCCCTGCGGTGCCTGGTGACCGGCGCCAGCGGCTACATCGGCGGGCGGCTCGTCCCCGAGCTCCTCCGGGCCGGACACCAGGTCCGCTGCCTCGCGCGCTCCCCCGAGCGGCTCCGCGACCAGGACTGGGCCGACAGCGCCGACATCGTCCGCGGCGACGTCACCGACCCCGACTCGACCGGCGCCGCCATGCGGGACATCGACGTCGCCTACTACCTGGTGCACGCCCTCGGCAGCGGCGACAGCTTCGAGGAGACCGACCGCCGCGCCGCGCAGAACTTCGCCGACCGCGCCCACGCCGCGGGGGTCCGGCGCATCGTGTACCTCGGCGGTCTCACCCCCGAAGGCGTCCCCGAGAGCGAGCTCTCCCCCCACCTGCGCTCCCGCGCCGAGGTCGGCCGGATCTTCCTGGAGAGCCCCGTACCGGCGACCGTGCTCCGCGCCGCCGTCATCATCGGCTCCGGCTCCGCCTCGTTCGAGATGCTGCGGTACCTGACCGAACGCCTCCCCGTCATGGTCACGCCCAGCTGGGTCAGCACCCGGACCCAGCCCGTCGCCGTGCGGGACGTGCTGCGCTACCTCGTCGGCAGCGCCGACATGCCGGCCGAGGTCGACCGCGGCTTCGACATCGGCGGCCCCGACGTCGTGACCTACGCCGAGATGATGCAGCGGTACGCGGCCGTCGCCCGCCTGCCCCGCCGGGTCATCCTGCCCGTCCCCGTCCTCACCCCCCGGCTGTCGAGCCACTGGATCGGCGTCGTCACCCCGGTGCCGCCGACCATCGCCCGCCCCCTCACCGAATCGCTGCGCCACGAGGTCGTCTGCCGCGAGCACGACATCACCGACCACGTCCCCGACCCGCCCGACGCCCCGATCGGCATCGACCGGGCGCTGACCCTGGCGCTGCGCCGCGTCCGGGACGCCGACGTCGCGACCCGCTGGTCCTCCGCCTCGGTGCCCGGCGCGCCCAGCGACCCGCTGCCGACCGACCCCGACTGGTCCGGCGGCAGCCTCTACACCGACCGCCGCAGCCGCCAGGTCGACGCCCCGCCCGAGGCGCTCTGGCGCGTCATCGAGAGCATCGGCGGCGACAACGGCTGGTACTCCTTCCCCCTCGCCTGGGCGGTGCGCGGCGGCCTGGACCGGCTCATGGGCGGCGTCGGCCTGCGGCGCGGCCGACGGGACGCACAGCGGCTCCGCGTCGGCGACACCCTCGACTTCTGGCGGGTCGAGGAGATCGAGCACGGCCGACTGCTGCGGCTGCGCGCCGAGATGCGGCTGCCCGGACTCGCCTGGCTGGAGCTGCGCGCCGACACGGCGCCCCCCGAGGAGGGCGCGCCGCCCGGAGAAGGCGCAACCGAGTACTCGCAGCGCGCGTTGTTCCATCCGCACGGGCTGCTCGGCCATCTCTACTGGTGGAGCATCTCCCCGTTCCACGCCGTGGTCTTCGGCGGCATGGCCCGCAACATCGCCCGCGCCGCCGAGCACCGCGCCCGCAACGAGGAGGCGACCGACCGGTCCCGCGCGTCGCGGCCGACCGCTGTCGGCGCCGGCGGGGGCTGACCGGCCGGGCCGACGGCAACCGCCGCCGGCAGGGCCCGCAGCACCGCGGCACCCGCGCCCCACCGCCACCGTCCAGCGAGCCGGCACCCCGCAAGCCCGCACCCCGCACCGTCCAGGAGCCCGCCCATGACCGTCGCAGTCGTCCTCTTCACCTCGGACCTGCGCCTGCACGACCACCCGCCGCTACGGTCCGCGCTGGACAACCACGACGCGGTGGTGCCGCTCTTCGTGCGCGACGAGCACATCGACGCCGCCGGCTTCGCCGCCCCCAACCGGCTGGCCTTCCTCGTCGACTGCCTCGCCGACCTCGACAGCGGCCTGCGCGAGCGCGGCGGCCGCCTCGTGCTGCGCAGCGGCGACGTCGTCGACCGCGTCCGCGAGGTGGCGCGCGAGGCCGACGCCGACGAGGTCCACATGGCCGCGGACGTCAGCCGCTACGCCCACCGGCGCGAGGACCGGCTGCGCGAGGCACTCCGTGAGGACGGCCGCCGGCTGCGGGTCCACGACGCGGTCGTGACCGCGCTGCCGCCCGGCGCGGTCACCCCCGCCGGCTCCGACCACTTCGCGGTCTTCACCCCGTACCACCGCCGCTGGGACCAGGAGCGGCTGCGCGACCCGCTGCCCGCCCCCCGCACGGTGCGCGTCCCCGACAGCGTCCGCTCCGACGACCTCCCGGACCGGGCGAAGATCCCCGATGTCTCCGAAGGACTCGCCCCGGGCGGGGAGCAGGCGGCCCGCCACAGCCTGGCCAACTGGCTGCGCAGCGGCATCCACCACTACGACGAGCGCCACGACGACCTCCCCGGCGACGGCACCTCCCGGCTCTCCCCCCACCTCCACTTCGGCACCCTCTCCCCGACGGAGGTCGTCCACCGGGCGCGCGCCGTCTCCGGCAGCGGCGCCGAGGCGTTCGTGCGACAGGTGTGCTGGCGGGAGTTCCACCACCAGGTCCTGGCCGCCCGGCCGGCCGCCGCGCACGACGACTACCGCGCCAAGCACGACCGCTGGCGCACCGGCCGCGACGCCGAGGACGACTTCGCCGCCTGGCGGGACGGCCTCACCGGCTACCCGATCGTCGACGCCGCGATGCGCCAGCTCTCCCACGAGGGATGGATGCACAACCGCGGCCGGCTGCTCGCCGGCAGCTTCCTCACCAAAACCCTCTATCTGGACTGGCGTTGGGGGGCTCGGCACTTCCTCCGCATGCTGGTCGACGGCGACGTCGCCAACAACCAGATGAACTGGCAGTGGATGGCCGGCACCGGGACCGACACCCGCCCCAACCGGGTCCTCAACCCGATCCGCCAGGCGCTGCGGTACGACCCCGACGGCGAGTACGTCCGCCGCTGGGTCCCGCAACTCGCGGAGTTGGAGGGCGCCGCCGTCCACGAGCCGTGGAAGCTCACCGGGCTGGAGCGCGCCCGGTACGACTACCCGGACCCGATCGTCTCCCTCAGCGAGGGCCTCGACCGCTTCAAGCAGGCCCGGGGAGTCGACTGACGTGACCACCGGACGGTCCGACGGACGGCTCGACGAGGAGGCGGGGCACGAGCGGTCCGGGCGGTGCCACCGCCCGCGCCGCGCACCCGCCGATGCCGCCCCCGGGCCAGCCGCCACCGAACCGCCCCGCCCCGGCCCGGCACATCCGACCGGCCGGAGCCACCCGCCGGACCACACCCGGCACCCCCGACCGGCCCGCCGCCGAGGAAGGTGAACCACGTGACGGCCCACAGCCGCTACCACCCCGACCACCCCGACGTCATCGTCGTCGGCGCGGGACTCGCCGGGCTCGCCTGCGCCCGCGACCTCACCGACGCCGGCCTGGAGGTCGCGCTGCTGGAGGCGTCCGACGACGTGGGCGGGCGGATGCGCACCGACCGCCGCGACGGCTTCCTCCTCGACCGCGGCTTCCAGGTGTTCAACACCTCCTACCCGCAGGTCGCCCGCCGCCTCGACCTGTACGGGCTGCGCCTGCACCCGTTCACCTCCGGGGTACTGGTCCACACCCCCCGGGGCCGCGTCCGGTGGGACAACCCCACCCGGCATCCCCGCCGCGCCGCCGGCGTTCTCACCTCCGCCACGGCCGACACCCGCGACCTGCTCGCCCTCGGCCGGATCAGCGCGCGCGACATGCTGCTCAGCGGCCCCGCGCTGCGCCGCTCCCTGCACCGGTCCCCGGAGCGCACCACCCGGGAGGAACTGGAGCGGTCCGGTGTCTCCGACCGGATGGTCTCCGAACTGCTCCGCCCCTTTCTCGCCGGGGTGTTCCTCGACGACGACCTGACGACCACCAGCCGGATGTTCCACATGGTGTGGCGGAGCTTCCTGCGCGGCCACCTGACCCTGCCGGCCCGCGGCATTGGAGCCGTCCCCCGGCAGCTCGCCGACGGCCTCCCCACCGGGTCGCTCCGGCTGGAGACGCCCGTGGCGGGGATCACCGAGGAGGGCGTGGAACTCGCCTCCGGCGGCAGGCTCGACGCCTCCACCGTCGTCGTCGCCACCGACGCCGGGACCGCCGCCCGACTCCTGCCCGACCTGGCCGTCCCGGCGTTCCGCACCGTCACCACCTACTACCACGCCGCGCCGCGACCGCCCCTGACGGAACCGACGCTGCTGCTGGACACCGCCCGGAGGTTCCTCAACACCGCGGTGCTGAGCCAGGTGGCGCCCGACTACGCCCCGCCGGGCCACTCCCTCGTCGCCACCTCGGCCCTGGGCGACGACGTACCCGGCCGGGAGGCGGCGGTGCGCGCGGCACTCGCCGAGGTCTACGGCGCCGACACCGGCGGCTGGGAACTGATCGACGCGCGCACCGTCCCCGCCGCACTTCCGGCGATGACACCGCCCTGGCCGCTGAGCCGTCCGACCCGACTCGCCGAGGGCCGTTACGTCTGCGGCGACTACCGGGGGACCGGGTCGGTGCAGGGCGCTCTGGCGTCCGGCGCCCGCGCGGCACGCGAGGTGATCCGCGCCCGCATCCGCTGACTCCGCCACGTGGGAGGCCGAGGTGCCGGGCGGTGCTCCCGCCTCGGCCTTCCCGCTCCGCCCGGCGCGGCGGTGGTGCCGCACCGCACGCCGGGCCGGCCCCGGGGCGGTGACGAGGAGTCCGTTCGGCCGATGTGCCCCCCCCCCCCCCCCCCCCCGGCCCCGGTCCTCGGGCTGGTCCGCGGGCCCGCAGACCAGCCCGTCAGCTGTCCGAACGGACCGTTTCGATACTGCTCCGCGCCTCTCCCCGCCCGGCACCACCGGCAGCCGTCGTACGTGGCGCGGCGCGCTGCCCGCCGGGAGCTGCCTGCCGGGGCGCCCCGTGGGCTCCCGGCCGCCCCGGGCCCGGCGGCACCGCCCCGTCGCCCTCACCCGACCAGGCGTGTCCTTTCCCTGCGTCAACTCGGCCGGCCTGTCCCGCTCCGAGCCCTCACCCCCTGCTCGCTCCGTCGCCGGCTCCTCGCGCGTCGCGCCCTGACCTGTGAACGGGTGGTGGGGAAGCACCCTGAACAGCGGTCGGATGGCACTCCGCGCGCCGGTCGGATCGGGAGTGCGGGATCGGGGTGCTCCGTTCATGTGGTGACCGGGGCGGTGACGAGGAGTCCGTTCGGCCGATGTGCCCGAGCCGACGTCAGCCTTCCTCGGTCGGTCGCACGTCCGATGCGCGGCCGGTCGGCCGGGCAGGCGGGGGCGTCCGGGCACCGTCCGGCGCCCGACATGATCAACGGGCCCCCGGAGGCGTGCCCCGCTGCCTAGCATGGTTCGGGTGAGTGCCGACCGGAGCGACCCCCGACCGTCCGAGGGCGTGCCCGCCCTCAGCACCGGCGCCGTGGCACGCCGCCTCGGCGTCGCCCCGACCACACTGCGCAGCTGGGAACGCCGCTACGCCATCGGGCCCGCACGCCACGAGAGCGGCAGGCACCGCCGGTGGACCCCGTCGGACGTGGCGCGACTGGAGGAGATGTGCCGCCTCACCGGGCTGGGTGTCCCGCCGCGCGAGGCGGCGCGCGCCGCGCTGGCGGCGGAGCTGCCCGACGCGAAGGTGCTCCCCATCGCCGCAGAGCCCGCGCCGATGGGTGGCGTTGACGGCACGGACCACCAGGAGGCGGCAGCCTCGGCCGGACACAGCCGGCCCGGGCCTCACGGCCACGCGGTCGCCCGGCCCGCCCCACCCACGGCCGAGCCGCCGGCCCTCGCGGACTGCTGGTTCCCCGCCCCCCACGGAGCCGACCGGCCTCCCCCGCCCGGGAGAGAGCCCGCACCCGCCGGCCGACCGGGACCGGCGGGTCAGGCAGCCGGTCCGCCGCTGCCCCCCTCCCCGGCGTTACGCGAGCCGCCGCCCGGCGGAGAGGCCGCCCCCGGCGGCCCGGTTCCCGGGCCGGCCGACGCGGCGCGCGGGCGGCCGGCCGGCGACGAGCAAGCAGCACCGGTCGCACCGGACGCCGGCCTCACGGACCGACGCCACGACCGGGCGGCCGACCCACCCTGCCGAGGCGGCTCCCCGTCACCGCGCACCGGCGCCCGCGCAGACCGCAGCGACCGCCCGGCACCAGCACCGGCACCGGCACCGGCACCGGCACCGGCACCGCAGTACGCCCTCGCGGCGCGGACCGTCGACCACTCCCTCCGTTCCCCCGCACCGACGCGGCTGCCGAACGCCACCCGAAGCTCCGGCGGCGCCCTCCGCCTGCCGCCGCCGCGCAGCGGCACGGCCCCCCTGCCCGGCCCCGCGCCGGGCAGCCGCCGGATTCGCAGCGCGGGCGCGCCCCTCCCCGCACCCGACCCCCAGCACGAGACCGGGCCGGAAGGAGACGCGGTCCCCCGCCGCCCCGGCCCCGAGTGGCGAGGGCTGTCGCGCGCAGCGACGCGGCTGGACGGGCCGGCGCTGGAGCACCTCCTCGACCTGGCCCTCGCACACCACGGGCTCATCACGGCCTGGGAGGAGGTCATCGCCCCGGCGTTGCACACGGTCGGCCGGAAGTGGGCGATGGAGGGCGAGCCGTACGTGGGCGTGGAGCACCTGCTGTCGTGGCACGTCTCGTCCGCGTTCCGGCGGCTTCCCACCGTTCCGCCGCGAGCCGGTGCGCCGCCGACCCTGCTCACCTGCGTCGCGGACGAGCACCACACCCTGCCGATCGAGGCGCTCGCCGCCGCCCTTGGTCAACGTGGCGTCCCGACCAGGGTGTTCGGCGCGGCCATGCCGGCGGAGGCGCTCGTCGGGGCGGTCCGGCGACTCGGACCGGCCGGCGTCGTGCTCTGGGCACAGGCCCGCGAGACCGCGGACCGGGCGCTCGTGACCCACCTGCTCGGCGTGGGGTGGGGGCAGCGCGGCGCACGCATCCGGCCCGCGGTGCACCTCGCCGGCCCGGGGTGGGCCGGGGTCGGCATTCCCGGCGCGACCCGCCTCACCGGGCTGCGGTCCGCGGTGGAGGCCCTCGCCGGCCGCGCCACCGGCTGACCGGCGCCACCGTGGTACCCGCCCCGGCGGGCGCCGAGCCGAGTCGCCCGTGGGGGCGTCGACCCGCCCGGCGGCGCTCCGCCGGCGGTGAGGCCCGCGGTGCCTTCCAC
>NZ_JAAVJD010000246.1 GCF_012033735.1 Streptomyces lonarensis | reverse complement strand
GTACCCGCCCTGCGGCCCGGCCGGTCCGGGCTGCCCGCCGTAGGGGCCGCCCTGCGCGCCACCGGTGTACCCGGGGCCGTACCCGGCGTCGTACGCGCCGCCGTGGACCGGTCCGCCGTGCGCGGCGGTCGGCTCGTGGCCCGCCCCGGGCGGGCCGGCGTACCCCGGTCCCGCCGGGTGCGGCTGCCCGGTCGGCGGGCCGTACCCGGGCTGGTCGTGCGGATGGGGGGTGCTCATCGGGAGCCTCCGGCGAACGGCGGCAGCACCTCGACGGTGCCGCCTTCGGTGAGCGGGACGTCTGCGTGGTCGCGGGAGCCGACCTGGCGCTCGTCCACCAGGAACGAGCAGCGCAGCAGCACCCGCTCGAACTCCGGGCGGTCCGCGTGCCGGGCGCGGGCCTCGTCCAGCGCGGCCGCCAGGTGGTCCGCCCGGTATGTCTCCTCGGCGGTGCCGGCGGCCGCTTTCGCCGCCGCCCAGTACCTGATCGTGCCGCTCGCCATCGAGTCCTCCCGCTGTAGTCGCCCATCATGGCAGCCCCGCGGGCCGCGCCCGTCCCGCCCCCGGACGGCTCCCCGGCCGGTCCGGCCGCTCCGGAACCGCCCGTCGGTGCGGGCCCGGTGGCGGCCGACTCCGGCGGGGCGGGACCGGGGAGCGAGGGCGCGGCGGGACGGCCGGGTGTCCCGGCGGTGTCGCCCCGGTGACGCGCGCGGGTCGGGCCGTGGCCCCGGCGGCGTCCACATGGTGGCCGGATCACGTCCGCATGTCGGCGATGTGACGCGCGTCCCTTCACGGATCGGACACCTCCGGTATGCTCTCGTGCCAGAAGGATCCGGGCGCCGACGCCGCGAACGGGTCCTTTCGCGCTTTCCGGGCCGCTGTGGATCTTCGTCGCACGTGACGTCGTCCGCCCGCGACCGGGCCCGCGCAGACCGGGATACCCGGGCAACGTCGCCTGAGCCGTCCGCCGTTCCAACTGTCCATCTCCGCCGAAACGCGTACCAGCACCCGCATCGCTGTACCGCCGTCACGCTGTCCAGGACTGAGGAAGGACCTCGTCGTGAGCTCCCTGCTTCTGCTGACCAATGCCCTCCAGCCGTCTTCCCAGGTGCTCCCGGCTCTCGAGCTGCTGCTCCACAACGTGCGTGTCGCCCCCGCGGAGGGCCCGGCGCTGGTGGACGTCCCCAGCGCGGACGCGATCCTCATCGACGGGCGCAAGGACCTGCCGCAGGTGCGCTCGCTCTGCCAGCTGCTCCACTCCACCGGCCCCGGCTGCCCGCTGGTGCTGATCGTCACCGAGGGCGGCCTCGCCGCCGTCACCGCCGACTGGGGCGTCGACGACGTGGTGCTGGACTCCGCCGGCCCGGCCGAGGTCGAGGCCCGGCTGCGGCTCGCCGTCGGCCGCCGCCAGCTGGTCAGCGACGACAACCCCACCGAGATCCGCAACGGCGACCTGCTGGTCGACGAGGCGACCTACAGCGCCAAGCTGAAGGGCCGCGTGCTGGACCTCACCTTCAAGGAGTTCGAGCTGCTGAAGTACCTGGCCCAGCACCCGGGCCGCGTCTTCACCCGCGCGCAGCTCCTCCAGGAGGTGTGGGGCTACGACTACTTCGGCGGCACCCGCACGGTGGACGTCCACGTCCGGCGGCTGCGCGCCAAGCTCGGCCCGGAGCACGAGTCGCTGATCGGCACCGTCCGCAACGTCGGTTACCGCTTCGTCGTGCCGGAGAAGACCGACTCCGTCGAGGCCGAGCAGGCCCGTGCCGTCACCCGCGAGGCCGAGCAGGTGGTCAAACAGGCCGCACGCCGGGCCTGAGCCGGCAGCGGTCTAGACTTCCGCCGTGGCCAAGGTGACGCGGGACGATGTCGCACGACTGGCGGGAACCTCGACCGCCGTCGTCAGTTATGTCATCAACAACGGCCCGCGTCCGGTGGCCGCGGCGACCCGGGAACGGGTCCTCAACGCCATCAAGGAGCTCGGCTACCGCCCGGACCGGGTCGCGCAGGCCATGGCCTCGCAGCGGACCGACCTCATAGGGCTGATCGTGCCGGACGCGCGGCAGCCGTTCTTCGCCGAGATGGCGCACGCCGTCGAACGCGCGGCCGCCGAGCGCGGGATGATGGTGCTGGTCGGCAACTCCGACTACCTCGACGAGCGCGAGGTGCACTATCTCCGCGCGTTCCTCGGCATGCGGGTCTCCGGACTGATCCTGATCAGCCAGGGCCCCACCGCCAACGCGGCGGCCGAGATCGAGGCGTGGGACGCCCGCGTGGTGCTCATGCACGAGCGGCCGGAGGCCATCAACGACGTGGCGGTCGTCCTGGACGACGTCGGAGGCGCCGAGGAGGCCGTGCGGCACCTGCTGTCGCACGGCTACCCCTACGTCGCGTGCCTCGGCGGCACCGAGGAGACCCCGACCGTCGGCGACCCGGTCACCGACCACGTCGAGGGCTGGCGCAACGCGATGCGCGACGCCAACCTCCCCGTCGAGGGGCGGCTGTTCTCCGCGCCCTACAACCGCTACGACGCCTACCGGGTGGCGCTGGAACTGCTCGCCGGGCCGGACCGCCCGCCGGCGATCTTCTGCGCCACCGACGACCAGGCGATCGGCGTGCTGCGTGCCGCGCGGGAGCTGCGGCTCGACGTGCCCGGGCAGCTGGCCGTCGCCGGGTTCGACGACGTCAAGGAGGCGGGTCTCACCGACCCGCCGCTGACGACGGTCGGTTCCGACCGGGGCGCGATGGCGCGGGCCGCCGTCGGCCTGGCGATGGGCGACCCGGCGGAGGGCGGCGGCGCCCCGGACCGGGTGCGGCAGTTCCCGGTGGAGCTGAAGCTGCGGCAGTCCTGCGGCTGCCCGCCGCCCGCCCCTGCGGGGTGACGCGGGGCGGGCGCGGCGGTGCGGGTGCCGGGCGGGCCGTGCGGCGGGGTGTGCCGCGTGCGGCCGCGAGGCCTACCAGGGGTGGGGCAGCGTGACCACGGCCTGCGGTCGGGTCACCGGAACGAGCCGGTGTGCTCCTCGGTGCGCATGGTGTAGGCGCTGCACACCACGGTCTGCGGAACACCGCGGGCCAGCACGCTGGGCTCCGCGGTCGACAACAGGACCAGCGGTTCCTGGTCGTCGACGGTGAAGCCGAAGTAGGCGGCGAAGGTCTCCTCGCAGAGCGCGTCCTTCTCCTGGGTGGTGGTGATGATGTCGTCCGGCGCCGACGGCAGGAAGTCGTCGTGGACACCGGTCACTTCGAAGACATGCGGTTCGGAGCAGGGCACCGCGTCGTGGTCGACGGTGTCGGCGCGGCCCCAGCAGTCGCCCTCCGACAGCTCACTGCGGAGCCCGGAGTCGTTCAGTTCCTCCGACGGCGCGGAGTCGTCGCCTTCCTGCGCGTTCGACGCGTCGCTCCCGTTGGACGCGTCCGAGTTTCCGGCTGAGTCGTCGCCGTCGCCCGAGCAGGCGGTGAGGGTGACGGCGAGGATGACGGCACCGGCCGCCGCGGTCAGGGCGCGGCGGTGTGCGGTGCGTGAGGTGATCGTTCTCATCGCCCAAGCACAGCGTGGTGTAGCGGATTTCGCAGCGCTTCGACCGCGTTGTGTCCTGGTCGTGGTGGAAGCGCGACGGAACTGTGTCCTGCCGCGGCGGTGCGTGCGGCGAACTGTCCGACAGGCGAGGTTGGTTCCCCTCGCGGCGACCGCGTGGGTTGCGCAACTGCGAGTGCTGTCAGGCTAGTTCGGCTCCTCCCGCTGCGCCTCGTCGTCGGTGGCTGCCGCTTCGCGCCGGGTGAGCCGGCGGGCGCCGGGCCCGCCCTCGGCGAGGGCATCGCCGGGATTGGCCAGCGCGCAGTCGCGCAGCGACAGGCAGCCGCAGCCGATGCAGCCGGAGAGGTGGTCGCGCAGCTGGGTCAGCTGGTGGATGCGGGCGTCGAGATCGCCGCGCCAGCGCTCGGAGACCGCGGCCCAGTCCTCCGGCGTCGGCGTCCGGCCGTTCGGCAGCAGGGCGAGCGCGTCGCGGATCTCGGCGAGCGGGATGCCGAGGTTCTGCGAGACCCGGATGAACGCGACCCGGCGCAGTGTCTCCCGGCGGTAGCGCCGCTGGTTGCCGCTGGTCCGCCGCGAGTCGATGAGCCCGCTGTCCTCGTAGAAGCGCAGCGCGGACGGCGCGACGCCGCTGCGCTCGGCGAGCTGCCCGATGGTGAGTTCGCGGCTGATCGTTCCGTGGGCCATGCGGTCAGGGTAGCTCGACTTCGAGCGAGGTTGAGGATTCTCCCGGGGGTCGGACGCCGGGACGCCCGGTGCCGGGACGCCCGGTGCCCGGGCACGCGGCGGGCCCCGCCCGCGCCGCGGGTGCGGCGGGAGCGGGGCCCGGGGGAGGAGTCCCGGCCTCACGGCCGGTGGCGCCTCGGCGGCCTGCGCGGCCGCAGCGGGGGCGGCCGCAACGGCCTCAGCGGATGACGGTGATCCGGTCCGCGGCGGGCGCGGCGAGCGGCGCCTGCGGCGAGGAGACCTCGCCGAGGTGGTCGATCAGCGCATCGAGGTCGATGCCGCCGACGACCGGGTTCGCGCCCTCGGCCAGCGTCGGGAAGCCGTCCCCGCCGCCCGCGAGGAACGAGTTGACCGCGACCCGGTAGACGCGGTCGGTGTCCAGCGGCTCCCCGCCCACCGTCACCGAGTCCGTGAGGACGCGGTCCGCACCCGAGCGGGTCAGGTCCAACGTCCACTCGAAGCCCTCCGAGGGCTGGAGGATCTTGTTGGAGCCCTCGTTGGGCCCGCTCACCTGCTCGCGGAGCACCTGCACCAGCTGCTCGCCGGTGAGGTCGACGAGATGCACGTAGTTGGTGAACGGCTGGACGGCGAAGCCCTCCTCGTACGTCACCACGCCGTCGCCCTCGTCACCGGAGGCCGCGTACACCAGGTCGGTGCGGATTCCGCCCGGGTTCATCAGTGCGATCTCCGCCGAGTCGTCGATGCCCTGGGCGTGGGCGAGTTGGGCGTCCGCGACCAGGTTGCCCAGCGGCGTCTCGGGGACGGTGCGGTCCTGCCAGATGTCCTCGCTGATCCAGGCGACGGGCTCGTTGGCGATCGGAGCGGCCAACTCGGCCCAGAAGTCCACCAGTCGCGTCAGGTCGCGGGCCTTGGGCTGGTCGCGGTGGACGACGTGGTTGGTGCCCTCGACCGAGGTCCGGACGATGTCGCGCCGCAGCAGGTCGTACTTCATGTTCAGCTCGGTGTACAGGCGGCCGTTGGACTGGCCGGAGGTGACCAGGCGGTCGTTGCCGGCCGGGTCGGGGATGGAGCAGACGTACGCCTCGTGGGTGTGGCCGGTGACCATCACGTCCACCATCGGGGTGGTCTTCTCGGCGATCTCCACGATCGGCCCCGAGAGACCGCCGCCGTCGGCGTCGCAGTCCGCGTTGTAGGCAGGGTTGGCCGGGTACCCGCCCTCGTGGATCAGTGCCACGACCGCGTTGACGCCGCGCTTCTTCAACTGCTTGGCGTACGTGTCGATGGTCTCGACCTCGTCGAGGAACTCCAGCCCCTGGATGCCCTCCTGCGTCACGATGTCGGCGGTGCCCTGCAGCGTCACGCCGATGAAGCCGACGCTGGCGCCCTTCATCCGCTTGATCGTGTACGGCGCGGTGATGGGCTTGCCGGTCTTCTCGTGCACGACGTTGGCGGCCAGGAACGGGAAGTCCGCACCCTCGAACTCGCGGTCCTCGACGTAGCAGCCGTCCTCGGGGTGGCAGCCGCCGTCCTGCTTGCGCAGCAGCTCCTGCCAGCCCTCGTCGAACTCGTGGTTGCCGACCCCGACCACGTCCATCTTCAGCGCGTTGAGCGCCTCGATGGTCGGCTCGTCGTGGAACAGCGCCGAGATCAGCGGGGTCGCGCCGACCATGTCGCCCGCCGCCACCGTCACGGAACGGGAGTTGCCCTTCCGCGCCTCGCGCAGGGCGGTGGCGAGGTACTCCACCCCGCCGGCGTCGATCGCCTCGGTGTGGCCGTCACCGTGGTCGTGGGTGACCTGGCCGCCGGAACCCGTCGGCGGCTCCAGCGCGCCGTGCAGGTCGTTGATGGCCAGGACCTGGAGGTCGACGGTGATGCTGGGCAGCCCCGGCAGGTTGGGCAGGCCCAGCCCGAGGCCGGCCGTCCCGGCGTCGCGGGACTGGCCCGCCTCGGTGGACGGGCTGGCGGCGGCGGGCAGGGTGAGCGCGAGTGCGCCGGCGAGAGCGGCGGCGACCATGCCGGCGGCGCGACGGCGCCCCCGGCCTCGGCCGTTGCTCCGGCTGGACCGGGCGAAAGGTCCGTGCATGGGGGGAAAGTTCCTTTCCGGGAAGGGCTGGAGAGAAGAAACTGCCCGGCAGCCTACGGCTACGCGCGTAGCGTGTCAGGAGTAATGACGTAACGAGCGCATTGCCGCTTCGCGTCGAAATCGCCGTAGAGTTTTGCCATGAGCGACGTCACAGTGGTGGACGAGGTGTCGGCCGCGGACCAGCGGGACGCCGGGGAACTGATCGACGCGGGTGCGCGGCTCGACGGTCAGAGTGCGGTGTCGGAACAGGGCCGCCTGTTGCTGCGGGGCGGCCCCCGTGAAGGTGTGCGGCACGTGATGCTGCGCCAGAAGGGCGAGTTGGTCGCCTACGGCCAACTCGACGGAACCGACCGGGTGGAGGCCCCCGCCGCTGAGCTGGTCGTTCACCCCGACCACCGCGGTCGCGGCCACGGCCGGGCCGTCGGTGAGGCGCTGCTCGCCGAGTCCGGGCGCCGGGTGCGGATCTGGGCCCACGGCGGCCACCCGGCCGCGCGTCATCTCGCGCAGAGCCTCGGATTGCACCTTTTCCGCGAACTCTGGCAACTGCGCAGGCCGTTGGAAGGAATGCCGCTTCCGGAGCCGGTGCTCCCCGACGGAATTCGGGTCCGTCCCTTCGTCTCCGGCCGTGACGAGGAAGCCTGGCTGGAGCTCAACGCCGCCGCCTTTGCCCACCACCCCGAACAGGGGTCCCTCACTCGGCGGGATCTCGACGCTCGTATGGGTGAAGCCTGGTTCGACCCGGCCGGATTCTTCCTCGCGGTGCGGGAGAAGCGCACCGCCGACGGCGAACCCGCCTCCGAGGAACTCCTCGGCTTCCACTGGACGAAGGTCCACACCGCAGAGGGCGTCGGCGAGATCTACGTCCTCGGCGTCGGCCCCGGCAACCAGGGCCTCGGCCTCGGCAAGGCCCTCACCCTCGTCGGGCTGCGCTACCTCGCCCACGACCGCGGGCTGCCGGAGGCGATGCTCTACGTCGACGCCGACAACACGGCCGCCGTCCGGCTCTACCAGAGCCAGGGCTTCGCGACCCGCGAGACCGACCTGATGTACCGCACCGAGAGCTGACGGCGAGGCCCGGCGCCCGGCGGCGCCGCGAGCCGAAGCGGTCGGCCGCGCGCGCCGCCCTCGCGGC
>NZ_JAAVJD010000245.1 GCF_012033735.1 Streptomyces lonarensis | reverse complement strand
ACGCACGGCGGCGGGCGGCGCCGGCGGGCAGGCCCCGCCGCGGTCCCGCGACCGCCCCGTCCCGGGGCGACGCCGCGCCGCTCCCCCGCCGGGAGTACCCGGGCCGTACGCCGGGTACCGGAAGTTTGACCTGCTCGTAACAGAGCCATCACGAAAGAGCCGTTGACAGGTTGAACGCTCTTGCCTCGCACGCCCCCGCAGCGTAGGAACGGCTACCAGCGCCGGAACACGCGGCCCGGCCTGCCGCTGCGCAGCTCCGGGCCGGCGGGCCGGCGCCCTGTCCGATGAAGCGATGATGGTTCACAGGTAAAAAGGGCGGTCAACATGAGTAGTGCCATTCGACCCCGCGGCGGTACGCGGCAAGTCGGCCGGATCGCGGCGGTGTCCGTCGCGGCGGCCCTGGTACTCACGGCCTGCGGGAGCGATGACGACGGCGGCTCCGGCGGGGGCGGCGGCGGGGGCGGCGGCAGCGACTCCGCGCTGGACCTGCCCGACCTGTCCGGCGAGACGCTGGAGGTCGCCGGCGTGTGGACGGGCGCCGAGCAGTCCAACTTCATGGCGGCGATCGCCGACTTCGAGGAGCAGACGGGCGCCACCGTCAACTTCGTGCCGACCGGCGACAACCTGGCGACCTTCATCGGGCAGAAGATCGACGGCGGCGCCGCCCCGGACGTGGCGCTGGTGGCCCAGGTGGGCGTGGTCCACGAGTTCGCCGAGCGCGGCTGGCTGGCCCCCGTCGGCGACCTCGCGCAGGAGCAGCTCTCCGAGAACTACGACCAGGGCTGGCAGGACCTCGGCGCGTACGACGGCGAGCAGTACGGCGTCTACGTGAAGGCGGCCAACAAGTCGCTGGTCTGGTACAACACCACTTCCTTCACCAATGCGGGCGTCGAGGCGCCGACCACCTGGGACGAGTTCGTCTCCACCGCGGGGGTGCTGTCCGACTCGGGCGTGGACCCGGTCTCGGTCGGCGGCGCCGACGGCTGGACGCTGACGGACTGGTTCGAGAACATCTACCTCTCGCAGGCCGGCCCGGAGATGTACGACCAGCTCGCCGACCACGAGATCCCGTGGACCGACCAGAGCGTCACCGACGCGCTGACCACACTGGGCGAGCTGTTCGGCGAGGAGCGGCTGCTGGCGGGCGGTTCGGCGGGCGCGCTGCGCACCGACTTCCCGACCTCGGTGACGCAGACCTTCGCCGACCTGGACGCCCCCGCCGCGGCCATGGTCTACGAGGGCGACTTCGTCGCGTCGGTGATCAGCGACTCCACCGACGCCGTCGTCGGCGAGGACGCCCTGGTCTTCCCGTTCCCCGCCGTGGGTGACGACTCGCCGGTGGTCTCCGGCGGCGACGTTGCCGTGGCGCTCTCCCCCGACACCGGTGAGGCGACCGAGGCGCAGCAGGCGCTCATGGCCTTCCTGGCCTCCACGGACGCGGCGCGCACCTGGGCCGGGCAGGGCGGCTTCCTCTCCCCGAACAAGTCGCTGGAGTTCGACGCCTACCCGGACGACGTGCAGCGCGAGATCGCCGAGGCGCTGATCTCCGCGGGCGACGACTTCCGCTTCGACATGTCCGACCTGGCGCCGGCGGCGTTCGGTGGCACCACCGGGCAGGGCATGTGGCAGGCGCTGCAGGACTTCCTCCGCGACCCCGAGGACATCGAGGGCGTCCAGGAGTACCTGGAGTCGCAGGCCGCCTCCGCCTACGGCGACTGATCCGCGGGAGGACTGCGGACGATGGCGAAGGACTCCGGCGTCCTGCGAGGACGCCCCTGGGTCGTGGCCTGCTTCCTGTTGCCGGCGCTGCTCCTGCTGGGCGCGCTGGTGGTGTACCCGATCGTCTTCTCGCTCTACCGGAGCATGTTCGACGCCTCGGGTGACGGGTTCGTCGGTTTCGGCAACTACCAGTCGCTCTTCACCGACCCGGCCATTCGGAAGGCCCTGCAGAACAACCTGATCTGGCTCGCCGTGGCGCCCGCTGTCGCCACCGGACTCGGCCTGATCTTCGCGGTGCTCACCGAGCGCATCCGCTGGGCGACCGCGTTCAAGCTCTTGATCTTCATGCCCATGGCGATCTC
This sequence comes from Streptomyces lonarensis, assembly GCF_012033735.1. Classification (GTDB taxonomy): domain Bacteria; phylum Actinomycetota; class Actinomycetes; order Streptomycetales; family Streptomycetaceae; genus Streptomyces; species Streptomyces lonarensis. Next base: position 5,408 of record NZ_JAAVJD010000245.1, on the reverse strand, counting down.
GATGCTGGCCGCGGGCATCATCTTCCGTCTCGTCTACGAGGCGGACCCGGACCGGGGCGTGGCCAACGCCGTCGTCACCTCGGTTCACGACAGCTTCTCGGAGGGCGCGCCCTGGCCGGGCGCCCACCCGCGGCCCGACGACGGCCTGACCGAACAGCCCGACGGGTCGATCGTGCGGGAGGAGACCGTGGCGGCCGGGGACAGCGTGCTGCTGCCCCTGGTGCGCGTGGCTCCGCAGGACGTCGCCGACGCCGAGCCCGCCCGCGCCGCGGAGCCCGTGGCGGGAGAGGTCACCGGCACCGTCTGGCTCGACTTCTCGCAGGGTGGTGGTGGCGAGCCCGGTGTCATCGACGACGGCGAGAAGGCGCTCGCCGGCGTCACCGTCGAGGCGTGGGTCGACGGCCGGTCCGTCGCCTCCACCTCGACGGCGGAGGACGGCACGTTCTCCCTCCCGGCCGAGGCGGACGGCGCGGAGCTGCGGCTGGCCGCGTCCAACTTCGCCGCCTCCTACAACGGGGTGGACTGGCTCGGGCCCACGCTGGTGACACCGGCGATCATCGGCTCCTACGTCTGGATGTGGGCCGGTTTCGCGATGGTGCTCATCGCGGCGGGCCTCGCCGGGGTGCCCCGGGAGATCCTGGAGGCCGCCCGGGTGGACGGCGCCAACGAGTGGCAGGTGTTCCGGAGGGTCACGGTGCCGCTGCTCGCCCCGGTCCTCGGGGTGGTGATGGTGACGCTGATGATCAACGTGCTGAAGGTCTTCGACCTCGTGCTCATCATCGCGCCGGGCTCGGTGCAACCGGATGCCAACGTGCTGGCGCTCCAGCTGTACACCGTGTCGTTCGGCGCCGGCGCGGACCAGGGGCTCGGCTCGGCCATCGCGATCTTCCTGCTGCTGCTGGTGATCCCGGTGATGATCGTCAACGTGCGCCGGCTGCGTAAGGAGGCCCAGCGATGAGTACCCCCGCGACGAAACCCCCGGCGACCGCGGACGCGGCCGCCGGGAAGGGGGCTCCCCGCTCGTCGGTCGCCACCCGGCTGGTCGCGCTGCTCTCGGGCACCGCGGTCCGGGTGGTGCTGGTCGTCCTGGCGCTGCTGTGGCTGATGCCGACGGCGGGGCTGCTGATCTCCTCCTTCCGCGAGCCCCGGGACATGAACTCCAGCGGCTGGTGGACGGTGCTCAGCGACCCCGGGTCGCTGACCGGCGCCAACTACTCCCGCATCCTGGAGAACGACGCGATCACCGGGTCGCTGTGGACCACGGTGGTCATCACCGTGCCGGCCACCCTGCTGGTGCTGGTCCTGGGCGCGGCGGCGGCCTACGCCTTCGCGTGGATGGACTTCCCCGGCCGGGACTGGTGGTTCATCGGTGTCGTGGCGCTGCTGGTGGTGCCGATCCAGGTGGCGCTGATCCCGGTGGCGCGGCTCTTCAACACCCTCGGGATCTTCGAGACCACGATCGGTGTGGTGCTGTTCCACTCCGCGTTCGGCCTGCCGTTCGCGATCTTCCTGCTGCGCAACTTCTTCGCGGAGATCCCGCGGGAGCTGCTGGAGGCGGCGCGGCTGGACGGCGCCGGGGAGCTGCGGCTCTTCACCCGGGTGGTGCTGCCGCTGGGCGGCCCCGCCATCGCGGCGCTGGCGATCTTCCAGTTCATGTGGGTCTGGAACGACATGCTGGTGGCGCTGGTCTTCGCGGACCCGAGCACGCCGCCGATGACGGTCGCGCTGCAACAGCAGATGCGGCAGTTCGACGCCAACATCGACGTGCTGGCGCCCGGCGCCTTCCTGTCGATGCTGGTGCCGCTGGCGATCTTCTTCGCGTTCCAGAAGCAGTTCGTCGCGGGCATGATGGGCGGCGCGGTGAAATAGCCGGTCCTCGTCGGAACCACCGAGCAGGCGATGCCCGTTCACTCACACGAGTGAACGGGCATGTCCGTTCGCCGAGCGGTCGGCTGTCACCCGCGACTCTCGGACCACATCGGTGATGCCTCCTTTCCGGAAGGCTGGGAAGGAGTAGCGTGCGGCCCAGTGGTCGCACCCGGCCGCACGACGGGCCCCGCCGGGGACGGTGGGCCCGCCGGTGACGTGCGGCAGACTACGACGATGGTGACATTTCGCACCGCCCCGGACAGCCGAGGGCCGGGCGTGCACGTGGGAGGAGAGCCGGTGCGATGAGCGCACAACCGGAACAGGGGGGCAGCCGCACGAGCGGCACGGTCCGCAACCCCGAGGCGTCCACCCTGGTCGCGATCTACCGCAGAGTCGTGCCGCTGGCGGCACGCCGCGCCGTCGCGGGGCGTGCCTCGCTGCGGCTGCGGTCGGCGGTGAAGCGGTCGCTCACCCTCTCGCAGGCGCTGCCCGACCACATCGCCCAGCGGCGGGCGGGGTACGCGCTGCGCCGCTCCCCCGAGACCTTCGCGGCCCCCGGACGCCGACTGGTGACGGTCGACCGCCGCCCGAAGGCCGCCCACGTCCGTCCCCACCCCTCCCCGGTGCAGGCACAGGCCCAGGCCGTCCAGTGGGTGTGCGAGGCGCTGGAGGAGGCCGGGATCGAGCACTTCGCGGTGCGCGGCAACGACCCCGCCGCCGGCGTGGTCGGCGTCCCCGCCGCGCTGCGGGACTCCGCCGTCACGGTGCTGGCCGGCCTCGCCGCCCGCACCGCCGGCTACCTCACCACCGACGGCTCCGGCCGCACCGGGCCGCGCACCGCGCCCGCCATGGAGAGCCTGCTGCGCCGCCGCGCCCAGCAGTCGGCCGTGCTGCCGCTGTGCTGGTACTTCACCGACGCCGCCGGTGAGGCGGCGGTCGGCGACCGCTTCGGCTGCGACGTCGAGTTCTGGGCGGCCGACGAGCGCGGCGGGCTGCTCGCGCCCCGCGCCAACCGCTGCACGGACGAGGTCCCCCCGGGTGAGGAGACCGTCACCGTCCCGCTGACGCGGGTCAACCCGCTGCTGCCGGCGGCCGCGCTGCCGGGCGCCGCGGTCCGGACCCTCCCGGAGTTCTCCCACCCGCTGCCCGACGACATCCGCTTCCCCGTGGACGCGGTGTACACCTGGGTGGACGGCTCCGACCCGGCCTGGCTGCGGCGCCGCGCCGAGCACACCGGCGAGGGCTACCACGAGGAGGCCGCCAACGCCGCGCGCTTCCTCAGCCGCGACGAGCTGCGCTACTCGCTGCGCTCCCTGGCCCAGTACGCGCCGTGGATCAACCACGTGTACCTGGTCACCGACGACCAGACCCCCGACTGGCTGGACACCTCAAACCCGCGGATCACCGTCGTGAGCCACCGGGAGATCTTCGCCGACCCCTCCGTGCTGCCGACCTTCAACTCGCACGCCATCGAGAGCCAGCTGCACCACATCAAGGGGCTGTCGGAGCACTTCCTCTACCTCAACGACGACGTCTTCCTGGGGCGCCCGGCGACCCCGCAGGACTTCTTCCTCGCCAACGGCCTGTCGAAGTTCTTCCTCTCCAAGGCGCACGTGCCGTTCGGCCGCCCCTCGGCCGAGGACGTCCCGGTGTCGGTGGCGGGCAAGAACAACCGCACCGTCATCGAGGAGCGGTTCGGCTCCGTCATCACGCAGAAGATGAAGCACGTCCCGCACGCGCTGCAGCGCAGCGTGCTGCAGGAGATCGAGGAGGAGTTCGCCGAGCGGCACCGCACCACCGCGGCCAACCGGTTCCGCGAGCTGAACGACCTCTCGGTGACCTCCTCGCTGCACCACTACTACGCCTTCCTCACCGGGCGGGCCGTGCCCGGCGAGATGGTCTACAACTACTTCGACATGGCACACCCGCACACCCCGGCCCGGCTCGGCCGGCTGCTCGCGGCGCGCGACCGCTCGGTGTTCTGCCTCAACGACACCGTCTCCAGCGAGGCCGACCTGGCCGACCAGCTCGCGGTGATGAAGCCGTTCCTGCGGTCGTACTTCCCGTTCGCGAGCCCCTTCGAGCGGAGCGGCGACCGCGCCTCCTCCGGCGGCTCCAGGGGGTCGGGGTCAGCGGCCCTGACCGGCCCCGCGGCGGCCCCCGCCCCCCAGGCACCGCCCGTGCCCCCCGTGCCCGCGGGCTGACCCCGCCGGTACGAGCGCTGCGCGCGGCACCGCGCCACGCACCCACCGCACCGCCGGAGCACCTCGGGAGAGGCGCCCGGCGGTGCGGCGTTCCCACCCGGGCACGGCTGCGGTCAGGGCGCGGCTGCGGTCAGGGCGCGGCCGTTCGGTGCGGGCTGCGCCGCACCGCCTGCGGGCCGTGCGTCGGCGCGTCCGCGGCGCGGGCTCCGTCGGGCCACCGGCGGTGCGCTCCGCCCGGCCCGGCCGGGTCCCGCACCGCCCGCACCTCACCCGGGTCGCGCAGCTCCCGCAGGTCGCGCAGGCGGAGCCGCCACGGCAGGAACGCCGCCTCGGCCTGGACCGCCAGCGACATCTTCGAGACGCCGGCCCGCCGCTCCGCGAAGGTGATCGGCACCTCCACCGCGCGGGCGCCCGCCCGCAGCGCCCGGTGCTTCAGCTCCACCTGGAAGGCGTAGCCGGTGCTGCCGGCCGTCGCGGGCCGCAGCTGTCGCAGTGTCTCGACCCCCCAGAGGTTGAAGCCGCCCGTCAGGTCGCGCACCCGGGAGCCGAGGACGGTCTGCGCGTAGCGGTTGCCGCAGCCGGAGAGCAGCCGCCGGTGCAGCCCCCAGCGGGTGGACAGCGCGCCGCCGGGCACGTAGCGGCTGCCGACGACCAGTCCCGCCCCGAGCGAGTGCGCCACGCCGAGCAGCTCGGGGACGGCGACGACGGGATGGCTGCCGTCGGCGTCCATCTGGAGCACGTACCCGGTGCCCTGTTCGGCGAGCGCCCACCGCATCCCGGCGGCGTACGCGCGGCCCAGCCCGGCCTTCTCCGGGCGGTGCAGGACCGCCATGCGCCACGGGCGCCCGGGGGTGTTGTGGCGCAGCGCGAGCCGCTCCGCGAGCTGGCCCGTGCCGTCCGGGCTGGCGTCGTCGACCACCAGCAGCCGCAGCCCCGGCAGGGGCAGCGCCAGCAGCGCGTCGGCGACCACGGTGAGCGTCAGCGCCTCGTCGTAGGTGGGCATCACCACCGTCAGCGGCGTCGCCGCCCACTCGGCCGGCAGCACCAGGGGCCGCCGGCGGGCGGGGCGCCCGGCGAGCGGCACCGCCGCGCCGGCCCAGCCCGGCAGCTGGGTGGTTCCCGTCCCGGTCGTGGTGCGCGCTGACTCCATGCGGTCACGGTAGGCAGCCGGGGCGCCGCGCACCCCTCGGGCGGGCGGTACGGGTTACGCGCTGCGCCGGTCGGGTGAGCGCGTGACCCGCTGCTCCCGCCGCGGCGCGGCCACGGCTCGCGGGGCGGGTGGGGGCAAGCGCCCGGGACGCGGACGGGCGGCCCGGGAACGACGTCCCGGACCGC
>NZ_JAAVJD010000244.1 GCF_012033735.1 Streptomyces lonarensis | reverse complement strand
GTCCCGAGGGATCGGGACGCGGCCCCGCGCCGTTGTCCTGCCGGGGCTGTCGGACGGCACCTGTCGGACGGCGCCCGCCGTCGGCCGCCGTGCGCCGTGCGCCGGTCTCAGCCGCCGCCGGGGACGCGGGCGCGGCGGCGGGGACCGGGACCGAGTTCCACCGCGCTGCACCACCAGCGGCCGCGCCGATGCTCCAGGCGGAACGCCAGCGCCCGCAGCCGGTCGGCCGACCCGACCCGGGCGAACACCTCCAGCACCCCGGCGGCGGGACGGCAGAAGCCGACCCGCCGCACGGCGGACTGCGCACCGCCGTCACGCAGCGGCGCGGAGTCGGCGAGCCGGACGAGCTGCTCGAACGCCTCCTGCCGGACGTGGCCGATCAGGGTGTGGACCGGGTTGCGTCCGCTGAGCACCTGCACGAGTCTCTCGGCGAACCAGTCGTGCGGCCGCGCCGGGTCCGGTGCTCCCGGGCGGCGCGGTCGGCCGCCCCGGTTCGGACCCGGCCCGGCCGGCCCGCGCGGCGCCGTGGTGCCCGCCCGGCGGAAGCCCGCCCCCGTCCCCGTCGCTGGTGCCGTGCCCGGACGGCGTGTGCTGACCCCCATGAAGACCCCTCCCCGTGTGCTACCCCTCGGTAACAACAGCGGAGTGTAATCATGTCGTCACGTACGAGGCAACCGTTTCGGGACGGGTGTCGCCGGTGCCGCGCGACGCGGCCCGGCTCGTGGTCCGGCCGTATCCTTGGGCCCATGCGCGTCTACCTGCCTCTCACCCTCCCCCGGCTGGCCGAGCTGCACCGCACCGGTGAGGTGGCGCCCACGCCGCTGACGGCGCACGCCGTGACCCCGGCGCTGCGCGAGTGGTACGCGGCGGGCGGCGAGGAGGAGTTGGAGTACGCGGCCCTGGGGCGGGCGGCGCACGCCGCACTGGCGCTGCTGGCCGCCGACGGCGGCGCTCCGCCGCGGCGGGTGGTGCTCGCGGTGGACGTGGCCGACGACGCGGCGCGCACCGACCCCGACCGGGCGCTCGACCCCGACGCGGTGAGCGAGGTCGTCCTCGGCTCGGTCGTGCCGCTCGCCGACGTCGCCGCGGTGCACGTCGACGCGGACGACGCCGCCGCCGATGTCGCGGCCGCCGTCGCGGCGCTCGACGGCGCGGCGCGGGGCGACGAGGACGCACGGTTGGCGGTGGACGGAGCGGCCGACCACGAACTGCTCTGGTACGCCGTCCAGGAGATCGACACCCTGGTCTGACCGGCCGGACCCGCCCGCGAGCCCGACCGGTCCGATCGCCACGGGTGGCGTGCGCGGTGTCCGAGCCCTCCCGTACGGTCGAGCCATGGATCAGCAGCCCTCGGGAACCCCGTCCACCGTGACGCCTGCGGCCGTGCCCGGCCCTGCGGAGCCCCCGCCGCCCCCGGTCGTCGCCGTGGCGGCCGCCGCCGAGCGCGCCGCGCCGGCCGGGGACACCTGGGACGGCGCGCACATCGTGTGGGACTGGAACGGCACCCTGCTCCACGACATCGACGTGGTGCTGGAGGCCACCAACGCCTCCTTCCACGAGATCGGGATGCCGCCGATCACCCTGGAGCACTACCGCGAGCTGTACTGCGTGCCGATCCCCCGGTTCTACCAGCGGCTGCTGGGCCGGGTCCCCAGCGCCGCCGAGTGGGAGGTGATGGACGGCGCCTTCCACCGCCACTACTTCGCGCGGTGCGAACGCGCGGAACTCGCCGCGGACTGCGCCGACCTGCTCGCCGGGTGGACCGCGGGCGGCGGGACCCAGTCGGTCTGCTCGCTGGCCCCGCACGACCGACTGCTGCCGTGGGTCGCGCGGCTGGGCATCGAGCGCCACTTCGTCCGCATCGACGGCGACCTCGGCACGGGCACCCGCGAGGGCAAGGCCGCCGCCATGGCCCGGCACGTCACGGAGCTGCCCGGGGTGTCTGCGGAGCGCACCGTCGTCATCGGCGACGCGGCGGACGACGCCCGCGCCGCCCGCCACGCCGGCGCCAAGGCCGTGCTCTACTCCGGTGGTTCGCACAGTCGTGCCAGCCTGGAGAAGGTCGGTGTCCCGGTGGTCGACACGCTGACCGAGGCGGTCGCCGTCGCGCGGACCCTGGTGGTCTGACCGTGCGACGCGCCGGTCCCACCGGCGGTTCTGTCCGGAAGGGCCAACTTTCGGCGCGGGTCTTGCCCACTGCGGACATGTTCGGCCCCGGGGGCCGAGGGGATAGCCTGGCAGGCGTGATCAGTGCGAGACCCGCCGGGGGCAGAGCCGCCTCCCGCGCCGTGCCCGCCCCCGCCGATCCGCGGGGGCCCACGGTGGGTGGTCCGCCGATCCCGTCGCCGCCCGCCCGTACCTCTCGGCCGGAGCACGGCCGATGTCGCGCGGGATGAACGGCGACGACGGCACCGGCCGCAGAGCGCCGGAGCCGCCCACCCAGACGCCCGACCACGACGTCCCGCAACGGCGCGCGACAGGAGCTGCGAGGAATGCACAGCAAGCTGGATGAAGGCAAGGCCGAACTACTGGAGCGTGCCGCCGAAGTGGCGGACCGGGGGCCCAACAACGGCCAGCCCTCGCACGGGATGGACGCGGCCGCACTCCGTGCCTACCTGCAGCGCTACTACCTCTTCGTGGCGCCCGAGGACCTCACCGGGCGCGACCCGGTCGACGTCTGCGGCACCGCCCTCTCCCACTTCCGGCTCGCCGGCGCCCGCCCGCAGGGCACTGCCAACGTCCGCGTCTACACGCCCACCGTCGACGAGATGGGCTGGACGTGCAGCCACACCGTCGTCGAGGTCGTCACCGACGACATGCCGTTCCTGGTGGACTCCGTCACCAACGAGCTGTCCCGGCAGGACCGCGGCATCCACCTCGTGGTCCATCCGCAGATGATCGTCCGCCGCGACATCACCGGCAAGCTGCTGGAGGTGCTCGACGCCGGCCGTGACCCGTACGGCGAGAGCGCCACCAACTACGAGCCCGAGGACCTGCCGGCCGACGCCGTCATCGAGTCCTGGATTCACGTCGAGATCGACCGCGAGACCGACCGCGAGGACCTGGGGGAGATCGAGGCCGACCTCCGCCGGGTCCTCAGCGATGTCCGTGAGGCGGTCGAGGACTGGCAGAAGATGCGGGGTCAGGCGCTCCGCATCGCCGACGGCCTCCCCGAGGACGTCCCCGGCGAACTCATCGCCGACCAGGAGGTCGAGGAGGCACGCGAGCTGCTCCGCTGGCTCGCCAACGACCACTTCACCTTCATCGGCTACCGCGAGTACCGGCTGGACCGCCGCGACAACGGCGCCGGCAACGACCAGTTGACCGCCGTCCCCGGCAGCGGTCTCGGCGTGCTCCGCTCCGACCCCACGCACCACCCGGCGGGCAACCCGCCCTACCACCCGGACAGCGGGACGGCCGCGTCCCCGGCGTTCGACCGGCTCTCGGCAGCCGCCCGCGCCAAGGCGCGCGAGCCGCGGGTGCTGGTGCTCACCAAGGCCAACAGCCGCGCCACCGTGCACCGTCGCTCCTACCTGGACTACGTCGGCGTCAAGACCTTCGACGCCGACGGCAACGTCACCGGCGAACGCCGCTTCCTCGGCCTGTTCTCCTCCGCCGCGTACACCGAGTCCGTCCGCCGGGTCCCGGTGATCCGCCGGAAGGTCTCCGAGGTGCTCGCCGCCGCCGGATTCGCCCCCGACGGGCACAGCGGCCGTGACCTGCTCCAGATCCTGGAGACCTACCCGCGCGACGAGCTGTTCCAGACGCCGGTGGACACCCTCCGCTCCATCGCCACCGCCGTGCTGCAGCTCCAGGAGCGGCGCCGGCTGCGGCTGTTCCTCCGGCAGGACGAGTACGGCCGCTACTACTCGGCCCTGGTCTACCTGCCGCGCGACCGCTACACCACCTCGGTGCGGCTGCGGCTGGTCGACATCCTCAGCGAGGAACTCGGCGGGACCAACGTCGACTTCACCGCCTGGAACACCGAGTCGGTGCTCTCACGGCTCCACTTCGTCATTCGCGTGCAGCCCGGTACCGAACTCGCCGAGCTGACCGAGGCCGACGTCGACCGCATCGAGACCCGGCTCGCCGAGGCGTCCCGCTCCTGGACCGACGGCTTCGCCGAGGCGCTGCTGGCGGAGTGCGGCGAGGAGCAGGCGGCCGAGGTCGGCCGCCGGTTCCACAACGCCTTCCCCGAGGGGTACAAGGCGGACTTCCCGCCGCGCGCCGCCGTCGCCGACCTCCAGTACGTCCTGGAACTCGGACCGGAGTCCGGCGCCACCAGCTCCCCGGCCCCCGGCGGCGACGGGCGCCACCCCTTCGCGCTGAGCCTCTACGAACCGGTCAGCGCCGCCCCCGGCGAGCGACGCCTCAAGATCTACCGCACCGGCGCCCCCGTCTCCCTCTCCGCCGTGCTGCCGGTGCTGCACTGCCTGGGCGTCGAGGTCGTCGACGAGCGCCCCTACGAGCTGCGCCCCGCCGACGGCTCCGCCGCCTGGATCTACGACTTCGGGCTGCGCATCCCCGAGCACCTCGCCGCGGGACTCACCAGCGACACCCGTGAGCGGTTCCAGGACGCGTTCTCCGCGGCCTGGACCGGTGCCGCCGAGAACGACGGCATCAACGCGCTGGTGCTCGCCGCCGGGCTGACCTGGCGGCAGGCGATGGTGCTGCGCTCCTACGCCAAGTACCTCTGGCAGGCCGGCGCCCGGTTCTCCCGCGAGAACATGGAGGAGACGCTCCGCAAGAACGTCCACACCACCCGGCTGCTGGTCTCCCTCTTCGAGGCGCGCCTGAACCCCGAGCGGCAGACGGCCGGCCGGGAGCTGACGGACGGCATCCTGGAGGAGCTGGACGGCGCCCTGGACCAGGTCTCCAACCTGGACGAGGACCGCATCCTGCGGGCCTTCCGCACCGTCATCACCGCGACGCTGCGTTCCAACTACTTCCAGACCGGCGAGGACGGCGAGCCCCACCCCTACCTCGCGACCAAGCTGGACCCGCAGGCCATCACCGACCTGCCCGAGCCGCGTCCCGCCTACGAGATCTGGGTGTACTCGCCGCGCGTGGAGGGCGTCCACCTCCGCTTCGGCAAGGTCGCCCGCGGCGGGCTGCGCTGGTCCGACCGGAAGGAGGACTTCCGCACCGAGATCCTCGGCCTGGTGAAGGCGCAGGAGGTCAAGAACACCGTCATCGTGCCGGTCGGCGCCAAGGGCGGGTTCGTCGCCAAGCGGCTCCCCGCCCCCTCGGACCGCGACGCCTGGCTGGCGGAGGGCATCGCCTGCTACCGGACCTTCATCTCCGGCCTGCTCGACATCACCGACAACCTGGTGGAGGGCGAGGTCGTCCCGCCGCGCGGCGTGGTCCGCCACGACGGCGACGACACCTACCTGGTGGTCGCCGCCGACAAGGGCACCGCCACCTTCTCCGACATCGCCAACGAGGTCGCCCAGTCCTACGGCTTCTGGCTCGGCGACGCGTTCGCCTCCGGCGGCTCCGCCGGCTACGACCACAAGGGCATGGGCATCACCGCCCGCGGCGCCTGGGTGTCGGTCGAGCGCCACTTCCGGGAGCTCGGGCACGACACCCGGACCCAGGAGTTCACCGTCGCCGGCATCGGCGACATGTCCGGCGACGTCTTCGGCAACGGCATGCTGCTCTCGGACCAGATCCGGCTGGTCGCCGCCTTCGACCACCGCCACATCTTCCTGGACCCCGAGCCGGACGCGGCCACCGGTTTCGCCGAACGGCGCCGGCTGTTCGAGATGCCCCGCTCCTCCTGGGCGGAGTACGACACCTCGCTCATCTCCAAGGGCGGCGGCATCCACCCCCGCACCGCGAAGTCCATCCCGGTCACCCCGCAGGTCCGCGCCGCGCTCGGCATTCCGGGGCGCACGGCGACGATGACCCCCAACGAGCTGATGCAGGCGGTGCTGCGCGCCCCGGTCGACCTGCTGTGGAACGGCGGCATCGGCACCTACGTCAAGTCCTCGCAGGAGAGCCAGGCCGACGCCGGCGACCGCGCCAACGACGCCATCCGCGTCGACGGCCGGGAGCTGCGGGCGAAGGTCATCGGTGAGGGCGGCAACCTCGGGATGACCCAGCTGGGCCGGATCGAGTTCGCCGAGCGCGGCGGCCACTGCAACACCGACGCCATCGACAACAGCGCCGGCGTGGACACCTCCGACCACGAGGTCAACATCAAGATCCTCCTCAACGGCGTTGTCGCCAACGGGGACCAGACCGTCAAGCAGCGCAACAGGCTGCTGGCCCGCATGACCGACGAGGTCGGGGAGATCGTGCTGCGCAACAACTACGCGCAGAACGTCGCCCTTGCCAACGACCTCACCACCTCGCCCAGCCTCCTCCTCGCCCACCAGCGGCTGATCCGCCGGCTGGAGGCCGACGGCCACCTCGACCGCACGCTGGAGTTCCTGCCCGACGACGAGCAGATCCAGGAGCGGCTGCACGCCGGGGAGGGGCTCACCCAGCCCGAACTCGCCGTGCTGCTGGCCTACTCCAAGCTCGCCATCACCGAGGAGCTGATGGGGACCGGGCTGCCGGACGACCCCTACGCCCAGCGGCTGCTCCAGCTGTACTTCCCGGCCCCGCTGCGCAAGAAGTTCCCCGACCGGGTCGCCGGGCACGCGCTGCGCCGCGAGATCATCAACACGATGCTGGTCAACGACACCATCAACGTGGGCGGTTCCTCGTTCGTGCACCGCATGCACGAGGAGTCCGGAGCCTCCACCGAGGAGATCCTCCGGGCCCACACCGCGGCCCGGGCGATCTTCGCGCTCAACCAGATCTGGGACACCGCGGAGCGGCTGGACAACCAGGTCGACGCGGCGACCCTGACCCGGATCAGGCTGCACTCGCGGCGCATGGTCGAGCGGGCGGCGCGCTGGCTGCTCAACAACCGTCCGCAGCCCCTGCAACTGGCCGAGACGATCGACCTGTTCGCGGGGCGGGTCGGCCAGGTCTGGCAGGAGCTGCCCAAGCTGCTGCGCGGTCAGGACCTGGAGTGGCACACCTCCGTCCAGGACGAGCTGGTGGAGCAGGGCGTGCCGGGCGAACTCGCCCAGCAGGTGGCCGGGTTCTCGGCGGCCTTCCCCGCCCTGGACGTGGTGGCCGTCGCCGACCGGACCGGCCGCGACCTGCTGGACGTCGCGCAGGTCTACTACCACCTCGCCGACCAGCTGGGCATCTCGCGGCTGCAGGACCGCATCAGCGAACTGCCGCGGGCCGACCGCTGGCAGTCGATGGCGCGGACCGCGATCCGGGAGGACCTCTACGCCGCGCACCAGCTGATCACCGCCGACGTGCTCGCCGCCGGTGAGACCAGCGACGCGCCCGAGGAGCGGTTCGCCGCCTGGAGCGAGCGGAACCAGGCCATCCTCGGCCGGGCCCGCGCCACCCTCCGGGAGATCCAGGAGTCGGACACCTTCGACCTGGCCAACCTCTCGGTCGCCATGCGGACCATGCGGACGCTGCTGCGCTCCAACCGCTGACTGCCGCCTGCCGGCCGGTCGCCCACGTGCGGCCGGCCGGTGGGC
>NZ_JAAVJD010000243.1 GCF_012033735.1 Streptomyces lonarensis | reverse complement strand
CCGTCTGCGGAGGCCGGGGCTGTGAACGCTTGGGCGCGACTCGCGGTGTTGATGGCGGCGCTGGCCGCAACGGCGACTCCCTCCTCCACCGCCTCGGCGGCTGAGCGCGGCGCCGCTCCGCCGGCGGTGGGCGCCGCGGCGTCGCCCACCGTGGAGAAGTCCCCGGGGGCGGCCGGTGCGTCGGCCGCGGTGGGGCCCGTGACGGCCTCCTCCAGCCGCGGGGCGACGAGCCCGTCCGCGGGCCGCCCCGCGGAGCCGGGGGCGACGACCTCACCCAGCGGGCCCGCCGCGACGGCGGCGTGGACGGCCCCCGCCGCCTCCGCCAGCGCCTCCCCGACGGCTGCGGGCAGTGTCCCGGGCAGCCGGTCGACGGCGGGCGGCAGCGAGGGAACGACCGCCGGGCGGGCGCCGCCGGGCGTCGCCTGCACCGGCGGGGCGTGCGACGCGGCACGGCCACCGGCCGCCAGCTGACTCCCCCAGCCGTGCGACGTGGCGGGGACGACCTCACCCGCCGGAGCCACAACGCCGGTGAAGTGCACCTCTCCGAAGGCTGCCTGCGGCGACGCCGGCCGGCCGGGCCCGGACGGGGCCGCGGTGTCCGCCCCGCCGGTGGTGAGGCCCGCCGCGTTCGGATCGGCGGAGGGAGGTGACTGCGATCGGGCACCGGCGGCACCGGCAACTCGATCGGGCACGCGGGAAGTCCCGTGCCCGGCAACGGCGTTGCCGGGCACCCCTACCTCGACGGCGCGGGCGTCGCCGCCCGAGCGCGTGTCGGCGGCCCCGGGGAGGAGCGGGAGAGACGGCTGGTGATGGACCGTCGGACGATGCGTCCGCTCCTCCGGTCCGGCGCCGCGCTCAGCCGCCGAGGCGGTGGAGGAGGGAGTCGCCGTTGCGGCCAGCGCCGCCATCAACACCGCGAGTCGCGCCCAAGCGTTCACAGCCCCGGCCTCCGCAGACGGTCCGACAGTGGAACCAGCGTTACATATGTAGATCAAAGCGGCATCCTGGTACGCGGGCCGTCGAGCAGCCTGTGACCACCTCCCCCTGAACGGGTTAGTTTCGCCGGTTCGGGCGTGGGAAGCGGCAGAGCAGCGCATGGCCGGCGCAGCACTCGGCCGGACGCCGCCCGGCTGGTCCCGGCGGCGCCCGGCACACCGGCCGAGCCCTGCGCACCGGTTCCGCCCACCGCGTGGCATGCCAGCCCCGCAGCCCGCGGCCGGGCGGCCCGGTGACACCCGGTCCGGTGGCGCGCACACCCCGCCCTCCCCTGCCGGGCGGGCGCGCGCCACCGGACCGGACCGCTCGCCGATCCGTTCCACCTCCGGCCGGTGCCCCGGCCGCACCACGGCCCGGCCCCAGAGCTCAGGCGTCCGTGACCAGCAGCAGTTTGCCGACGTGGCCGCCGTCCTCCAGCGCCCGATGCGCGTCGGCCGCCTCACGCAGCGGCATCACGCGATCCACCACCGGGCGCACCCGGCCGTCCTCGATCAGCGGCCAGACATGGGTGCGCACCGCCGTGACGATCTCCGCCTTCTCCTCCGGAGGCCGGCCCCGGAGCGAGGTCGCCGTCACCGACGCGCGCTTCGCCAGCAGCGCACCGAGGTTCAACTCGCCCTTCACGCCGCCCTGGAGTCCGATGACGACCAGTCGGCCGCCGGTCGCCAACACCTGCACGTTCCGCGAGAGGTACTTGGCGCCCATGAGGTCGAGGACCACGTCCGCGCCCCGGCCGTCGGTGGCGGCCCGCACCTCCGCCACGAAGTCCTGCTCGCGGTAGTCGACGAGGATCTCCGCGCCGAGCTCCGCGCAGGCGGCGAGCTTCTCCGGACCGCCCGAGGTCACCGCGATCCTCGCCCCGACCGCGCGGGCGAGCTGGATCGCCATGGTGCCGATACCGCCCGCGCCGCCGTGGATGAGGATCGTCTCGCCCGGCCGCAGCCCGGCGGCGGTGCGGACCCCGGCCAGGTTGAAGACGTTCGACCAGACCGTGCAGGTGACCTCGGGCAGCGCGGCGGCACTCGCCAGCTCCACCCCCTTCGGAACCGGAAGCAGTTGACCGGCGGGGAGCACCACACGCTCCGCGTACCCGCCGCCGGAGAGCAGCGCGCAGACCTGGTCGCCCTCCTGCCAGCCGGCGACGCCCGGCCCGACCTCCAGGACGGTGCCGGAGCACTCCAGCCCGGGGTAGGGCACGGTGCCCGGCGGCGGGTCGTAGTGGCCCTGCCGCTGCAGCAGGTCGGCACGGTTGACGGCGGTCGCGGCCACCTGCACCACAACCTCGCCGTGCCCCGGCTCCGGGTCCGGGACCTCGGTCCACGCAAGGACCTCGGGCCCACCCGGCTCAGTGATCGTGATCGCATGCATGGCGCCGAGGCTACGCCCCGGGACCGTCACCGCCCGGGACGGCGGGCCCGGTGCGCCGCGCCCCACCGGGGGGCGTGGGCGGGGCGGCCCCGGGGCGCGCGGGGCGCGCGGGCGGGTGGGGAGGCCGGTCAGCGGCGGGGGATGCGGAAGGAACCCGGCCCCTGGCCGCCCGGCCGGTCGCCGGGCCCGTTCCTCGGCTCGTGGCTGACGCGCCGGATCACCACCAGCCGGTCCTCCAACTCCAGCGTCCCCAGGCCCGGATCGTCGAACGGCAGCAGGCGGTGGCCCCGTATCACCGACACCACGAGGTCCTCCGCCTCCCGCGGCGAACGCCCGGCCTCCGCGCGGGTGACCGGGCGTTCCTTGAGCGCCAGCCCGCTGCCGGGCTGGATCAGGTCCTCCATCACCGAACCCGAGCTGGGGCTGACCACCGACAGGCCGAGCAGCCGTCCGACGGCGGAGGCACTGGTGATCACCGAGTCCGCCCCCGACTGCCGCAGCAGCGGAACGTTCTCCGACTCCCGCACCGACACCACGATCCGCACGGCCGTCGACAGCTGCCGAACGGTCAGCGTCACCAGCACCGCCGTGTCGTCGCGCTGCGCCGCGATGACCACCTGCTTGGCGCGGTCCACCCGGGCGCGCAGCAGCACGGAACTGCGGGTGGCGTCGCCCGCGACCGCCGCGTAGCCGTCAGCGTTGGCGTGGTCGACGACGGCCGCGTCCGGGTCGACCACGACGATCCGGTCCTGTGTGATGCCGGTGCGCATCAGCGTCTCGGCCGCCGAACGGCCCTTGGTGCCGAAGCCGACGATCACCGTGTGGTCGCGCAAGGTCTTCCTCCAGTGGGCGATCTTCCACTGCTCTCGGGTGCGTTCCGTCAGCACCTCCAGCGTGGTGCCGACCAGGATGATCAGGAACAGCACCCGCAGCGGGGTGACGACCAGGGCGGTTATCAGCCGGGCGGTGTCGGTCCACGGCACGATGTCGCCGTAGCCGGTGGTGGAGAGCGAGACGGTGACGTAGTAGAAGGCGTCGATCGCCCCTACCTCGCCGTCGTTGTTGTCGTGGTAGCCGTGCCGGTCGAGATAGACGACGAGGAACGCCGTCAGCATCACCAGGTTGGCAAGGATCAGCCGCTTCACGACCTGCAGCAGCGGGCCCGCGATGTAGCGCGGCAGCCGCACGCCGTGCGACTGCTCGTCGGCGTCGGAGCGCGCGGGCCGAACCGGGATTCTCATCCGCGTGGCAGCTCCACCAGCGGCACCCGCTGCCCCAGCGGGGCGCCGCCCGGCGGGACCAGCGCCAGCGCGTCCGCGCCGGCCAGGCCCCGCAGCATCGCGGGACCGGAGAACCGCACCGGCTGCGCCCGCGGGGTGCGCCCGTCGCGCCGCCCGCCGAGCCCCGTGGAGAACCGCGGCGACTGCGTCGGCTCAGCGGCCGGGTACCGCACCGGGACCACCCGGGTGTCGGACTCGTGCCCGGGGACCTCCTCGGTCAGCTCCACGGCGGGCAGCGGCAGCAGTTCACGGCCCGCGAGCGACGCCAGCAGCGGTGCCCCGAGCGTCAGCAGACCGGTGACCGCCGCCAGCGGGTTGCCCGGCAGCCCCACGAGCGGACGGCCGTCGGGCAGCTCCGCCAACAGCATCGGATGCCCCGGCCG
The DNA here is from genome assembly GCF_012033735.1 of Streptomyces lonarensis. Classification (GTDB taxonomy): domain Bacteria; phylum Actinomycetota; class Actinomycetes; order Streptomycetales; family Streptomycetaceae; genus Streptomyces; species Streptomyces lonarensis. The sequence continues at coordinate 3,581 of NZ_JAAVJD010000243.1, read as the reverse complement.
GACCGCGACCCCGTCCACCCGCAGCCGCGCCCCCAGCCGGTCCAGCACCGGCCGCAGCCGGTCGGCAGGGCCGGCGGCGGTGGAGCCGGTGGTCACCACCAGATGGGCGCGGCTGGTGGAGACCGCCTCGTACAGCGCCTCCGCGTCGTCGCCCAGCCGGCGCGTCACCAGCACCTCGGCGCCCAGCATCGTCAGCCACGGGCCGGTCATCGGGCCGAGCGCGTCCCGGATGCGGCCGCCCGACGGCAGGCCGCGGTGCAGCAGCTCGTCACCGAGGACCAGCACCTCGACGCGCGGGCGCGGATGGACCGTCAGCTGGTCGTACCCCGCGGCAGCGGCCAACCCGAGGACGGCGGGCGTGACGGCCGTACCCGCCGGGAGCAGCTCGGTCCCGGAGCGGCACTCCTGGCCGCGCGGGCGGATGTCGGCGCCGGGTTCGGGGTTGCGCCCCCGCAGCTGCCCGGCGCTGACCCGGCCGCGCTCGCTGCGCAGCACCGCGGACGTGGCGACGGGCACCCGGGCGCCGGTGGCGATCGCGACGGCCAGGCCGTCGGCGAGTGGCTCGGGCTCCGCCGAGCCGGCGAGGACCGCGGGCGGGGTCTGCGGGCGCGGCGGATGCGCGGGCGGGGGCGGGACGGCCCCAGCGCCGGTGGCCGCGGGGGCGCCGGTGGGGTCGGCGGTGGGGTCGGCGGGGTCGGCGGTGGCGTCGGCGGGGTCGGCGGTGGCGTCGGCGGGGCCCCGGTCCTTCGTCGCGTCCTTGGCCGCAGCTTCGTCCCGGGGTTCGGCCATCGGGGTGACGAGATGCCAGGGGCCCGGGCCGGAAACCGCCCAACCGTCCATCGCCGCGGTGTCGAACGCCGGCAGGTCGGTCAGGGCGGGCAGCGGCTCGGCGAGGGTGTGGCCGAGCGCGCGTTCCAGCGACCGCAGCGCGGCCGGGAGCGGGCGCACCGCGCGGAACGCGGTCTCCCGCGCCGTCTGCCAGTCGGGGGCGCGCCGACCGGAGCTGTTCCACTCCGCGAGGAGCGGCGGCAGCGCCAGTTCGTCCACCTCCGGCCGCGCAGCGGTCGGGGCGGGGGCGGGCTGCGGCTGGGGGGCGGGTTCCGGGGTCGATTCCGAGGCGGGTTCCGGGGCGCTGGGCTCCGGCGTGACCGGGGCGGGCCGCGGCTCGGGCCCGGGTTCAGGTTTGGGTGAGGACCGGTCGTCACGGCTGGCGGAGGGTGCCGCTGCCTTGCGGGCCCGGGCCGCGCGCCGCTTGGAGCGGCCGGACCGGGGGGCGGCAGCCGGCACGGACGCCTCCGGCGCATCGTCGCCGGCGGAGTCCGCTCCCGTGTCGGCGTCGGGGTCGGCGTCGGCGTCGGCGTCGGGGGCGCCCGCCGACGCCTCGGCCGCGACCTCCGGGACGGCGACGGTCGCCGCGTCCGTGTCGGCGTCCGTGTCGGCGTCCCCGTCGGTCTGCGGCTCCGGGGCGGCGTCGGACGGGTCGTCGGCGGCCTGCTCCGTCCGGACGGAGCGATCGCCCTCCCACCACACGTCGTACCAGTCGTCGTCCGAGGCGCGCGCCGGTCCGGCCGGTGTCGGGGCGCCGGCCTGCGAGGAGCGGGCGGGGCGTGCGGGCTCGGAGCGAGGGGCGTCGTCGAGGTCGAGGAAGAGCGCCGGGTCCGGGTAGGGGTCCGCGGCGGCGCGCAGCCGGGCCGCCTCGCCGCTGTCGCGGCTGTCCCGGGTGATGGCAAGGCCGTTGGCGAGGGCCAGCGCGTCGTCGAAGTCGTCCTTCATCGGCCCGCCGCCCCCTCTGCCGTCCCGGTCCCCGGGGCCGGCGGCGCCGTGCCGGGCGGCGGGGGGCCGCCCTCCGGGGCGTGCTCCTCCTCCCAGCGGGCGGCGAGCGCGCCGATGCGCCTCGCCGCCACGGCGGGGTCGACGCCGGCGCTTCCGGCCGCGTACCCCAGCAGATAGGTCGTCAGCGGCGCGGCGGGCCGGGTGACTCCGTGTGCCGCGTCGCGGGCGGCGTCGAGCAGCGCGCCGGTGTCCACGTCGGTGTCGATGTCGAGCTCGGCCTTGACGGCGGCCAGCCATTCCTCCAGCACGCGACCATCGTCCCTGATGCGGGCCCGCGCGGCGGCGATGTCGGCCCAGGTGTCGCAGTCGGCAGGGCCGTTCGTGGAGGTGGGAAGCCGGTGGACCCGCAGCGCGGCCGGCAGCAGGCGCAGCGGGAGACCGTCCGGTCCGCCGTGCTCGGCCCGGATACCCGCCAGCGCCGCGAGCAGCGGCGCCACGCGGTAGCCCGCCGCGAGCGTCTGGTCGCGCCCCTCGCCGTCGACCGGCACCACCGCGTCCGCCCCGATCGGCACCCCGACGGCGGCGGAGACCAGCTCGGGGGTGAGGAAGGGCAGGTCGGTGGCGAGGACCGCCACCACGGGCGGAGTACCCGGCGCGGGCGGCGCCCCGGGGTGGTGGCCGAGCGCCGCGAGTCCCGCGGTGACCGCCGCCAACGGGCCGCCGCCGGGCGGTTCCTCCCGGGCCCAGCGCACCGGCCGGGCGGTGGGACGCGGCGGGCCGACGACGACGGTGGTCCGCGCCGCCCGGCAGGCCGTCAGGACGCGGTCCAGCAGCGTGCGCCCGCCGACGCGCACCGCCGCCTTGTCCGCCCCGCCGAGGCGCCGGCCGGCACCCCCGGCGAGGACCACCGCGTCGAACGGCGCGGCCGCTCCGCCGGGGGGACGACCTCCGGACTCCCGGGCGCTGCCCTGGTCTCGCATGCCGCCAGTATCGCGCCGCAAGGGCCGGTTGGGCACGCGGTTCCGGCAACCTCGCCCCCGGTCGGGCCAGGCATCGCCTCCGAACGGCACCTGTCGCCGCGAGTGACCACACGGGGTGAGGTTGGTGACTAAGGTTGTGCCCGTGTCCGACTTCGTTCACGAGGCGCGCTCGCGTAAGCACGCCCTGCTCAGGATGGCGAGCGACGACCCGGTCGAGCGGTTGCTGGTGCAGGAGTACGCCGAGGCGACACCCGACCCGCCACCCACCGCCGCCCACCGGGGCATCGCCACCCGCGGCTGCCCCCGCTGCGCCCGCACCATGTGGCGGCAGTGGGAGACCGGGCCGCTGTGGGTCTGTTCCCGATGCGGCCATCTGGAGGACGGTGAGGCGAAGCCCTGAACGGGAGCGCCGGGCGCACTCCCCCGACGCCGGGTCCGCTCACGGCGCCGGGTCCAGTGCCGACGCCGGGTCAGATCCCGCTGCCGGGCCTGATACGGCGGTCGGCCGTGCCCGTCCCGCGGCAGCCGGGTCCGTCGGGCCGCCCGGCGAGGCGACCAGCCACCGCTCTTCCGTACGCCGAACTCCCGTGCACCGGACTCTTGTGCGTCGGATTCTTCTGCGTCGGATTCTTGTGCGTCGGGCTCCCGAACACCGGGGTTTGCTGCCCGCGGTCACCGGCGGCGGTAGCGGTCGGCGGTCGGGTGCCTGGCGGCGTCGGGGGCGGAGCGCCTCTCCGGCCGCCGGTGCGGACCGGCGCGGTCACGGGGCGGCGGGGAGGCCGCGCGCGGCGGCGCTCGGTGGTCCGCGGCGGCGCGCGGTGCCGCCGA
>NZ_JAAVJD010000242.1 GCF_012033735.1 Streptomyces lonarensis | reverse complement strand
GTGCGGGCACCGGGCGCGACAGCGCCCGGTGCCCGCGGGGCGGGCCTGTCGTCCGCCACGGCTGCCCGGGGATGGCGGTGACGCCGTTCCGCGCGGCGGACGGTCGGCCCGGCCGGTTCGGGGTCGGCCGGCCGGTCAGTCCTCGCCGACGGCGGCGAGGGTGGCCTGGGCGAGCAGCTGGTCCTCGGAGGTGCCGGCCCGCCAGTAGCCGGTGAAGGTGACCCGGCGGCGGTCGAACCCGCGGTCGGCGACGAGGTGGCGGCGGAGTTCCTTGACCCCGGCGGCCTCGCCGGCGATCCAGGCGTAGGGGGTACCCGTCGGCAGCCGCGCTGCTCGGATGGCGTCGTGGAGTTGGACCGCGGAGCGGCCCCGGCAGGTCCAGGTGACCTCGCTGCTCGCGCGGGTCGGCAACCAACGGCGGTCGGCGGGGTCGGGGATCTCCAGGAAGACCCGGGCCTCGGTCCCCGCGGGGAGCCGGTCGAGGATGCCGGCGACGGCGGGCAGCGCGGTCTCGTCGCCGGAGAGCAGCACCCAGTCGGTGTCCGGCGGGGGTCGGAAGTCGACCCCGCCGTTGTCGGGGGCGGTCGGGCCGAGCAGGACGGCGTGGTCGCCGGGGCGGGCGCGTGCCGCCCAGCGGCTGGCAGGCCCGATGTCGCCGTGGAGGGCGAAGTCGACGTCCAGTTCCTCGGGCGCGTGGCGCTGGTCGCGGACGGTGTAGGTGCGCATGACCGCCCGGATGTCGGGGTCCATGGCGCTCCACTCGGGGTACCAGCGCTCGCCGGCGGTGGCCGGGACGAGGGCCCGGTCCTGGCCCGGGTGGGGGAGGAACAGCTTGAACCGCTGGTCGCGCCCGCCGGAGGCGAACCCGGCGAGTTCCGGGCCGGCGAAGGTGACGCGCACGAAGGTCGGGCTGAGGGTCTCGGTGCGCAGCACATGCGCGTCGAAGAACGCGAAGGGGGCTTTGGTCATGGCGTGCGGGTCCTCTCGTGGGTGGGCTTCGTGAGGCGTGCGGCGGTCAGACGACGCGTTCCGCGTCGCGGACGGCGGCGGCGAGTTCCTCCAGGAACGGGGCGCAGCCGGCGTGGGAGAAGCGGGTTTCCGAGGGCCAGGGGACGACCTGCCCCGCGGTGACGGCGGGCAGTCGCCGCCAGGTCGGGCGGTTGGTGAGGTCGTCCGGTTGGAGTGCGCTGCTGCGGTTGTCCAGCAGGATGATGTCGGCCGGGTAGCGGTCGGCGTTCTCCCAGCTGAGGTTCTCGAAGAAGCCGCCCTCGACGCCGTCGGGCGTCACGATCTCCAGCCCGAGCTCGGCGAAGTGGGCGAGGTCGGCGTAGGCCTCGGGGGTGGAGGCGTAGAGCAGGTCGTCTGCGGCGGAGGCGGCGAGGACGCGGAGCCCGGGGTTGTCGCGGGCGGCGGCGCGGAGCGCCTCGGACGCCGCGTCGAAGCGGTCGCGGGCCTCGGTGACCTCGGGGGCGTCCAGGTCGCCGCCGAGAGCGCGGGCGAGTTCCGCGTGGCGGTCGATGGCGGCGCGCAGGGTGGTGGGGGAGGCCGTCAGGCCGACGGTGGGGGCGAGGCGCTCGATCTGCTCGCGGGAGTCGTCGGGGACGTACCAGAGGGCGTCCTCGGCGAACATGGTGGTGACGAGCAGCTGGGGTTCCAGGGTGGCGTAGGCGTCGAGGTCGAACTCGCCCCAGGCGTTGCCGAGGCGCACCGGTCGGGTGATGTCGAGGTCGCCCGCCTGGACGTCCGGGGTGCCGTCGGCGGTGGCGGTGGGGCCGAAGACGCCGGCGCACTCGACGCCGTAGTCGTGGAGGGCTGCGGCCGTGCCGATGAACGCGACGACGCGTTCGGGGGTGGCGGGGAGTTCGACGGTGGTGCCGCGGTCGTCGGTGAAGCTCCAGTCGGTCCCGCCGCCCGCCTCGCCGTCGCCGCCCGGTTTCTCGGAGGTGCCGGTGGTCGGGCCGGAGCCGCAGGCGGTGAGGAGGGCTCCGGCGCCGAGCGCCCCGCCGGTGAGAAGGAGGGAGCGGCGGGTCGGGCGCGGGGTGAGTGGGGGCATGCCGGTGAGCACCTCTCGGAGGCGGGAATTAAGGTTAGGCTAACCTAATGGCATGCTGATCTGTTGTCGTCGGGCGGGGCACCGGTGAACGGCGTCACCCTCACGAAGGACGCGTCGCTCCCCGGTGCGGCCGCATCGCCGTCGTCCGCGGCCCGCGCGCGAACCGCCCGCCGCCGCGCGGCGGGACTGGGGGGCTGCCTCGCGCTCCTCGCCCTCGTCGCGTTCGCCAGTGTCGCGCTGGGAGCCAAACCGCTCCCCGTCGACGAGGTCTGGCGGGCGCTCACCGCTCCCACCGGAACCGACGCCGACGCGGTCGTCCGCGAACTCCGCGTGCCCCGCACCCTGCTGGGGCTCCTCGCCGGTGCCGCACTCGGCGTCGCCGGCGCCGTCATGCAGGCCCTGACCCGCAACCCGCTGGCCGACCCCGGGCTGCTCGGTGTCAACGCCGGTGCGGCAGCCGCCGTCGTCAGCGCCATCAGCTTCCTGTCCGTCACCTCCCTCTCCCAGCTGGTGTGGTGGGCGATGGCGGGCGCCGCCGTCGTGGCCCTCCTCGTCCACGCGCTCGGGGGCGGACGGCGGGCGACCCCCGTGCGGCTCGCCCTCGCGGGCACCGCGGCCACCGCGGCGCTCCACGGCTACGTCAACGGCGTGCAACTCCTCGACACCGCGGCGCTGGACCGGATGCGGTTCTGGACCGTCGGCTCGCTCGCCTCCGCCACCACCGACGTCGTCGTGCAGATCCTGCCGTTCCTCACCGCCGGGTTCCTGCTCACCGCCGCCGTTGCGCGCCCGCTCAACGCGCTGGCGCTCGGCGAGGACTCCGCACGCTCCCTCGGGGCGAACCTCAACCGGACCCGCCTGCTGTCGCTGCTCGTCGTCACCCTGCTGTGCGGTGCCGCCACCGCCGCCTGCGGGCCCATCGTCTTCGTCGGGCTGATGGTGCCCCACCTGGTCCGCGCCGTCACCGGCCCCGACCTGCGCTGGAGCCTGCCCTACTGCGCGGTCCTCGCGCCGGTGCTGCTCCTCGGCTCCGACGTCCTCGGCCGCCTGGTCGCCCGCCCCTCCGAACTCCAGGTCGGCATCGTCACCGCCCTCATCGGCGGGCCCCTCTTCATCCACCTCGTCCGACGCGCCCGGCGGACGGTGACGCTGTGACCCGCCTCCCGCTCCGCCGCCGTGGCAGCGTCCCTGCGGCCGTCACCCTGCGCCTGCCCGGGCGGCTCTCGCTGCGGGCACGGCCGCGCGGCGCCGTCGTCGTCACCGCCCTGGCGCTCGCCACAACCGCCCTCGTCCTGCTCCTGCTGGGCACCGGGCAGGAGCAGCTCGGGCCGCTGGAGGTCGTGCGCGTCCTCAACGGCGAGGCCACCCCCACCCAGTGGTTCCTCGTCCACGAACTGCGCTACCCCCGCGCCCTGGTGGCGGTCCTCGTCGGCGCGGCCCTCGGGATCGCCGGCGCCGCCTTCCAGTCCGTCTCCCGCAACCCGCTCGGCAGCCCCGACATCATCGGCTTCACGCAGGGCTCGGTCACCGGCGCGCTGACCGTCGTCGTCCTGTTCGGCGGCGGCCCCGGGACCGTCGCCGCCGGTGCGGTGGCCGGCGGGCTCGCCACCGGCGCCGCCGTCCACCTCCTCACCCGGCGCGGCGGCGCCCAGGGGTACCGGCTCGTCCTCGTCGGCATCGGCGCGGCAGCCACGCTGAGCGCCGCCAACGGCTACCTCCTCACCCGCGCCGGTGTCGACGAGGCGGCGCGCGGCCTCATGTGGCTGACCGGTTCCTTCCAAGGGCGCGACTGGACCCAGTTCTGGCCCCTGCTCGCCGCCTGCGCCCTCCTCGTCCCTGCCCTGCTCACCCGGGGACCGGCGCTGGGGCTGCTGGAGATGGGGGACGACACCGCCCGTGCTCTGGGCGGCCGGCCCGAGCACATCCGGCTGACGGCGCTGACCGGCGCCGTCCTGCTGACCGCCGCTGCGACCGCCGCCGCGGGGCCCGTCACCTTCGTCGCCCTCGCCGCACCCCAGCTCGCCCGCCGGCTCACCCGCGCCACCGGCCCCGACCTGCCGGCGGCCGCCGCGATGGGGGCGGCGCTCACCACCGCGGCCGACTGGACGGCCCAGCACGCCCTGGCCGCCGTCACCCTGCCGGCCGGGGCCGTCACCGGCGTCCTCGGCGGCCTGTACCTGATGTGGCTGCTCCATGCCGAACGCCGCGGCGGCCGGCTGTGACGCACCACCCGCACCCGCACCCGACGTCGCCCCGGCGGCGCCCGCCGTCCGCGCCGTCCGCGAGAACCACCGAACCGACCCAGGAGCCGCTCCCGTGACCCCATCGGCCCCGGCCCGCCTCACCGCCGACGCCGTCACCCTGCGGTACGACCGCAGCGTCGTCGCGCGGGACCTCACCGTCGCCGTTCCCGACCGCTCCTTCACCGTGATCGTCGGCCCCAACGCCTGCGGCAAGTCCACCCTGCTGCGCGCCCTCTCGCGGATGCTGCGCCCCAGCGAGGGCCGCGTGCTGCTCGACGGGGAGGAGATCTCCACCCTGCCCGCGAAACGCCTCGCCCGCCGTCTCGGCCTGCTGCCCCAGACACCCGTCGCCCCCGACGGCATCACCGTCGGCGACCTCGTGGCCCGCGGCCGCTACCCGCACCAGGGGCTGCTCCGCCAGTGGTCGCGCGAGGACGAACGCGTCGTGACGGAGGCGATGGCGGCCACCGGGGTGACCGACCTCGCCGAGCGCCGCGTCGACGAACTCTCCGGAGGTCAGCGCCAACGCATCTGGATCGCCATGGCGCTGGCCCAGCAGACCGAGCTGCTGCTGCTGGACGAACCCACCACCTATCTCGACATCGCCCACCAGATCGACATCCTCGACCTCTGCGCCCGGCTCCACGAGGAGGAGGGCCGCACCCTCGTCGCGGTCCTCCACGACCTCAACCACGCGGCCCGCTACGCCACCCACCTGGTGGCGCTCCGCGAGGGCCGCGTCGTCGCCCAAGGGGCGCCCGGCGACATCATCACGGCCGACCTCGTGGAGGACGTCTTCCGGCTGCCGTGCCGCGTCATCGAGGACCCGGAGACCGGGACACCCCTGGTCGTCCCCGCCGCGCGGCGGCGTGCCGCGGTGATCAGCGGGTAGCGTCGGGGCATGACCGACCCCACCCCCGGTGCCGCTCCCGCCGCCCGGGCCGAGGAAACCGACGGCGACGCCCCCGCCCCCCGTCCCGCGCCGGACACCGCGCGGGACGCGGTGGACGCCGCCGCCGACGGCACCGGGAGCCCACCCACCGCCGACGACCCCGAGGGGCCGCGGCCGCTCGGCGTCGCCGTCCGGCCCTCCGGCGACGCCGCCGTCGACGCCCTGCTGGCCCGGTTGTCCGCCACCGACCACCTCGGCGTCGCCGGCCACCGCGAGGTGTACGAGGATGTACACGGCGGGCTGCGGGACGCACTCGCCGCGCTCGACCAGCCGCCCGGCCCGACACCCCGGGCAGCGCCCCACCCGCCGCACCACTCCAGGAGCTGAGACCCCCGTGGCAGCAGCGCCCCGCCGCCGCCTGACCCGGCTCGACGCCGAGCTGGTCCGCCGCCGCCTGGCCGGGAACCGCGACGACGCCGGCGCCCTGGTGGCCGACGGCCGCGTCACCGTCGACGGTGCCCGCGCCACCAACCCCGCCACGCAGGTCGCCACCAGCGCCGCCGTGGTCGTCCGGGAAGCGGTCGACGGCGCCGGCTACGTCTCCCGCGGCGGGCACAAACTCGCCGGGGCCCTCACCGCGTTCACCCCCGCCGGGCTCCGCGTCACCGGCCGCCGCGCCCTGGACGCCGGCGCCTCCACCGGCGGCTTCACCGACGTGCTGCTGCGCGCCGGCGCCGCCCACGTCGTCGCCGTCGACGTCGGCTACGGCCAACTCGCCTGGTCGCTGCGGAACGACGCACGGGTCACCGTCCGGGACCGCACCAACGTCCGCGAGCTGACCCTCGACCACCTCGACGACCGGCCCGCCGAACTGATCACCGGCGACCTGTCGTTCATCGCGCTGACGACGGTCCTCCCCGCCCTCGCGCGCTGCGCCGCCGACGACGCCGATCTCGTCCTCATGGTCAAGCCGCAGTTCGAGGCCGACCGTTCGGAGCTCGACGGCGGCGTGGTGCGCGACCCGGCCGTCCGCGCGGCCGCGGTCCGGGCCGTCGCGGAGCGCGGCGGGACGCTCGGCCTCGGCACCGCCGGCGTCACCGCCAGCCCGCTGCCCGGCCCCTCGGGCAACGTCGAGTATTTTCTGTGGCTGCGCGCCGGTGCGCCCCAGGCGGACCCGGCCGACATCGACCGCGCCGTGACGGAGGGCCCCCAGTGACCACGACCGACCGCGCCGTTCTCCTGCTGGCCCACACCGGCCGCCCCGCGGCCGTCCGCAGTGCCGAACTCCTTGTCCGGGGCCTGGTCGCCCACGGGCTGCGGGTCCGTGTGCTCGCCGAGGAGGCGCCGGACCTGCCGCTCCCCGACGGGGTGGACCGGGTGACGGCGGGGCCCGAGGCCGCCGACGGCTGCGAACTCCTCATCGTCCTCGGCGGTGACGGAACCCTGCTGCGCGGTGCCGAACTCGCCCACGCCACCGGCGTGCCGATGCTCGGCGTCAACCTCGGCCGGATCGGGTTCCTCGCGGAGGCCGAGCGGGACGACCTCGACCAGGTCGTCAGCCGCGTCGTCCGCCGGGACTACGACGTCGAGGAGCGGATGACCCTCGACGTGACGGTCTACAGCGACGGCACCGCCGCCGGGCGGCCCGTCCACACCGACTGGGCGCTCAACGAGGCGTCGGTCGAGAAGGTCTCCCGGGAACGCATGCTGGAGGTCGTCACCGAGGTGGACGGCCGCCCCGTCTCCCGGTTCGGCGGCGACGGCGTCGTCTGCGCCACCCCCACCGGCTCGACCGCCTACGCCTTCTCCGCCGGCGGCCCGGTCGTCTGGCCCGAGGTCGAGGCGCTGCTGATGGTGCCGATCAGCGCCCACGCGCTCTTCGCCAAGCCGCTGGTGACCGCGCCCGCCTCCGTACTGGCGGTCGAGGTCCAACCGCGCACCCCCCACGGCGTCCTCTGGTGCGACGGCCGCCGCAGCTTCGACCTGCCCGCCGGGGCGCGGGTGGAGGTCCGCCGGGGCGCCGTCCCCGTCCGGCTCGCGCGGCTGCACCGCGCGCCCTTCACCGACCGGCTCGTCGCCAAGTTCGCGCTCCCGGTGGCCGGTTGGCGCGGCGCCGCCCGCTGAGGCGCCGGACGGTCACCACCGCCTCGCCGGGGGCGGCCGTCCGCCGAGCTGCCGGACGCGGCCGCCGTGCGCCCGCCCGCGGCGACACGCGCGGGTGAAAACCGGGATTGCCCCCGCCCGCGGACCGTCCCCGGGCCGGCGTCCACGACGGCGCGCGGCGCTGCCGGCACCGCCCGGGCGGCCCGTTGCCGCCGCACCACCACGCCGACGGCGCGCGGCCGCCCGGGAAGCGCTGGTACAAGCGCCGTCGCGCCGCCCGCTCCCGGCCGGGTGCCGCTCCCGGCCCGCCGCGGCCGGCAGCGCCCCGCCGCGGGCGC
>NZ_JAAVJD010000241.1 GCF_012033735.1 Streptomyces lonarensis | reverse complement strand
GCCGGGCGGGCCGCGGTGCGACGCCCGCCGGGCGGACCCGGTTACCGCCCGGGCGGGTGTCCGTGGCACCGTCGGGAGTGACGCGCCGCCGCCGTGAGGCGGGGCGCGGGCCACGGGCAGGCCCCTGCGGCCGGGCGGAAGGCGAAGAGCCAGGCACTACCATGGGGCGAAGGGCAGAGCAAGAGGGCTGGAAGGGTGTCATGACGGATTACGTCGACGGAGTACCGGGGAAGTTCGCCACACTGGGGCTGACCTACGACGATGTGCTGCTGGTCCCCGGCCCGGCCGACATGACGCCCGAGGAGATCAGTACCCGCTCCCGCGTCTCCCGCAACGTCAGCGTGAACATCCCGCTGCTGTCGGCCGCGATGGACAAGGTCACCGAGGCCCGCATGGCCATCGCCATGGCCCGCCAGGGCGGGGTCGGCGTGCTGCACCGCAACCTCTCCATCCAGGAGCAGGCGGCCCAGGTCGACCGGGTGAAGCGGTCGGAGTCCGGGATGGTGACCGACCCGATCACCATCCGGCCGGACGCCAGCCTCCAGGAGGCGGACGAGCTGTGCGGCCGGTTCCGCATCAGCGGCGTCCCGGTGACCGACGCCGCGGGCAAGCTGCTCGGCATCGTCACCAACCGCGACATGGCGTTCGAGACCGACCGGACCCGCCAGGTCCGCGAGGTCATGACCCCGATGCCGCTGGTGACGGGCAAGGTCGGCATCTCCGGCCAGGACGCCATGGAGCTGCTGCGCCGCCACAAGATCGAGAAGCTGCCGCTGGTCGACGGCGCCGGCATGCTCAAGGGCCTCATCACCGTCAAGGACTTCGTCAAGGCGGAGAAGTACCCGCGTGCGGCGAAGGACGCGGACGGCCGGCTCATCGTCGGTGCCGCCGTCGGCGTGGCCGGTGACTCCTACGAGCGGGCGCAGGCGCTGGTCGAGGCCGGTGTCGACTTCATCGTCGTGGACATCGCGCAGGGCCACTCCAAGCTGGTCCCCGACATGATCGCCAAGATCAAGGCCAATCACTCGGGCGTCGACGTCGTCGGCGGCAACGTCGCGACGCGCGACGCCGCCCAGGCGCTGGTGGACGCCGGCGCCGACGGCATCAAGGTGGGCGTCGGCCCGGGGTCGATCTGTACGACCCGCGTCGTCGCCGGTGTGGGCGTCCCGCAGATCACCGCGATCTACGAGGCGTCGCTGGCCGCCGGCCCGGCCGGGGTGCCCGTCATCGGTGACGGCGGCCTCCAGTACAGCGGCGACATCGCCAAGGCGCTGGTCGCCGGCGCCGACACGGTGATGCTGGGCAGCCTGCTGGCCGGCTGCGAGGAGTCCCCCGGCGAGCTGCGCTTCATCAACGGCAAGCAGTTCAAGTCCTACCGGGGCATGGGCTCACTCGGCGCGATGCAGACCCGCGGCGAGTCGCGCTCCTACTCCAAGGACCGCTACTTCCAGCAGGCCGTCAACGACGACGAGAAGCTGATCCCGGAGGGCATCGAGGGCCAGGTCCCCTACCGCGGTCCGCTCTCCTCCGTGGTGCACCAGCTGGTCGGCGGGCTGCACCAGTCGATGTTCTACCTCGGTGGCCGCACCGTCGAGGACATCAAGCGCGACGGCCGCTTCGTCCGCATCACCGCGGCCGGGCTCAAGGAGAGCCACCCGCACGACATCCAGATGACCACCGAGGCCCCGAACTACTCGGGGCGCTGACCGGGCGGGGCCCCGGCCCCGCACGGTCCGGGCGGTTCCGCCCGCCCGCTCACCGCATCACGCCCACGGGCCCGGTCGGCAGCAGCCGCCGGGCCCGCGGCGCGCCCGCCCCGGCCCCGGCCCACCGCCGGGGCGTCGGGGATACTGGCCCAGACGGCAGACCGTACGGAAGGTTCCACAACGTGACTGAGATCGAGATCGGACGCGGCAAGCGCGGCCGCCGGGCGTACGCGTTCGACGACATCGCCGTGGTGCCCAGCCGGCGCACCCGCGACCCGAAGGAGGTCTCGATCGCCTGGCAGATCGACGCCTACCGCTTCGAGCTGCCCTTCCTGGCCGCGCCGATGGACTCCGTCGTCTCGCCGGCCACCGCCATCCGCATCGGCGAGATGGGCGGCCTCGGTGTCCTTAACCTCGAGGGTCTGTGGACCCGTTACGAGGACCCGGAGCCGCTGCTCCAGGAGATCACCGAGCTGGACGAGGAGACCGCCAACAAGCGCCTCCAGGAGATCTACGCCGCGCCGATCCAGGAGGAGCTGATCGGACGGCGGCTGAAGGAGGTCCGCGACGCCGGTGTCGTGACCGCGGCGGCGCTCTCCCCGCAGCGGACCGCGCAGTTCTCCAAGGCCGTCGTGGACGCCGGGGTGGACATCTTCGTCATCCGCGGCACGACGGTCTCGGCCGAGCACGTCTCCGGCGCCGCCGAGCCGCTGAACCTGAAGCAGTTCATCTACGAGCTGGACGTCCCCGTCATCGTCGGCGGCTGCGCGACCTACACCGCGGCGCTGCACCTGATGCGCACCGGTGCCGCCGGTGTGCTGGTCGGGTTCGGCGGCGGCGCCGCCCACACCACCCGCAACGTGCTGGGCATCCAGGTGCCGATGGCCACCGCCGTCGCCGATGTCGCCGCCGCGCGCCGCGACTACCTCGACGAGTCCGGCGGCCGGTACGTCCACGTCATCGCGGACGGCGGCGTCGGCTGGTCCGGCGACCTGCCGAAGGCCGTGGCCTGCGGCGCCGACGCGATCATGATGGGTTCGCCGCTGGCCCGTGCCACCGACGCCCCCGGGCGCGGCCACCACTGGGGCATGGAGGCGGTCCACGAGGACGTGCCGCGCGGCAAGAAGGTGCACCTGGGCACGGTCGGCAGCACCGAGGAGGTGCTGACCGGCCCGTCCAACACCCCGGACGGTTCGATGAACTTCTTCGGCGCGCTCCGCCGGGCGATGGCGACCACCGGCTACAGCGAGCTGAAGGAGTTCCAGCGCGTCGAGGTCACGGTGGCCCGCTCCCGCTGAGCCGCCCGGCTCCGGCCGCACCGCACCCCGGGCCGCCCCGGACGTGGAGACACGTCCGGGGCGGCCCTGCGTGCGCGGCCCCTCCGACGGCCCGTCGGAGGGTCGGGGCGGCGGACGGGCCGGCCGTCAGAGCCGGTGGCAGGCGCCGGCGGGGGTCGCGCCCCGGGTGTCGAGCAGCAGCTGCGCCTTGGCGGCGAGCCCGTGGAGGTCGTACACGCCGTGGTGCTGGAGCAGCAGGGTGAGGTCGGCGTCGGCCGCGGCCTCGTAGAGGCCGTCGGCGCGCGGCACGGTGAGGCCGGCGGGGCGCCAGCGGAGGACGTAGGGGTCGTGGAAGGACAGGTCGGCGCCGAGGTCCTTCAGACGCGCGGCGATCTCCCGGGCGGGGGCGCCCTCCTGGTCGGCCACGTCCGGCTGGTAGGTGACGCCCAGCAGCAGGACCCGCGCGCCCCGCAGGGACTTGCCGTGCTCGTTGAGGAGGGTCGCGACCCGCTGGGTCACGTACCGGGGCATCCGCTCGTTGACCTCCTGCGCCAGTTCCACCATGCGGGGCGGGTGGCCGGGGATGCGGCGGGCGGTCGGCAGGCATCCGGGGTCGACGGGGACGCTGTGGCCGCCGACGCCGGGTCCGGGGCGGAACACCGGGAAACCGGCCGGGTTGGTCTCGGCGCAGCGCAGGACGTCCCAGAGGTCGACGCCGAGGTCGTGGCAGAGGACGGCCATCTCGTTGACGAAGGCGGTGTTGACGTGGCGGAAGTTGGTCTCCAGCACCTTGACCGTCTCCGCCTCCTTGAGGCCGCGGGCCCGGACGGCCTTCTCGGCGAGCCGCCCGTAGAAGGCGACCGCCGCCTCGGTGCAGGCGGCGGTCAGTCCACCGATGACGCGCGGTGCGGCGCCGGGTTCGCGGCGGGCGGCGTCGCCGCGGGGGGTCTCCGCGCGGGAGGGGTCCACGCGGCTGGGGGAGTAGGCGAGGTGGAAGTCGCGGCCGGCGCGCAGGCCGGAGCCCTCCTCCAGCAGCGGGCGCACCACCTCCTCGGTGGTGCCGGGGTAGACCGGTGTCTCCAGGACGACCAGGCTGTGCGGCCGGAGTCCGGGGGCGAGGGCGCGGGCCGCGGCCCGGATGCCGTCGAGGTCGAGGGTGCGGTCCGGCCCGAGCGGAGCCGGTTCGCAGATCAGTGCCGCCCGCACCCGGCTGAGAACGGCGGTGTCGCTGGTGGCGGTGAAGCCGACGGCGAGCATGCGGCGGAGTTCGGCGGCGCTGAGCGACCCGTCGACGGGCGGGCGCCCGGCGCGCAGCGCGGCCGCCTCGTGCGGATCGCCGGTGAAGCCGACGGTGACGACGGACTGGGCGGTGGCGGCCTGTGCGGCGGGCAGACCGAGGTGGCCCAGGCCGAGGATGGCGAGATCTGCGGGCATGTGGGGAGCCCCTTCCGCGATCGAATGCCACAAAGGATCGAATGCATCCAAGGTGAGTAACTGAGTGTCAGTTTAAGCTCCTATATGACAGATGGTCCGTATTGTTCGATGCGCGCGTTCCCACGCGACCCCGTCGCCCCGCCTGCCCCGACGGTTCCGGCCGGGTGACCCGGCGCCGACGGAGCGGACCCGTCCGCGGCGCGCGGCGGACCCTCCCGAGCACTGGCTGAAACGGACGAGCCGCTGTCCGTGGCGGTGCGTCCTGTTACCGTTCAACCGCCGGGGCAGCGCCACGACCCATGACGGCCCCGGCGCGGCCGCGGCCCGCCCGTGCCGGGACGCGGAGTCACAGGGAGCCCCCACATGCCCGAACCCGAAGGCCCCCATCCGGCCACCCCCACCGCCCCCACCGTCGCCCTCGTCGACGACCACCCGGCGGTGCTGGCGGGGCTCGCCGCCTGGTACGCGGCGGCGGAACCGCCCATCGAGGTGGTGGCCTCCGGCGCCGACCCCGCCGTCGTGCTCGACGGTCCGGGCAGCCGGGCGGACGTGGTCGTGCTCGACCTCCAGCTCTCGCGGACCGGGCCCTCCTACGACGCGCTCCGGCAGCTGGCGGAGGACGGCCGCGCCGTCATCGTCTACACCATGCTGGACAGCGCCGACGTGGCCCTGACCTCCCTGGACCTCGGGGCGTACACCTACCTCACCAAGGCCGAGGGGGACCGCCATCTGGTGGCCGCCACCCGCGCCGCCGCCCAGAACCTCCCGTACACCCCGCCCGCCCTCGCCGGCGCCTTCGGCAGCGACACCCGGCCCGGCAGGCCGGAGCTGGCGCCGCGCGAGGTGGACGTGCTGCTGGAGTGGTTCCAGTGCGAGTCCAAGCGGATGGTCGCGCAGAGCCTCGGGCTCTCCGTCCACACTGTCGCCACCTACCTCGACCGGGTGCGGATCAAGTACGCCAACGCCGGGCGGCCCGCCCACACCAAGGCGCTGCTGGTGGCGCGCGCGCTCCAGGACGGTCTGGTCGCGCTGGAGGAGCTCTGACCCTCCCGCCGCCCGCGCCGCGCTGCGGTCAGCCCGCGGGCGCCGGTCCGGCCGGCTCCTCGACGGGCGCGCCGCCCGTCGCCTCCCCGGTCTCCGACGGGGCGTGCCCGACCACCGGCACCCGGTAGGACGCCTCCACCCAGAGCCGGCCCTCGTCGGTGACCTCGCGCACCAGCACCGCGGGCGCGGCCGGGGGCTCCGATCCGTCGGCGGCGCCGGGTGTGCCCGACGTGCCGGGCGCGGGGTCGGCGGGCGTCGACACCGGGCCGCCGGCGGCGGACGCGTCGTCCGCCCCGGGCGCGGCGGTGACCACCCCGACGCGCACCCGCTCCGGATCGCGGACCAGGGTCACCCGGGCGTCGCCCCGGGCCCCGGCCAGTGCGAGCAGCACCGGTTCGGTCAGCGCCCGCCGCACCTCCGGGGCCAGGGGCAGCGGCCTGCCCCGCACCGCGAACCGCACCGGAAGCCCGCTGCGTTCGGCCAGGTCCAGGCAGGCCCGCAGTTCGTGCACCAGCGGGTCCGCAGTCTCGTCGTGCTCCGCGAACAACCGCCGCAGCCGGGAGGTCTCGATGGCGCACCGCTGCCGCACCAGCGGGTCCGCGGGGTCCAGCGAGCCGTCGGCGATGCCGCCGAGCAGCGGCAGGGCGGTGGCGGACAGTTCCCGGTAGCGGCGCAGGTGATCGGCGTGGAGCTGCTCGTCCACCAGCTGCCGGGTGTGCAGCCGCTCCTCCTCGCGGCGCGCCCGTTGCACGGTCGCGGCCTGCGCGCGCAGCCGACGGGCGATCGCCGCCACCGCGAGCTGGAACGCGCAGATCACGACGACGCTGGTGCCCATCCCCGCCAGCAGCACCCGGTCGGGGAGGCCCGCCGCGAACAGCTGCACCGTCGTGATGACCAGCACGGCACCCAGCCCGGCCGCCACCTGCGGCAGCGGGCGGTCGAGCAGCAGGACGACGATGAACCACCCCGCCACCATGTAGGACCAGTGCCCCCGGCCGAGGAACTCCTCGCCGGAGGGGAGGCCCGTCGTCGAGACGGCGGTGGCAGCCACGGTGACGACCAGCACGGCGGTGACCCACCCGGTGGGGCGCCGCCGGCGCCGCAGCTCGTACCAGAGCTCCGGCCCCAGCAACGCGCTCAGCGTGCCGAACGCCACCCACTGCACGACCGGGTCGCGGTACTCCGGCAGGCTCTCCAGCAGCCCCGGCAGCGCCAGCCCGAACTGGACGCCGACCAGGATGACCAGCCCCGCCAGCCGCATGCCGTAGCCGCCGAAGCGCGCCGTGGCGCCCTGGCAGCGGCGCAGCTCCTGCCGGGCAGCGGCGCCCGCGGCGGCGGCGTCGCCGCCCGCCGGGGGCCGCGCCGCCGCGGCGGGTGGGCGAGGCGTGCGGTGCTGCGGCTCAGCCATCGGTCCCGGCCTCCCGCCGCGCCGCCGCCTCGGCGCCGTCCTGCGCCGGCCCGGTCCGCGCCGCCGCTGCCCTCGCAGCCGGCTCCTGCTGCGCCGCCTCCTGCTGCGCAGCCGACGGGCCCGTTTCCTCGGCGGGCGCCGACCGGTGCGCGTCGTCCCCCGCTGCCGTCGCGCCGTGGTCCGTCGCGCCGTGGTCCGTCGCGTCGCCGTCCGTCGCGCCGCGGTCCGTCGCGTCGCCGTCCGTCGCGCCGGCTGCCGCCGGGGGCTGCTCGGGCCCGACGGGGTCCGGCGCCGGCCAGGTCAGGACCACGCTGGTGGGGCCGCCCGGTCGGGAGCTGACCGCTGCGGCGCCCCCGATCCGCGCCATCCGGCCGACCACCGACCCCGAGAGCCCCCAGCGGTGGCGGGGGACCGCCGCGGGGTCGAAGCCGCGGCCGTCGTCGTCCACCCGCAGCACGACCCGGCCGTCCTCCCGTTCGCACCCGACCCGGACCGAGGAGGCCGCCGCGTGGCGCGCGGTGTTGCGCAGCGCCTCGGCCATCGCGCCGCGCAGCGCTGCGGCCACCTCCGCCGGGACCCGGTCGATTCCCGGCGCCATGCTGGTCGTGATCGGGCCGTGGTGGCGCGGCAGCTCGGCGGCCAGGACGGTGGCCAGCTCCACGCCGTCCCCGCCTCCCGGGGGCGGGCCCCCGCCGGTGCCCGGAGCGGCCGCTCCCTGCGGCGGGTCCGGCTCCCCGTCCGCGGCCGGTGCCGGGGCGGGCGCGCCGGCGG
>NZ_JAAVJD010000240.1 GCF_012033735.1 Streptomyces lonarensis | reverse complement strand
GGGCCCGCCGCCCGTGCCGCCCCGCCGCCGGCGCGGCCACGGCGGGCGACTGGCGACGCACCGTCCGTCCTGGTAAAGGCGCCGAGCCGCCGCCGGGGCCCGCGCAGCGAGCCGTCCGGCCCCCGCCCGTCGCCGCCCCGTCCCAGGTGGGAGGCGGATGATCTCACTCAACGGACCACGCGCGAAATCCCGTTCCTTACCCGATACGGTTGGGAAGTATGCACGACGATGCGCATAAGAACTCGCTCCTGTGGGTGAACTTTCCATGAGGACTGGGAAGTTCGATGCAGCGGGCGTTACCCTCGGTCACGTGAGCCACCTGCTGTCGCCCGAAACGGACCCCGTCACCGCACTGCACCTGCCGGGGGTGGTACCGGACGGCCTGCGCGAGGAACTCGTCGCCTTCCGCCGCGACCTCCACATGCACCCCGAGCTGGGCAACAACGAGGTGCGGACGACCGCCGCACTCAAGGCCCGGCTGGAGCGCGCGGGGCTGACCCCACGCGTCCTCGACGGCGGCACCGGCCTCTACTGCGACGTGCACCCCGACGGCGGCTCCGGCGAGTGGAGCGGCGGCCGGCCCATGCTCGCGCTGCGCGCAGACATCGACGCGCTGCCGATCCCGGACACCAAGACCGTCCCCTACCGCTCCACGATCCCCGGGCGCGCCCACGCCTGCGGCCACGACGTGCACACCACCGTCGTGCTGGGCGCCGGGCTGGTGCTGGCGGAGATGGCGCGCGAGGGCAAGCTGCCCGTGCCGGTGCGACTGCTCTTCCAGCCCGCCGAGGAGGTGCTGCCCGGCGGCGCGACCGACGCCATCGAGTGCGGCGTCCTGGACGGCGTGGGCCGCATCATCGCCGTCCACTGCGACCCCAAGGTCGACGCCGGGCGGATCGGACTCCGCACGGGGCCCATCACCTCCGCCTGCGACCGCGTCGAGATCACGCTCAGCGGCCCCGGCGGCCACACCGCGCGCCCGCACCTCACCACCGACCTGGTGACGGCGGCGGCGCGCGTCGCGACCGACGTCCCCGCGCTGCTGGCGCGCCGGGTGGACACCCGCGCCGGCCTGGCCGTGACGTGGGGCCGGCTGGAGACGGGCCACGCCTCCAACGTCATCCCCCAGCAGGCGGGGCTCTCCGGCACCGTCCGCTGCCTGGACCTCGACTCCTGGCGCGCCGCGCCCGACCTGGTGCACGCGGCGGTCGACGAGGTTGCCACCACCCACCGCGCCAAGGTCGAGATCCAGTACATCCGCGGCGTCCCGCCGGTGGTCAACGAGGCCGGCACCGCCGCCCTGCTGGGCGAGGCGATGACCGAGCGGTTCGGCGCCACCTCGGTGGAGAGCACCGAGCAGTCGCTGGGCGGCGAGGACTTCTCCTGGTACCTGGAGCACGTCCCCGGCGCGATGGCGCGGCTCGGCACCCGGGCTGCGGGTGACGCCTCCGCTACACCGCGCGATATCCACCAGGGCGATTTCGACGTCGACGAACGCGCCATCACTGTCGGTGTGGAGCTGTTCACCGCCGCGGTGCTTCTCGACGCCGGTCACCGACCTCTCTGAAGGCGCGTTGTCCGCCTCGCCCCCGGGTGCGGCGAAAAGGGCCGGTCCGACACGCTCGGACCGGCCCTGACCTGCGTGCGGGGGTCGGGCCGACGCCCGGTGCGTCCACCGCGCGTCATTCGGCGGCCGCGTGCTGTCATATGGCGAACGCATTACGTTCACGACGATCTGATAACGGGCCCGTCGCTTTTGTTTTCACCGGATCTACGCGCGTTACGATCTCGCGGGAAGAGCGCCGAACGGGCGCCTCGAGTGAAGGGAACGCCCTCTTGCGCCGGGTATCCAAGCTTGCAGCCACGGTCGCCACCACGGCGGCCCTCGCACTGACCGCCAGCGCCTGCGGCAGCGACGACTCCACCGGTTCCGGTGGCAGCAGCGGCGGTACCGGTGAGGGTGCCGCCATTGCCTTCGACGTCGGCGGCCGCGACGACGCCTCCTTCAACGAGGCCGCCGCCCGAGGTGCCGACAAGGCCGAGGACGAACTCGGCGTCGAGACCTACTACCAGACCGCTCGCGACGACGAGACGGACGCGGACCGCGAGCAGCGGCTCCAGCAGATGGCCGAGGCGGGCTACAACCCGGTCATCGGCGTCGGCTACCTCTACGGCCCGTCGGTCGAGCGCGTGGCGCAGGAGTTCCCGGACACCACCTTCGGCGTGGTCGACGCCGTCGCCGAGGGCGACAACGTCTACTCGATGATCTTCGCCGAGCACGAGGCCTCCTACCTCGCCGGTGTCGCCGCGGCCCTGAAGTCCGAGACCGGCAAGGTCGGCTTCATCGGCGGCGTGGACACCACCCTGATCAACAAGTTCCAGGCCGGCTACGAGCAGGGCGCCAAGGACACCGACCCCGAGATCGAGGTCGACGTCCAGTACCTGTACACGGACGACCCCAAGGGCTTCACCGACGTGGCCAAGGCCAAGGAGCAGGCCAACGGCATGCTCGGCCGCGACGTCGACGTGATCTACACCGCCGCCGGTCTCGCCGGCAACGGGTCGATCGAGGAGGTCGCCTCCGCCGAGAACGCCTGGGCGATCGGTGTCGACTCCGACCAGGCCGAGCAGCCGGGCCTCGCCGAGTACAAGGACTCGATCCTCACCTCCGCGATCAAGGGCGTCGACGTCGCCGTCTTCGACCTGATCAGCAGCATCGACAACGATGACCCGATGTCCGGCATGGGCGAGTACGGCCTGGCCAACGACGGTGTGTGGCTCGCCACCTCCGGCGGTCACATCGACGACATCGCGGACGAGCTGGAAGAGGCCAAGCGCCGCATCGTCGAGGGCGAGACCGAGGTCAGCGACACCCCCTGACCCCACGCGGTCACAGCGTCACCCACCGGGGCCCGGCGAGGAGCGATTCTCGTCGGGCCCTCTCCCGGGAGCTACGCGCGTAGCCCCGGTGCGGCACGATAGCGTCGGCCACCGGCCCCGACTCCTTCGCTCCCGAGGAGAGTGCGTCATCCCAGCCTCAAGCCAGCCCGCGGCCGACGGTGCCCCCGCCGTCGAACTACGCGGCATCACCAAGCGGTTCCCCGGTGTCGTCGCCAACCACGACATCAACATCACTGTCCGCCGCGGCACCGTCCACGCGCTGATCGGGGAGAACGGCGCCGGCAAGTCGACGCTGATGAAGATCCTCTACGGCATGCAGAAGCCGGACGAGGGCACCATCACCGCCGAGGGCGAGCAGGTCTCCTTCGGCTCGCCGTCCGACGCCATCGCCCGCGGTATCGGCATGGTGCACCAGCACTTCATGCTGGCCGACAACCTCACCGTCCAGGAGAACGTCGTCCTGGGCGCGGAGAAGCGCCACGGCATCGGCGCCGCGGCCCGGCGCCGCATCCTGGAGATCTCCGACGCCTACGGCCTCGGGGTCCGCCCCGACGTCCTGGTCGAGGAGATCGGCGTCGCCGACCGGCAGCGGGTGGAGATCCTCAAGGTCCTCTACCGCGGTGCGCGGACCCTCATCCTCGACGAGCCCACCGCCGTGCTGGTCCCGCAGGAGGTCGACGCGCTCTTCGACAACCTGCGGGAGCTGAAGGCCGAGGGCCTCACCGTCATCTTCATCTCGCACAAGCTCGGCGAGGTGCTCTCCGTCGCCGACGAGATCACCGTCATCCGGCGCGGCACCACCGTCGCCTCCGTCGACCCGGCGGGTACCAGCCCCAAGGAGCTGGCGGAGCTGATGGTCGGCAGCGAACTGCCGGTCCCCGAGACCCGCGAGTCGACCGTCACCGACGTGCCGGTGCTCCAGGTCCGCGAGCTGCACCTCTCCGGTACCGACGCCGACGGCGTCAAGCGCGAGGTGCTCGCCGACATCGACTTCACCATCCACCGCGGCGAGGTGCTCGGCATCGCCGGCGTGGAGGGCAACGGCCAGGCCGAACTGGTCGAGGCCGTCATGGGCATGCGCGACCCGGACGGCGGCACCATCACCGTCGACGGCGCCGACCTCTCCCACGCCTCCACACGCCGCCGCCGCGAGCACGGCATCGGCTACATCCCCGAGGACCGGCACCGCCACGGGCTGCTGCTGACCGCCCCGCTGTGGGAGAACCGCATGCTGGGCCACATCACCGAGCGGCCCAACAGCCGCGGGCAGCGCCTCACCCTCTCCGACGCCCGCGCCGACACCGAGCGCATCGTCCGCGAGTACGACGTGCGCACCCCCGGCATCAACGTCACCGCGGCCAGCCTCTCCGGCGGCAACCAGCAGAAGCTGATCTTCGGCCGGGAGATGAGCCACACCCCCAAGGTGCTGATCGCCGCCCACCCGACGCGCGGTGTGGACGTCGGCGCCCAGGCGCAGATCTGGGACCAGATCCGGGAGGCCCGCCGCGAGGGGCTCGCCGTGCTGCTGATCTCCGCCGACCTCGACGAACTCATCGGACTCTCCGACAGCCTCCGCGTCATGTACCGCGGCCGGCTGGTGGCCGAGGCCGACCCCGCCACGATCACCCCCGAACAACTGGGCGGAGCCATGACCGGCGAGACCACCGGCCGCCTCGGCGGCGACGACACCGACACCCCGGGCACACCGGGCGCGGGTACCGGCCCGGCCGGCGACTCCGGTGAGGAGGACGCCCGATGAGCCGCCCCGAGGACTCCCCGCCACCCGCGGCCGGCGAGGGCTCCGACAGCTCCGGCAAGGCTGCGACGCCGCCCGGCGCCGCCGGCTCCGGCAACCGCTCCGGCGGCGGGTTCCTCGCCGCCAAGCTGAGCGACCCCCGGGTCCGCGAGAAGCTGCTGCTGGCCGTCAGCGCCCCGCTGCTCGCGCTGACCGTCGCGTTCGTGCTGGTCTGCCTCGTCATCACCGCCACCGGGCAGAACCCGTTCCACGCCTTCGAGGCGATGTTCGACTACGGGACCACCGACCGCAGCCAGGTGTGGATCGTCAACAAGGCGATCCCGTACTACCTGGCGGCCGTCGCGGTGGCCGTCGGCTTCCGCATGAACCTCTTCAACATCGGCGTCGACGGCCAGTACCAGGTGGCCGCCTTCTTCGCCGCGGTCGTCGGCGGCGCGCTCGCCCTCGGGGGGTTCGTGCAGATCCCGATCATCATCCTCACCGCGATGGTGGTCGGCGCCCTGTGGGCCGGCATCGCCGGCTACCTCAAGGCGGTGCGCGGCGTCAGCGAGGTCATCACGACCATCATGCTGAACGCCATCGCCGGCTCGCTGATCGGCTACTTCCTCAAGGAAGGCCGGCTCGCCGAGCGCAACCAGAACATCGTGCACACCCCGGACATCCCGGAGTCGAGCCGGTTCTTCACCATCGACACCGGCGCCGGCCTGATCTACGGCACCGTCGTCATCGCGATCGCCGCCGGCTTCGCCTACTGGTACCTGCTCAGCCGCACCCGGTTCGGGTTCGACCTGCGGGCCGTCGGCGTCTCCGACAGCGCCGCCGAGGCCAGCGGCGTCAGCGTCAAGCGCATGGTGGTCGCCTCGATGCTGATCTCCGGGGCCATCGCCGGGCTCGTTGGCATGCCGACGCTCCTCAACGACACCGGCAACTTCGGCAACAACTTCCCGAGCGGCATCGGCTTCATGGGCATCGCCATCGCCCTGCTGGGCCGCAACCACCCGGTCGGGATGGCGCTGGCCGCGCTGCTGTGGGCGTTCCTGGAACGCACCGGCGGCCACCTCAACTTCATCGGCTACTACCAGGAGATCATCGGCGTGATGCAGGGCATCATCGTCCTCTCCGTCGTGGTCTCCTACGAACTGGTCCGCCGCTGGGGCCTGCGGCGCCAGCAGCGCATTGTCGGCGCCGAACTGGCCGCCCGGGCGCGCACGAACGACACGGTGGAGGGCGTCGCATGAGCACCGAGATCAGTACCCGCTCGGAGCCGGTGAAGCCCACCGGCAAGGTCGAGCGCGGCGCCCGCCGCAAGCTCAGCTACCCGATGATCCTGCTGATCATCGCCGGCGCGCTGCTGCTGCTCTCCCTGGTGCGGGTCGTCACCGACACCGGGAGCCTCACCGACACCCGCCAGTGGGCCAGTGCGCTGGGCCTCGCGGTCCCGATCGGCCTCGCCGGGCTCGGCGGCCTCTGGGCGGAGCGGGCCGGCGTCATCAACATCGGCCTCGAAGGCATGATGATGCTCGGCCTGTTCGCGGCCGGCTGGATCGGCTGGCAGTACGGCCCGTGGGCCGCGGTGCTGGCCGGGGTCATCGGCGGCGTCCTCGGCGGTCTGGTCCACGCGGTCGCCACCGTCACCTTCGGCGTCGACCACATCGTCTCCGGCGTCGCGATCAACATCCTCGCCCTCGGCGTGGTGCAGTTCCTGGCCAAGCTCTGGTTCGGCCAGGAGGGCAGCGCCGCCGCCGAGGCGGGCGGCAACGACAAGCAGTCGCCGCGGATGGACGAACTCGGCGACTTCACGGTGCCGTTGCTCTCCGACTGGCTGGCGACGGTACGCGGCTGGGACATCTTCTTCGTCTCCGACGTCGCCGGGGTGGCCGGCGCGGCCGTCACCAACGTCTCCTGGCTGGTGCTGATCGCGGTCCTGCTCTTCGTCGGCACCTACGTGGTGCTGTGGCGCACCGGCTTCGGACTGCGGCTGCGCTCCTGCGGCGAGAACCCCACCGCCACGGAGTCCCTGGGCGTCAACGTCTACCTGTACAAGTACATGGCCCTGCTGGTCTCCGGCGGCCTCGCCGGGCTCGGCGGCGCCTACCTGGCGGTCTTCGTCCGGATGTACCAGGACGGCCAGACCGGCGGCCGCGGCTACCTCGGCCTCGCCACGATGATCTTCGGCAACTGGCGGCCGGGCGGCGTCGCGATGGGCGCCGGGCTGTTCGGCTTCGTCGACGCGCTCCAGATCCGCGGCGGCGGCACCGTCGTCCACGCGCTGCTGCTGCTCTTCGCGATCGGCCTCGCCGGCTACGCGATCTACCAGTTCTTCCGCAACAAGCGGGCCTCCGCCGCCATCACCGGCCTGCTCGCGGTGGCGCTGTTCGCCTGGTTCTCCTCCACCGAGACGATGCCGCTGGAACTGGTCTCCGCCAGCCCGTACATCACCACGCTCGTGGTGCTCGCGCTGTTCAGCCAACGATTGCGGGCACCCAAGGCGATCGGGAAACCCTATCGGCGGGGCGAAGGCACATGACCCCCGCCGCCACCCCGGCCGGTCACGGCGGCGACGCCGGACCGGCCGGCACGGGCCACCCCGACTGGCAGGAGCTGCGGCTGGCCGCCCGCGCCGCCATGACGCGGGCGTACGCGCCCTACTCCGGCTACCCGGTGGGCGCCGCCGCGCTGGTCGACGACGGCCGCACCGTCACCGGCTGCAACGTCGAGAACGCCGCCTACGGTGTCGCGCTGTGCGCCGAGTGCGGCCTCGTCTCCGCGCTGCACGACGGGGGCGGCGGCCGGCTGACGCACTTCACCTGCTGCGACAGCCGCGGCGCCGTCATCACCCCCTGCGGCCGCTGCCGCCAGCTGCTGATGGAGCACGGCGGCCCCGGGCTCCTGGTGGACACCACCGCCGGTCCTCGGCCGCTGGCCGAGCTGCTGCCCGACGCCTTCGGCCCGGACGACCTGGCCGCCGGGCGCTGACCGCCCGCCGGGCCGCCCCGCGCGGCCCGGCGG
>NZ_JAAVJD010000023.1 GCF_012033735.1 Streptomyces lonarensis | reverse complement strand
GCGCAGCACGGCGGCGCGCTGCTGCGCCGCGGCGACGGTCGCCCCGAGGCGGACGGGGACCGCGGGGGCGGCACCGGCGCCGGTCTTGGCGTCCACGGTGTCGGAGCCGGGGTCGGCGGGCGGCAGGACGGGGCCGCGGCGCCAGCCCGCCTCGTCGAGCTGGCGGGTGGCGTGGTCGGCGCCGGTCTCGCCGAGCCCGGTGCTGGTGTCCTGGTAGCCGTCCTGGCCGAGGACCCAGAGGTGGCTGCCGAGCGGTCCGGCGGGGAGTCCGGCCGGGCCATGGACGGCGCGGGCGATGGCCTCGCGGTCCAGGCCGCGGGCGAGCGCCCAGCGGACCCGCTCGTCCTTCAGTGCCGGGGAGGTGCCGTTGACGGCGAGCTGGGTGTAGGCCGGGGCGTAGGCGCGGTGAACGCTGACCCCGGAGAGCCCTTCGGAGATGCGCTGTTCCGCGTGGTCGAAGGCGGCGTCGCGCTGGACGAGCCCGGCCGCGACCACGTCCGCGTGGGCGTCGGCGGCCCGCTCGGCCTCGGTCTGGAGCCGCCGGGCGGCGCGGGCGTCGGGCTCGGTGCGGGCCGCGAGCTGCGCCTCGGCGTGGCGGAGCAGCGCGGGTGCGGCGTCGGGGGCGGCGGCGGGGGCGGCGGCTCCGTCCATGCCGTCCTCGGAGGCGGCCGGGTCGTCCGCGTCGGGGGCGGGCAGGTCGGCCGCGGAGCCGGAGGCCGCGGGGGCCGCCTGTTCGGCGTCGTCCCGGTCGGCGGCGGTGACCCGGTCGGCCTCGGCCGCGGTGACCTCGGCGACGTGGAGGCGGCCGGCGGCGAGCGAGCGCAGGCGCTGGTCGTGGGGGACGGCCGCGAGCACGAGCCGGTCCAGCAGCGCGGGGTCCCCCCACCAGTCCTCGTTGCGGACGAGGACCACGTGGCCGGCCGCGCGGTCGACGGTCTCCAGCAGGAAGGGGCCGGCGCCGACGTCGAGGGTGTCGCGGGCGCCCTCGTTGAAGACGTCGGGGTTCTCGGTCACCGCGCGCGGGTAGAGCGGGCTGAACAGGCCGCGCCAGTCGGCGTAGGGCTTGGTGAACGTCACGCGGACCTCGCCGTCCGCGTCGCCGGGTTCGACGCTGTCGATCCGGTCGTACCCGGCGTTGCGGGCACTCCAGTAGGCGTTGTCGCGGCCGGCGAGCGCCTTCCACTGGGAGACGAGGTCCTCGGCGGAGAGGGGTTGGCCGTCGCTCCAGCGGGCCTCGGGGTTGAGGGTGTAGACGACCGTCTGCCGGGGCTCGCGTGCGGTGACCTCGGCCGAGACGAGGAAGTCGGGGTTGGGCGCGGGCCGTCCGGCCTCGTCGAGGGTGTGGAGCATGGGGAGTACGGCCTGCGCCACGCGGTCGGTGACCTCGTCGGCGTCGCGCTGGTAGGCGTTGAGGGTGCCGGGCACCGCGTCGACGGCCCAGGTGAGGGTGCCGCCCTCGGTGAGGGACGCGCGGTCGGCGGTGGCGACGGCACGCGCCGGCGGCGGGTCGTCGGCGTCGTCGCCGGAGCCGCAGGCGGCGAGCAGCGGCGCGAGCAGCGCGCCGGCCAGCAGGGCCGCGGTGCGGCGGGTCGCGCTGCCCCGGCGGGGCCGGGCGACCTTCGAGGGCCGTCCACTCATCCTGTTACCTCCGGGTCCGCCCATACGCTCGGCCTATCGGCTGATCACACCAATCCCCAAGCCAAGGTCAGGGCGGGCCCGAGGCGGGTGAGGCGCGGCGGCGGGCGGGTGGGCTGCCACCCGGACGGCGCAACCCCGTCCGGGTTTTCCGGCGCGGTACGCGCCCCTTGCACGCCCCGCGCCCGCCGGTGGCGGCCGACGGAGTGCGATTTCACGGCGCACGCTGTGGCCAGTTCCGTACGCGGGAGCGCGTCGCGCACGTACCCTCGTGGCATATGCGCAGAGGGGGGTGAGGATGAGCGACATCAACGCGCGCCTGTGGCAGGTCATCCGACTCGACGAGAACGGACACCGCTACCGCATCGGACACTGCACCACCCGCGCCGACGCCCAGCGTCTGCTGGGGCGCCTGGAGCAGGGCGCACCCACCCGTCCGGTGGACGCCGGCCGCTACCTGGTCGAGCGTGTCGAGGGACACGGCGACGCCCCGCGCCACTGATTACGGGCACAATCGGGTATACGGACAAATAGTCCGAAACCTCCGCGCCCGCCGGAGGCCACCCGATCAGGGACGTGGACGTGAGCACCAGCACGGAGGAGCCCCGGCGATCGCAGGTCGCCGCCGTGTCCCCCCATGCCGACCTCTCGCTGCTCGACGCGCTGCGGCTCGGCCTCGTCATCATCGACGGCCGCGGCCGGATCGCGCTGTGGAACCCGGCCACCGAGGAGATCCTCGGCTGGCCCGGCCGCGAGGCCGTCGGCCGGCCGCTCACCGACTTCCTCGCCCCACCCGGAATGCGGCACGTCCCCCGTGCCACCCGCGCACTCCTGCGCCACGGCGCCTGGCGCGGCGTGCTCCCCATGCTCAGCCGCGAGGGGACCGTCGTGGACGTGGAGTGCCGCGCCACCCTGCTGCGCGACCCGCAGGGCGCCCCCTTCTTTCTCGCCAACCTGGTCGAGACCTCCCGCCTGCGGGAGGTCGAGCAGGACCTCGGCGCCCTTGACACCGTCTTCGCCACCTCCCCCATCGGCATCGCCGTCTTCGACACCGACCTGCGCGTCGCCCGCATCAACGACGCGCTGGCCTCGCTCTACGGCCGCACTCCCGAACAGGTCGTCGGCCGCACCGTGATGGAGCTACTGCCCCCGCAGGCCGCCTCCGAGATCTACGAACTCCAGCGGGAGGTGCTCGCCACCGGACGCCCCGCCGTCGACGTCGTGGCCCTCACCGCCGACGGCCGCGGCGCCCACTCGCTGTCCTTCGGCCGGCTCACCGACCGCCACGGCAACCACCTCGGCGTCAGCTGCGTCACGCTCGACATCACCGAGCGCCGCGAGGCCCTCGACAAGATCGAGCAGTCCCGGCAGCGGCTGTCGATGCTCAACGATGTCGGCCTCGCCCTCGGCGACCGGCTCGACGTGCACAGCGTCGCCGAGGCGCTCGCCGGGGTGCTGGTCCCCCGGTTCACCGACTACGCCGCCGTGGTGCTGCTCCGCGCGGTCGCCGTCGGCGGGGACCTGCCAGCCATGGACCGCATCGCCGGCAGCGCGATGATCCAGGCCGGCATCGCCTCCGAGGAGCGGACCGCCGGCGTCGGGCGGATGCTCCAGCGGGAGGCCGTGGTGCGGTTCGAGAAGGGTTCCGTCTTCGACCGGGTGCTCACCACCGGCCGCCCCTGGGTCCTCGACCCCCGCCGCGAGACCCACGTCCTGACCTTCCCCGAGAACCCCGGCGTCACCGCCATGCTCGATCTCGGCGTCCACTCGCTGATGCTGGTGCCGCTGCGCGCCCGCGGCACCCTGCTGGGCATCCTGGTCGCCAGCCGCGCGGGCGACCGCGCGGCGTTCAGCGAGGACGACCTCGACCTGGCGAAGGAGATCGCCGGACGCGCCTCCGTCACCCTGGACAACGCCCGCCTCTACGCGCGCGAGCGCGACGGCGCGCTGGTCCTGCAACGCAGCCTGCTCCCGCGGCACATCAAGGAACCGCCCGGCGTCCAGATCGGCCACCGCTACGTTCCCGCGACCAGCGGCACGGAGGCCGGCGGCGACTGGTTCGACGTCATCCCGCTCGCCGGCGGCCACGCCGCCTTCGCCATCGGCGACGTGATGGGCCACGGCCTGAGCGCCGCAGCCACCATGGGCAGGCTCCGCAGCGCCATCGTCACCCTCGCCCACCTCGACATGCCGCCGGGCGAGCTACTCCGCCGCGTCAACCAGGCGGGGGAGGACATCAACGAGGGCCGGGAGGAACCGCTGATGGCGACCGGCGTCTACGTGCGCTACGACCCGGGCACCCGCGAGTGCGTGATCGCCAAGGCCGGCCACGTGCCGCCGATCCTCCTCACCCGCGAGGAGCCGACCGGCCGCTGGGAGGCCCGTCCGGTACAGCTGCCGGAGGGCACACCGCTGGGGCTGGCGGCCGGGGAGTTCGAGGAGAGCTGCGTCGCCGTCCCGGAGGGCGCCATCCTCGTCCTCTACACGGACGGCCTCATCGAGCGACGTGGCGAGGACATCACCGACGGCATCGATCGGCTCTGCGCGGAACTCGCCGGGGTCGAGGGCCCGATGCCGTCACTGGACGCCCTGTGCGACCGAGTGGTGGGCGCGCTCACCCCGGGCAACGACGCCGACGACGTGGCGCTGCTCGCCGTCCGGCTGGGCGGCGTCCCCGACGACTCGACCACCTCGTGGATGTTCCCCGCCCATCGCTCCGAGGTGGCGCGGGCCCGCACGCTGGTCCGGCGGACGCTGCTCGCCTGGGCGCTCCCCGGGCTGGTCGACACCGCACTGCTGCTGGTCAGCGAGTTGTTCACCAACGCGCTGCGCTACGCGGACGGCCCGGTCGGGGTCCGACTGGTGCGCGGCGAGCACGACCTCCTGGTCGAGGTGAGCGACCCGCTGCCGGACCCGCCGCGGGTGCGCCACCCCGCCCTCGACGACGAGGGCGGCCGCGGGCTGCAGCTGGTCTCCCGGGCCGCCCGCCGCTGGGGAACGCGCCAGGGTCCCATCGGGAAGACGGTTTGGTTCGAGCTGACGCTGCGCGGCTGACCTCCGCTCCCCCGCGCCCGCGGCCCCGGCAGTCAGCGCACCGGCAGGTGGTACGCGACCCGGTAGCGCTCGGCGGAGACCACCACGTCGGCGGTCTCCACCGGGAGGCTCCCCGCCCGGTAGGTCCGGCTGATGACGATCACCGTCTGACCGGGGTGCCCACCGAGCACCATGGCCTCCTCCGCGAGCCCCGGCCGGGCGCCGACCTCCTCCTCGACGTTGTCGACGACCAGGTCGATCGCGGCCATCCGCTGCACCACGCCGCGGCCGGCGAGCGGCCCCTCCTCGGGGAGCATCACCGGAGTGCGGGCGGTCAGCCGCAGCGGCTCCCAGGAGGTCGAGATCATCATCGGGCGGTCCCCCACCCGGAACTCGTAGCGGGTGCACATCAGCTCCTCGCCCGGGTCCACCGCCAGCCGCTCCGCGATACGCCCCCCGGCCTCGCGCCGCTCGCTCACCGCCCGCCAGGTACCGCCGACCCGTTCGTCGGTCTGCTCCTGCCGGAACGGGGTGGACTCCCCCAGCGTGCGGTAGCCGCTGCGGTGCAGCCGCTGCGGCTGGACCGCCTCGCGGACGTAGGTACCCGACCCGGAGCGGCCCTCCACCAGCCCCTCGGCCATCAGGACCTTGCGCGCCTCCAGCGCGACGGTGTCGGAGACGCCGTAGTGGGAGCGGATCGACGCCTGGGAGGGCAGCTTGGCGTGCGGTGGCAGCGCACCGTCGGCGATCTGCCGCCTCAGGTCGTCGGCGACGCGGAGATAAGCGGGCTGCTCACCGAACGGCACGGGCCCTCCCGGGGCACTGCGGGGGTCCGATCCCGCCCCGCGCGCGGGCGACCGGCGTGCGGCACCCAGATCGGACCGGCCCTGACCTGCGGAATGTACGAACAGCGACAGCTTGACAACGGAGTGTGGCAATTCGCAAGCGAGGGCCGGGGTTTCGCCCGATGTGATGATCCCTGTTGAACGGGCGACGCGGCCGTCAACCGGACTCCCACGACGCCGCCCCGGACGCCGCAGCAGGGGCGGGACGGCAGCGACACGGCGGGGCGACCGAATGTGGCAGAGGCCACAGCGCGTACACCCTCGGTCACCCCGGCCCGGCGGAACGGCCGCCGACCCCGACCCTCCACTCCCGCCCGTCGCACCCCCCGGGAGCCGGACCGCGGATGCGCAACCACGCACACGAAAAGCCCGCCGCGGGGTCGCCGAACCTCCTTGATTCCGCCCCCGTCAAGCCGGACGGCGCGATCACGCTGCGCCGCCGGCGGTACGCGCCGCGCAGTCGCTGCGATGAACCCCACAGTCACTACCAGGTGGTAAGTAGATATAGTGATCGGACGCGGATGGCTTGCACATCCGCGTGTCACATGTCACGGACACATCACCGAGAGCGGCCCCCGGTCCCCGCTGGGAGCCGTCACGCCTCGGTGAGTTCGTCGTACGTTGATATTTAGCTCGGCCAACTAACTAAGATGAGGGGCAGTACGTCCGCATCGCCCCAGGTCATGCGAGCGGACGTCGAGTGATCATGACAATCGCGGCCGGCGGCCGCAGATCAAGGAGGACCATGTCGACCGCTGCGCCAAGAGCGCTGACGGCACGGGTACCGGGAAGCCCCCGGACCGCCGCCGCCCCCGCTCGCGTCCGGGTACCGGGTGACCGGATCCGGTGCGGCCGGCAAGGTTCGGGCACCAGGGCCGTGAGGACCGCACACGGTGGAGGCGTCGTATCGTACGCCCTCACCGGCGCACGGTCCGACCGCCCCGGCCCCGACGACAGCTGACGGGAGCGCACGTGCCCCTGCTGATCGGCCTGGCCGTCCTCTTCGGACTCGCCACGCTCGTCCCCGCCCTCTGCTCACGTCTCGGCCGCAACACCGGATACGTCCTCGCCGCTTCGTTCCTGAGCGTCTTCCTCCTCATCGCCTACGCGGCCTACAGCTCGCCCGGCGACGACACCCTCAGCGCGAGCTGGAACTGGCTGCCCGCCCTGGGCGTCGAGTTCTCGCTGCGCTTCGACGGGCTGTCCCAGCTGTTCTGCCTGCTCATCCTCGGCGTCGGCTCCCTGATCCTGGCCTACTGCGCCCGCTACCTCTCCGAGGACGGCAACCACACCACGGTCTACATGTGGCTGACGCTCTTCGCGGCGTCGATGCTCGGCGTGGTGCTCGCCAACGACATCATCCTGCTGGTGGTCTTCTGGGAGCTGACCACCATCTGCTCCTTCGTCCTGATCTCCTCCGCCGGCCCGGGCGCCACCCCGTCGGCCATGAAGGCGTTCCTCGTCACCGCGCTGGGCGGCCTCGGCCTGCTCACCGCCGCGGTACTGATGGCCGTCGCCGCGGGGACCACCAACCTCGGTGTGATCCTGGGCGAGCCCGAGCGCGTGCTCTCCTCCCCGCTGGCCTGGCCGGCCGGCGCGCTGATCATCCTGGCCGCCTTCACCAAGTCGGCCCAGCTGCCCTTCCACTCGTGGCTGCCGGGCGCCATGTCGGCCATCACGCCGGTCAGCGCCTACCTGCACGCCGCGGCCATGGTGAAGGCCGGCATCTACCTGCTGCTGCGCTTCTCGTCGGTCTTCGCCGGACAGACCGCCTGGTCCGCGACGCTGATCATCGTCGGTCTGACGACCGCCGTCTTCGGCGCGATCTGGGCGCTGCGCCAGCACGACCTCAAGGCGCTGCTCGCCTACTCGACCGTCAGCCAGCTCGGTCTGCTCGTCGGCGCCATCGGCGTCGGCACCGCGACCGCCCTGGCGGCGGCGATGCTGCACACCTTCGCGCACGCGCTCTTCAAGGCGACCCTCTTCATGCTGGTCGGCATCATCGACCGCGAGGCGGGCAGCCGCGACATCCGCGAACTGTCCGGTCTGCGGCGGGTGATGCCGGTGACCGCGGCCGTCACCGGCCTCGCCGGCCTCTCCCTCGCCGGTGTCCCGCCGCTGATCGGCTTCGTCAGCAAGGAGCACCTCTACAAGGGCTACCTGGAGGCCGACTTCGCCCCCGGCGCCGGCGTCGCCGCCGTCTCGCTGGCCATCGTCGGCTCCGCGCTGACCTTCAGCTACGGCATGCGGATCTTCTACGAGGCCTTCGGCGGCCCCACGCTCCAGCGCGGCCTGTACGAGCGCGCCAAGTCGTTCCTCGCACCGGCGCTGGTCGCCGCCGTGGCCGGCCTCGCGCTCGGTCCGGCGATCGGCTGGCTCAACCCGGTGCTGGAGAGCTCGGTCACCGCGGTCTTCCCCAACGGGGAACCCACGGAGTTCAAACTCTGGCCGGGCTTCACCCCGGAACTCGGCATGACCGCCATCGCGATCACCGCCGGTATGTGCCTGTTCTTCGCACAGAACCACGTCGAACGCGTGTTGATGCGGATTCCGGTGCCGGGGGACATGTTCCAGGCGATGTACCGGTCCGTGGTGCGGCTCGGTGCCGTCGTCGGCAAGCCGGACAGCAGCAACTCCACCGCTGCCTACCTCTGGCGGCCGGTGGCCCTGCTCGTCGGTTTCGCCGTCGTCGCCCTGTGGACCTCCGGCAGCCTGCCGGACGCCCACAGCGCCGCCTCGCGCACCGACCTCGACTGGCCGCTGCTGGTGCTGATCGCCCTGGTGGTCGTCGGCTGCTGCATCGCGCGCACCACCCTGGTGTCGGTGTCGATGCTGGGCACCCTCGGGCTGCTCATCGCGGTCTGGTTCGTCCTGGCGGGCGCCCCCGACGTCGGCATGACCCTGCTGCTGGCCGAGGTGCTCACCGCGGTCGCCGCCGTGCTGATGCTCGCCGGCACCGCCATCCACTTCCGGCGGCCCAAGCTGCCGCGGCTCTCCGGTTCGCTGGTGATCGCGCTGCTCGCCGGCGCCTCCGCCACCGTCGCCACGCTCGCCTTCACCGGCGGGCGGGAGATGTCCTCGCTCGGCCAGTACCTGCTGGACAACGCGAAGGGCGAGACCGGCGGCGAGAACGTCGTCAACACGATCCTCGTCGACTTCCGTGCGGTGGACACCCTGGGCGAGTCGGTCGTCATCGGCACCGTCACCCTCGCGCTGATCGTGCTGCTCGGCCGGCGTGACGCACCGAGTGTGGAGTGCGCGGTCGCGCGCCCGGCCAACTCGGTGTTCCAGATCGCCAGCAAGATCGTCGGACCGATCGCCGTCGTGCTCTCCGCGTACCTGTTCTTCCGCGGGCACTACTACCCGGGCGGCGGCTTCATCGCCAGCCTCGTGGTCGGTGCCGCCGTGGCCTTCAGCTACATGGCGCACGGCAAGATCCCCGGTGGCCGCTGGCTGCGTCCCGCGCCGATGACCGCGGTCGGCATCGTGCTCAGCCTCGGGGTGGCGCTGATGTCCCTCCTCATCGGGGACCCGTTCTTCACCCCGGTGGGCACCTATCTCGACCTGCCGGGCGTGAGCATCGCCGTCTCCACCTCTCTCCTGTTCGACCTGGGGGTCTACCTGATCGTCCTCGCGATGGTCATCGCCACCGTCGACCGGCTGGGCCGCGGTGCCCTGGCGCCGGCGGCCGAGGCGGCCGACGACCGGCGCGCCGACCAGTCGCAGCCGAAGGAGAAGAAGGAGAAGGTTTCATGACCGCCGCCCTGACCGTGGGCATCCTGGTGACCGGCGGCGTCTACCTGATGCTCCAGCGCGAGCTGCTGCGCGCGACCTTCGGGTTCGTCCTGCTCGGCCACGCCGTCAACGTCCTGTTCGTGACGAGCGGCGGGCTGGAGCGCCGTTCACCGGCGCTGCTCGGGTCGAACTCCCCCGAGGTGGCCGCGGACCCGCTGCCACAGGCGTTCGTCCTCACCGCGATCGTCATCACCTTCGGTGTCACGGTCTACCTCTTCGCCCTGATGCGGGCCGAGGGGCTGCACCGCAAGCACCACGGCGAGGGACCGGAGGGCGAGGGGCCCGACACCCCCGACGACCTCGACTCGCTCGCCGCGGAGCGCGCGGGCCGGCCGGAGAGCTCCTCGACGGAGCCCGCCACCGGTCCCCGCGACGGCATCGACCTACCGCCGAACAGCCCGGTGGCGGCGGACGCCACCGGGACCGGCACGAAGGACGACGTGACCACCAGCACGACCGACCGACCGACGCCCGGCGCCCCCGCGCCGCGCGCCAAGGGTGACGGGGAGGGAGCACGATGACCTCCGCACTGATCGCGCTCCCCATCGCCGCGCCCATGCTCGCCGCCGGCGGTGTGGTGGCGGTGGGCGGCCGGTACCGTCAGGTCTGCCGCTGGGTGGTGCTGGGGGTCTCCGCCGCGGTCCTGGTGATCGCCGGTGTGATGATCGCCCGGACCGCCGACGGCTCCGTCCACGCCGTCCAGGTCGGCGACTGGGGGCCGGGCATCTCGATCGCCTTCGCGATCGACATGTTCAGCGCCCTGATGCTGGCCGTCTCGTCGCTGCTGGTGCTGGTCTGCTACAGCTTCGCCGTCTCCGCCGGGGACGACGAGGCCGAACCGCTGTTCGGCCCGCTGGTGCTCATACTGTCGGCCGGCGTCTACGGCACCTTCATCACCGCGGACCTCTTCAACCTGTTCGTGTTGATCGAGGTCATGCTGCTGCCGTCCTACGCGCTGCTGATCATGGCGGGCAGCCGGGCGAAGCTCGCGGCGGGCCGGATCTACCTGCTCGTCAACCTGCTGGCGTCGACCATCTTCCTCGCCGGCCTCGCGATGCTCTACGGCTCGGCCGGCACCCTCAACCTCGGCGTCCTGGCGGGCGCCGCGGCGGAGAACCCGACCATCGCCGCGGCCGGCGCGGTCATCCTGGTCGCCATGGCGGCCAAGGCCGCGATGGTCCCGATGCACGGCTGGCTCCCCCGGACCTACCCGGAGGCGTCGCCCGCCGTCACCGCGCTCTTCTCCGGTCTGCTGACCAAGACCGGCGCCTACGTCATCATCCGGGTCTACTCGGTGATGTACGAGGGCGACCAGCGGTACGTCTGGGTCATCATGACCGGCGCGATCCTCACCATGGTGATCGGCGTGCTGGCCGCCGTCGGGCAGGACACCCTGCGGTCGATCCTGGCCTTCGACATGGTCAGCCAGATCGGCTACGTCCTGCTGGGCTTGGCGCTCGCCACCCACGCCGGACTCGCCGCGACGGTGTTCTTCCTGGTGCAGTACGCGGCGGTGAAGGCTGCGCTGCTGCTGTGCGCCGGAGCGGTCGAGACCGCCTACGGCACCGGGCGGCTCAGTCTCCTCGGCGGGCTCGGCGGACGCGAGAAACTGCTGGCCGCCGCATACGCGGTGGCGGCGCTCTCACTGGCCGGGCTGCCGCCGATGTCCGGGTTCGTCGCCAAGCTGGGGCTGATCCGGGCGGCGGTACTGGACGAGCAGTACTTCCCGGCCGCGATGGCGGTCATCGTCAGCCTGCTGACGCTGCTGCCCCTGCTGAAGATCTGGACCGGCGCGTTCGCCGGCGCACTGCCCTCGCCGCTCCCGGACACCGCCCGCACCCGGGCGGGGCTGGTGGCACCGGCGGTGGTGCTCGGCGTCGTGACCATCGCTCTCGGCATCGGTGCCCAGCCGCTGCTGGCGGCGGCCGAGACGGCAGCCGACGTGTTGAGCAACCCGACGATCTGGGCCGAGGCGGTGCTGCGAGGATGATCGACTGGCTGCGGCGATTCGCCGTCAGGAGCTACCGCATCGGCCGCTTCGTCGGCTATTTCATCTACGAACTGGTCGCGTCCAACGTGATCGTCGCCTGGGAGATCATCACCCCGCGCAGCGGGCTCTCCCCGGTGATCATCGCGATGCCGCTGCGCTCCCGCACCAAGGGGGAACGCACGCTGTTCGTGGGGGTGGTGACCCTCACCCCGGGCACCCTCTCGCTGGACCTGCGCGACGAGCCCGCGACGCTGTACATCCACGGCATGCACGCCAGCGACGTCAACCGGTTCCGCCGGCGGCTGCACTACCTGGAGGACCTGCTGCTGGCCGCCTGGCGGCCGGTGGGCTCGGCCCAGCAGGTCGGCCCGGCGGTGCCCGGCGCCGCGACGCCGACCGCCGCCGGCCCGTCCGGGGAGTCCGGCGGACTCCCGCCCCGGCCGGAGACCCCGGCCGCCTCGGACGGCAAGCCGACCGACCGTGACTCCGAGGAGGGGAGCCGCTGATGCTGCTCGACATCGTTCTCGTGGTCCTGGCGCTGTCCATGGCCGTGGCGATCGGCCGGATGGCGTACGGCCCGACCAAGGCCGACCGGGTGGTCGCCGTGGAATTCGGCTTCGTCATCTCGGTCGCCGCCATCGCGCTCGTCGCGGTGCGCAGTGACTCCCCGTCCCTGTTCGACCTGGTGCTGGTGATGACCCTCGTGGGCTTCCTGACCACCATGTCCCTCGCCCACCTCGTGGAAAGGCGGCCGTGATGAACCTCCAGATGGTTCTCGCGCAGGGCCTGGTGGTCCTCGGCGCGGTCCTGATGGGCGTGGGCGCGGTCGGGCTGATCCGGCTGCCGGACGTCTACAACCGGACCAACGCGGTCGCCAAGGCGTCCAGCCTGGGCATGATCTGTCTGCTGCTGGGCGTGCTGATCTGGAAGCCGAGCACCCTCGCGGTGTTCACGCTGATCCCGGCGATCCTGCTCCAGCTGCTGACCTCGCCGATCTCCGGTTTCGCCATCGGGCGGGCTGCGTACCGTTCGCGGGCGCCGATGATCGAGGAGACGCACCTCAACGAGTTGAAGTCCGACCCGCCGCGCTGAGCGCGCGGTTCGACGAGCGACACGGCGGCGCCGGTCCCGGGTGGGTCACCACCGGGGACCGGCGCCGCCGTCGCTGTGCGGCGGGGCCCGGGTGGGACGGGTGGAACGGGCGGCGCCGGAGCCCCCGCCGGGCCGCGCCGGGGTGTGCTCACGAGGCGTCCCCCGCTGCGGCCCGGCACCGAGGCACGGGCCGGACCGCCGGGGGGCGGGACTGCACGGACGCGGGACCCGTCCGGGCCCCACCTGCCACGCGCACCTCACATGACGGCAACGCTCGCGGGCGCATAGAGCAGTCATCGACACCAGTTGCCATACTGCACTATGGTAGATGTATGGCTACCAAGAAGGTGACTATCACCCTCGACGAATCCCTGGTCCAAGCCTTGGCCGGAGCCGCCGAGGAAGAAGGCATCCCCCTCTCCCGCCTCGTCGCCGGAGCGGCCGAACGCGAGCTGCGCCTGCGGGCCGGCCGCGCCGTCATCCAGGAGTGGCAGGCCGAGCGCGGCGCCTTCACCCCGGAGGAGCTAGCCGCCGCCCGCGCGGATCTGGCCGCCGCCGACGCCGAGTACCTCAGCAGTTCGGGAGCATCAGCCGCGTGAACATCCCTTACCTGTACGACGCCGGGGCCCTCATCGCCATCGACAACGATGACCGGCGCATGTGGGCCCGGCACAGCCTGGCCCTCGACGACGGACGAGACATCCACGTCCCATCCGTCGTCGTCAGCCAGGCATGGCGGGACCCCCGCCGCCAGGTCAGACTGGGCAAGTTCCTCGCAGGCTGCCACGTCGTACCCGTCGGCCTCGAGACCGCCAAAACCGCCGGCATCCTCTGCGGCAAGGCCGGCACCTCCGACATCGTCGACGCCACCGTCGTGACCGTGGCAGCCAGCCTGGGCGCCATTATCTGGACCTCGGACCCCAACGACATCCGGACCCTCATCGACGCCCAGGACATCAAGCCCGCCCCTGTCATCCGCACCGTCTAGCAGCCGATGACACCCGACCAACCGATTCGTACGCATACTCACCGCCTCATTTCGAGGCGACCGAGTTGAGAATTCCCCTCGCCGAGGGACCGCGACAACAGGGGTCGTCGGCGACGAATGTCCCGCAAGTGACGCCTCCACAGCCGTTGGAGTGCACGGCGGGCCGGGCCTCTGATTGCCCCTGTGGGTAGCAACGGACACAAGGCAATGACTCTCGAATGCGATTGTTCTCCACTAGCCGACATGAACGAGATCACCGTACTTCCCGACGACCAACTCCACCTCGCGCGAATACCCGTTGAGGTACTGTCCGACCGAGACGATCTCACCATTGGCAGCTACGCCTGCGTACACCTGCGCGTACCCGCGAGGGTCCGCGTCGCGCGCAAGCTGGTTTCGACGGCGGAGCAACAGGATGTACTGACTGTGCAGACGCTTCTCATCGCATGACGTGCGTTACCGGCTCCACAAGTGGACACACCTCACAGCCTCCCGCCACACCTTGACATCGGCTACGAGCGCCAGCACTTTTGCGATGGCGCCCGGGTCATGCGAATCCCGCCGAGCGATGTCCTGGCGCACCCGCTCTGCGACCACCTGTGAGGTGGTCGATTCACCCCGCTGAACCGGAGGTCGCGGAGCTTCCGCGGGATGACCGGGTCTCCCTTGACAACTTCCTCAACGACACGGCGCAGAATCTCTCTTGCGGTGCTCCAGGGCAGCGATGGGCTACACCTCAGGCCATGACCATTCCTAGCTCGGCGCGGCGCGTGGAAAGGCAAGAGGCTCAGGACGCAGAATTCTAGTTTTGACTGTTCTGCACCGGGGCCGGTCAAGCTTCTTTGCGATCGCGGCAGCCGGCAGCTCGACCTCATTGTCGCGGCTCCAAGATCGAGCCCTTTGATCCCGCCGACATCATACGGTCGGCACGGGGCAGCGATCTGGGTGTGGCCCCCAGGTACCGACAGGTAATCACTCACGACCTCTGGGGCAGCATCCAGCACCACGAGACCTTCACCGAGCCTCCAGAGGGGCCCTCACGGACTGAGGGGCCCCTCTGGTACGCAGCTCTGGAGGATGGAAATGTGCCTTCCCGTTAAACGTTGAAGCGGAACTCCACCACGTCGCCGTCGCGCATGACGTAGTCCTTGCCCTCCATGCGGGCCTTGCCCTTGGCGCGGGCCTCGGCGACGGAGCCGGCTTCGACGAGGTCGTCGAAGGAGATGACCTCGGCCTTGATGAAGCCCTTCTGGAAGTCGGTGTGGATCACACCGGCCGCCTCGGGGGCGGTGTCGCCCTTGTTGATGGTCCAGGCCCGGGATTCCTTGGGGCCGGCCGTCAGATAGGTCTGGAGGCCGAGGGTCTCGAAGCCGACGCGGGCCAGGTTGGCGAGGCCGGGCTCCTCCTGGCCTACGGACTGGAGGAGTTCCAGCGCCTCCGCCTCGTCGTCCAGCTCACCGAGGTCGGCCTCCAGCTTGGCGTTGAGGAAGACGGCCTCGGCCGGGGCGATGAGCGCGCGCTGCTCGGCCTTGAAGGCGTCGTCGGTCAGCTCCTCCTCGTCCACGTTGAAGACGTAGAGGAAGGGCTTGACGGTCAGCAGGTGCAGCTCGTGCAGCGGCTCGGCGCGCTCGGTGCCCTGGCGGATGCCGGCGGAGAAGAGGGTGCGGCCCTCCTCCAGGATTTCCTTGGCCTCCTCGACAGCCTTGACCACCGGCAGCCGGTCCTTGCGGATCCGGGACTCCTTCTGGAGCTTCGGCAGCACCTTCTCGACCGTCTGGAGGTCGGCGAGGATCAGCTCGGTGTTGATGGTCTCGATGTCGCTCTTGGGCGAGACCTTGCCGTCGACGTGGACGACGTTCTCGTCCTTGAAGGCCCGGATGACCTGGCAGATGGCGTCCGACTCGCGGATGTTCGCCAGGAACTTGTTGCCCAGCCCCTCGCCCTCGCTGGCGCCCCGCACGATCCCGGCGATGTCGACGAAGTCGACGGTGGCGGGCAGCACACGCTCGCTGCCGAAGATCTCGGCGAGCTTGGTCAGGCGGGCGTCGGGGACGCCGACGACGCCGACGTTGGGTTCGATCGTCGCGAACGGGTAGTTGGCCGCCAGCACGTCGTTCTTCGTGAGGGCGTTGAAGAGAGTCGACTTGCCGACGTTCGGCAGTCCGACGATTCCGATCGTGAGGGACACGTGGGACTTCCCGTTCGGGTGGTTGCTGACAGGGCCGGTCGCCCATTCTAGGGGGGCGGCTCGCGACCCCTCCCACCTCGTCCTTCTGTCGACTCATCGGCAAATGGGATGAAAAGGGCGCGCCATTGCGCCATCGCGGGCGGCCCGGCCCGTACGTTGGTGCCCGTGGAGTACAGCACCAGCACCACCCGCCCTCCCCTGCCGCGCCCGGCCGCCGGGGCGGCCGGCGTGCCCCGGCCCGCTCGGGCGGCGACGCCGGAGCCGCCCCTCGGCCGGCCCGCCCCCCGCGCACGCGAGGGGGCCGCGCGCCCCCGACCGCCTCTGCTGGACGCCCTCGCGCGCCTCCCCCGCCCGAAGCTGACGGGCCTGGGGTGCGGCGTGATCGCGATCGGTTCGATGCTGGTCGCCGGCTGGTTCAGCCGGGTCCTGGGCGGCGCCCCCGTGCTGTACGGGCTGCTGTTCGTGCTGGTCTCGATCGCGGTGGCCGCCTGGGTGCGGCCGGTGGACCTGATCTGCGCGCCGGTGGCGGTGCCCATCGCCTACGCGGCAGGGCTGATCGTCAGCGGCGGCCTCTACGAGCTGTTCACCGAGCTGGCCGTGGGCGCCCCCTGGCTCTTCGCGGGCACGCTGGCCGCCGTGGGGATCACGCTGGGCCGCCAGGTCACCGTCATGGCGGGGCGGATCAGGCGCCGGCGGGAGAACGCCGCCCGCGCCGCCGCGCAGCAG
Source organism: Streptomyces lonarensis (assembly GCF_012033735.1). Lineage (GTDB taxonomy): Bacteria > Actinomycetota > Actinomycetes > Streptomycetales > Streptomycetaceae > Streptomyces > Streptomyces lonarensis. The sequence goes on along the minus strand of NZ_JAAVJD010000023.1, from coordinate 23,310 downwards.
CAGCGGGGCTGATCCCGGCACCGCGCCGGGCCGCGCGGCGGGGACGCCGGGAGCACGGCCGGGGCGAGCGCCGGGCGGCCCGCCCCCGCGGGCACAGGCACAGGCGCAACCCTCGCCCGGACAGCGCACCGCCCCGTGCCGCGGAACGGCACGGGGCGGTGCGCTGCGCTGTGGCGCGGGAGCTGCCCTCCCGCCGCGGCTCAGGCGCTGTCGCGAACCTTCTCGGCGGCCTCGGCGCGCAGGTCGCGGCGGAGTTCCTTCGGCAGCGAGAACTGGATCGACTCCTGCATCGGCTGCACGACCTCGACGTCGCCGAAGCCGCGCTCGGCGAGCCACTCCAGTACACCCTCGACCAGCACGTCGGGCACGGAGGCACCGGAGGAGAGGCCGACGGTGGTGACGCCCTCCAGCCAGCTCTCGTCGATCTCGCCCGCGTTGTCGACCAGGTGGCCGGCGCCGGCGCCGGCGCCCAGCGCCACCTCGACCATCCGCACCGAGTTGGAGCTGTTCTTCGAGCCGACGACCAGCACCAGGTCGGAGTCGGCGGCGATCTGCTTGATCGCGGTCTGCCGGTTCTGCGTGGCGTAGCAGATGTCATCGCTGGGCGGGCTGATCAGGTTGGGGAACTTCTCCTTGAGGGCGCCGACCGTCTCCATGGTCTCGTCCACGGAGAGGGTGGTCTGGGAGAGCCAGACCACCTTGGACTCGTCGCGGACCTCAACCCCGGCGACGTCCTTGGGGCCGTCGACCAGCTGGATGTGCTCGGGTGCCTCGCCGGAGGTGCCGATGACCTCCTCGTGGCCCTCGTGGCCGATGAGGAGGATGTCGTAGTCGTCCTTGGCGAAGCGGATGGCTTCCTTGTGGACCTTGGTGACCAGCGGGCAGGTCGCGTCGATGGTGGCGAGCTTGCCGCGCTCGGCCTCGCGGTGCACCTCGGGGGCGACGCCGTGGGCGGAGAAGATGACGATCTCGCCCTGCGGGACCTCGTCGGTCTGCTCGACGAAGATCGCGCCCTTCTTCTCCAGCGTCTTCACGACGTACTTGTTGTGCACGATCTCGTGCCGGACGTAGATGGGCGGACCGTACTGCTCCAGCGCCTGCTCGACAGCGATGACGGCGCGGTCCACACCCGCGCAGTAACCACGGGGGGCGGCGAGCAGGACACGGCGTGGGGCGGAAGCGCTCATGGCCCCCATGGTAGGGCCCGTCGGGGGCGAACCCCGGGCCCGGTCTCCGCTTTCACGCGCCCCGGGGCTGTCGGCGGGCCCCGCTAGCCTGGCGGCATGGCTCTACAGACCTCCGCCGACGACCCGGTTCCGGTCGCCAGGATCTCGCGGCTCATCGGGGAATGGATCGACCGCCTCGGCGGGGTGTGGGTGGAGGGGCAGATCACCCAGCTCAGCCGCCGCCCCGGTGCCGGAGTGGTGTTCTTCACGCTCCGGGACCCCTCCCAGGAGATCTCCCTCACCGTCACCTGCTTCCGCGGGGTGTTCGACCAGGTCGCGGACGTGGTGTCCGAGGGCGCGCGGGTCGTGGTGCACGGCAAGCCGGAGTGGTACGCACCCCGCGGGCAGTTGTCGCTGCGCGCCGCGGAGATCCGCCCGGTGGGCGTCGGCGACCTGCTGGTCCGGCTGGAGCGGTTGAAGCGGGCGTTGGCCGCCGAGGGGCTGTTCGCGGCGGACCGCAAGCGGCCGCTGCCGTTCCTGCCGCACCGGATCGGCCTGGTGACGGGCCGGGCGTCGGCGGCGGAGCGGGACGTGCTGGAGAACGCGCGGCTGCGCTGGCCCGCCGTCAGCTTCGACGTCCGCAACGTCGCCGTGCAGGGCGTGCACGCGGTGGCGCAGGTCGTGGAGGCGGTGCGGGCGCTGGACGCCGACCCGGCGGTCGACGTGATCGTGGTGGCGCGCGGCGGCGGCAGCGTCGAGGACCTGCTGCCGTTCTCCGACGAGCGGCTGGTGCGCACCGTCGCGCAGTGCGTGACGCCGGTGGTCTCGGCGATCGGCCACGAGCCGGACTCGCCGCTGCTGGACCTGGTCGCGGATGTCCGCGCCTCCACGCCGACGGACGCGGCGAAGCGCACGGTGCCGGACGTCAACGAGGAGCTGACGCGGGTGACGCAGCTCGGCGACCGGGCCCGGCGCGCGATGGAGACCTTCCTCGACCGGGAGGAGCGCGGGCTGGCCAACGCCCTGTCGCGGCCGGCGATGGCCGAGCCGCACCGGGTGCTGGACGCGCAGGAGGAGCGGCTGGCGGAGCTGCGGTTGCGGGCCCGGCGCTCGCTGTCGCACGGGCTGGACCGCGCGACCGACGATCTGCGGCACACCCTGGCACGGGTGCGCGCGCTGTCCCCGGCGGCGACGTTGGAGCGGGGGTACGCGGTGCTGCGGCGCCCCGACGGCACGGTGATCCGGGACGCCTCAGCGGTGGCGCCGGAGGAGGAGCTGCGCGCGCGGCTGGCCGAGGGCGAGCTGTCGGTGGTGGCCCGAGGCGCTGTCAGCCCTCCCGCATAGGCTGGCGCCCATGACGGAAACGGATGCCGAGACCGCGCTCGGCTACGAACAGGCCCGCGACGAGTTGGTCGAGGTGGTGCGGCGGCTGGAGGCCGGCGGCGCCACCCTGGAGGAGTCGCTGGCGCTGTGGGAGCGCGGCGAGGAGCTGGCCCGCATCTGCCGCCACTGGCTGGAGGGCGCCCGGGCCCGGCTGGACGCGGCGCGTCCCGAGGACGGCGCCGGGGGCGGTACGCCGCGTCCGGGCGAGGGGGACGCCGCCCCGTCGGGCGAGGGCTGAGTCCACCGGCGGGCGGACGCGCGCTGATGAACGTGCCGCGGCGCCACGACGGCCCGGGCCCCGCGGGGTGGGGCCCGGGCTGTGTGCGTGCACCGGAAGCGCGGTGACCGGCCCACGCCGTGCGGGCGGGTCGGGCGCTACTGGTTGGGGTGCGGCGCCAGCGTGGCGGCGAACGCCTCCAGCTGCGTGGTCCCGGCGGTGCCGGTGACCACGGTGGTGACGTCGCCCTCCTCGGCGACCAGGGCGTCGTACTTGCCGCCGGTGTGGACGGCCCACTCGCGGCCGTCGACGGTGACGGTCTCGCCGGTGTCCTGGGCGCCCCGGGTGAAGTCGTCGACAAAGGCCCGCGCCGGGCCGTCGGCCTGCCCCAGTGCGACGTACTCGTTGACGGGGTCCATGAACCCGATGCGCCAGAAGGCACCGTGGTCGGAGCTCTGCCGGTACCGCACGGAGGTGGCGCGCCACTCGTCGTCCAGGCCCTCGGGGACGACGAGGTCGTAGGGGGCGGCGCGGGAGGCGGTGCTCGCCTCGACGGCGTAGTCCACCGCGCGGACGGGGTCCTGCCCGGTGTCGGTGGGCTGGACGAAGTAGAAGAACAGCGCGCCGACGGTGATGACGGCCATCGAGAGCAGCATGTCCCGCACGGTCTTGAGCTTGCGCCGCTGCCTGGCCTCGCCGGCTCCGGCGGGCGCGGCGGTGCCGGTCTCCGGCAGCGGGGCGGCGGCGCCGGCCGCGGGCACGTCCTCGTGCGTCGCGGGAGCACGCTCCGCGTCGGACGACGCCGGGCCCTCGGGGTCCGCCGGGTCTGCGGGCGCCGTGGAGTGCGGGGCGGTCCCGGGGGCCGTCGCCTTGACGTCGTCGCCCGCGGCGGGGCCGCCGCCGTCGCGGTCCGGGGCCTGCGCGGGCTGCTGGGACGGAGTGCCGTTCTCTCTCACCACGCCCCCATCGTCCCGTATGCGGGGAGCCGCTCCCCCACCACCCCCTCGCTGCTCATCCGTGGGCCGACATGCTCAGTTGTCCGGGCGGCGGCTAGAGTCGAGAGGTTCCCCGAAACCCACGGTCCCGGCGCGCGTACCGGCCCGCCCGCGCGAAAGGTTGTGTGCCCATGTCCGACCACCATCTCCCTCCCCCGCTCGAGGTCAGCCCCGAGGCCCCCGACCGCAACCTGGCCCTGGAGCTGGTCCGCGTCACCGAGGCCGGGGCGATGGCCTCGGGCCGCTGGGTCGGGCGCGGCGACAAGAACGGCGCGGACGGCGCCGCCGTCCGCGCGATGCGCGCCCTGGTCTCGACCGTCTCGATGAACGGCGTGGTCGTCATCGGGGAGGGCGAGAAGGACGAGGCACCGATGCTCTTCAACGGCGAGCGCGTCGGCGACGGCACCGGCCCGGAGTGCGACGTCGCGGTGGACCCGGTCGACGGCACCACGCTGACCGCCAAGGGCATGAACAACGCCGTCTCCGTGCTGGCGGTCGCCGACCGGGGCGCGATGTTCGACCCCAGCGCGGTCTTCTACATGGACAAGCTGGTCACCGGTCCGGAGGCGGCCGAGTTCGTCGACATCGACGCCCCGACGGCGGTGAACATCCGGCGGGTGGCGAAGGCGAAGGGCGGCACACCGGAGGACGTCACCGTCTGCGTGCTGGACCGCCCCCGCCACCAGGACCTCGTCCGGGAGATCCGCGAGGCCGGCGCCCGCATCCGCTTCATTTCCGACGGTGACGTCGCCGGGGCGATCGCCGCCGTGCGCGACGGGACCGGCGTGGACCTGCTGCTCGGCATCGGCGGCACCCCGGAGGGCATCATCGCCGCCTGCGCCATCAAGTGCCTGGGCGGCACCATCCAGGGCAAGCTCTGGCCGCAGGACGACGCCGAGCGTCGCCAGGCACTGGACGCCGGGCACGACCTGGACCGGGTGCTGCACACGGACGACCTGGTCGCCGGTGAGAACGTGTTCTTCGTCGCGACCGGCATCACCGACGGCGACCTGCTGCGCGGCGTGCGGTACCGCGCGGAGACCGCCACCACCCAGTCGCTGGTGATGCGCTCCAAGTCGGGCACGATCCGGCAGATCGACTCCACGCACCGGCTGTCGAAGCTGCGCGCCTACAGCGCCGTCAACTTCGACCAGCCGCGCTGAACCGCCGCCGCGGCGACACATCGGGACCGGGGGCCGCCTCAGCCGCCCCCGGTCTCACGCCTGCCGCCTCAGGCTGCCTCGGCGGACTGCCGTCGGCGGCGCCGGCCGAGCACCACGCGCCGCTCGGCCGCGGTGAGGCCACCCCAGACGCCGTAGGGCTCGGGCTGCAGCAGGGCGTGTTCGCGGCACTCCAGCAGCACGGGACAGCGGGCGCAGACCGACTTGGCCGCCGCCTCACGGGAGAGCCGCGCGGCCGTCGGCTCCTGCGAGGGCGCGAAGAAGAGGCCCGCCTCGTCCCGCCGGCAGGCGGCCTCGGAATGCCACGGGCCGGCGAGGTCTCTCCGTAGCCGCGGGGACGGTACGGCGGTGGACCACTGTGGCTCGTGAGGCGATTGCAGCACGGTCAACTCCTGACGACGGCTTACGGGGTCGCTCTGCTGGGCTGACTGATCACCACCCGCAGGCCTGGGTGACCGACCGCGGCAGGGCGCCGATGATCGGCCATACGAGTGACGGTCCTCCCTGCCCTACCCGCTGCGCACACGCTTATGCACGGAGAGCCAAATGCAGGAACGTGACGTGACCTCTCGCATCCGCTCCGTGTCCGCACCGCGACGCGCGGCGGCGGCCGCCCGCGGGGCGGTCGCGCCGGAGCACCACGACGGAGGTGCGGCACAGCGCGCACCTGCGGGCTGCGGGGTCTGAGGGTCCGCAGGTCTGCGGGTCCACGGACAGCAGCCGCGGCCGCGGCGGGACAGCACGCCGACGGGTCGATCGACGCCGGCCGCCCGCCGGCCGCCGCCGACCTGCCGCCGGACAGCACTCCGCCGCGTCCGGGACGGGCTCGGACGCGGCGGTGGACGGGGCAGGAGGCGGGAGGAACAGCCGGGAGGGGTCAGCCCTCGCCGTCGCGCAGGTTCTGGACCCGCTTGCCCTTGACGGCGGACGCCTCGACGGCGCCCCAGATGGCGACACCCCGCACGCGCACCACCGGCGCTCCCGGGGCGGTGGCGACCATTTCGCCGGCCTCGAACGACCCCATGATGCCGGTCCCCTCGCAGACCAGGGTGACGTTCTCGGGGACCTGGATGTCGACGCCACCGCAGATGGCCGTGGCGGTGATGACCACCTCGGGGTGGTCGAAGATCGCCTCGGTGAGGTCGATGTCGACACCGCCGCAGACGGCGACGGCGTTGATCTGTGCGCCGACCCGCCAGCTGCCGCCCCGGTCGGCACCGCCGAGAACGGCGACGACGTTGCGGGGGCCCGACGGGCGTGACGCCTTCTCCCGAGCCGTCGAGCGGGGCGGCGGCTGGTTGCTCTGCCCGGCGGGCAGGTCGTGGATCAGTTTCTCCAGCTCGGGCACGGTCTTGGCCGCGTAGAGGACCTCGATGCGCTCGGCGTGCTCGTCAGCCTGGAGGCGGCCCTCGGCCAGTGCCTCACGGAGGATGTCGGCCACGCGGTCCCGGTCCGCGTCGGAGGCGCGGACGGCCGGTGGCGGGGTCGGCTTTCCGAGGGGCACGGCGGGCGGCTTGTCGGTGGTCACCCCGTCAGGCTACCGACGCAGCGCCGGTGCCACCAGAGCCCGCGGCCGGGTTCGGGGTCGAACTCAGGGCTCTGTCAGGGCCACCTCAGGGGGACCCTGGTGCCCCCGGACGGGCCGGGGCGCGACCGCCGACCGGGCGCCGGCGGCGGCGGTCCGGCACCGCCGCGGGGGCCACCCGGACCGGTAGCGCCCGCAGCGCCTCCCGGAGCCCCGCGCCGAGCTCGGCGAACTCGGCGGCCCGCGCGGAGCCGGAGCGGGTGACGAGAGCGATGCGCCGGGTGGGCGCGGGGCCGGCGAAGTAGCCGGTGGCGAGGTCGTGGCTGCGCGCGGTCTCGGCGTCGAGGGCGGTGCGCGGCAGCAGGGTGGCGCCCATGCCGCCGGCGACGAGCTGGACGAGGGTGGAGAGGCCGGCTGCGCTGGTGGCGCCGCCCTGGCCGTCCCGACCGGCGTCCCGGCAGATCTCCAGCGCCTGGTCCCGCAGGCAGTGGCCCTGGTCGAGCAGGATGAGGTCCAGGTCGCGCAGCGCCTCCCGGGGGATGTCGCTCCGGCCGGCGAGGGGATGGCCCGCGGGGGTGACGAGGCAGATGTCCTCGTCGAACAGCGGCAGTTCGTCCAGGCCGGTGACGCCGAGGGGGACGGCGAGCAGCAGCACGTCGAGTCGGCCGGAGAGCAGCCCGTCGAGCAGCGGGTCGGTCTGGTCCTCGGTGACGGCGAGGTCGAGCGCGGGGTAGTTCTCGCGGACGAGCCGGAGGACGGTGGGCAGCAGGTAGGGCGCGCAGGTGGGGATGACGCCCAGCCGCAGCGCGCCGGTGAACGGGGCGCGGGCGGCCTCCGCCTCCTCCAGGAGTTCCCCGACGGCGTCGAGGACGGCGCGGGCGCGGCCGGCGAGGCGTTCACCCGCGGGGGTGAGGAGGACCCGGCGTGTGGTGCGTTCCACAAGGGTGATGTCGAGAATCTCCTCCAGGGCCGCCACGGCCCCGGAGAGGGCGGGTTGACTCATCCCGATGGCGGATGCCGCCTCCCGGAAATGGAGGTGCTCGGCGACCGCCAGGAACGCTCTGAGCTGCGACACCGTGGGTGGGCGCAGCCCTGCGGATCGCACCGACACTGATAAACACTCCCGATCAGCCGAACAGATTCTGGCTATTTCCGTGATCAACGCCGATGTGACAGCGTGAGTCGCGTCCAACCCTCGGAAAGCCCCCGTAAGGGTACTTTCCCCGTGCAAGGAGATCCACGTTGCTCACCGTTGGTGACAAGTTCCCCGAGTTCGAGCTCACCGCCTGCGTCTCCCTCGAGCAGGGCAAGGAGTTCGACACCATCACCCACAAGTCCTACGAGGGCTCGTGGAAGGTCTACTTCGCGTGGCCGATGGACTTCACCTTCGTCTGCCCCACCGAGATCGCCGCCTTCGGCAAGCTCCAGGACGAGTTCGCCGACCGTGACGCGCAGATCCTCGGCTTCTCCCTCGACACCCAGTTCGTGCACCACGCCTGGCGCCGCGACCACGAGGACCTCCGCGACCTGCCGTTCCCCATGATGTCCGACGTGCAGCGCGAGCTCTGCTCCGACCTCGGCATCCTCGGCTCCGACGGCCTGCCGATGCGCGCCGTCTTCATCGTGGACCCGAACAACGAGATCCAGTTCTCCATGGTGACCGCCGGCTCCGTCGGCCGGAACCCCAAGGAGGTCCTGCGGGTCCTGGACGCCCTGCAGACCGACGAGCTGTGCCCCTGCAACTGGAGCAAGGGCGACGAGACCCTCGACCCGGTCAAGCTGCTCTCCGGCGAGTGAGCTGACCCAACGCACCGGGCGGTCCCCCCGCCGGCCGGCACGGCCGGCGGGGCGGCCACCGCTCGTACACCTCGAGGACACGGAGACGGGAGAACCACCATGGCACTGGACGATCTGAAGGCGGCCGTACCGGCCTACGCCAAGGACCTCAAGCTCAACCTCAGCTCGGTGATCGGCAACTCCGAGCTGCCCGCCCAGCAGCTGTGGGGCACGGTGCTGGCCTGCGCCATCGCCTCCCGCTCCCCCATCGTGCTGCGGGAGCTGGAGCCCGAGGCGCGGGAGAAGCTGTCCCAGGAGGCGTACACCGCCGCCAAGGCCGCCGCCGCGGTCATGGCGATGAACAACGTCTTCTACCGCACCCGCCACCTGCTCTCCGACCCCGAGTACGGCACGCTCCGCGCGGGCCTGCGGATGAACGTCATCGGCAACCCCGGCGTCGAGAAGGTGGACTTCGAGCTGTGGTCGCTGGCGGTCTCTGCCGTCAACGGCTGCGGCCAGTGCCTCGACTCGCACGAGCAGGTGCTCCGTAAGGCGGGCGTGGACCGCGAGACGGTCCAGGAGGCGTTCAAGATCGCCGCGGTCGTGCAGGCCGTCGCCGTCACCCTGGACGCCGAGGCGGCGCTGGAGTCGGCCACCGCCTGAGCCCACCCCGCCCCGATCCGGGAGCGGTCGGGCCCGTACGTCCGAGAGGGTCCGCTTCGCCATCGGCGAAGCGGACCCTCTCGGCGTTCCGCGCCCCGCCGTCCGCGGGGCGCCGCGCCTCAGCGCACCGTCATCTCGAACCACACCAGCTTGCCGGTGCCCAGCCGGGTGGCGCCCCAGCGGCGCGCCAGCCGCTGCACCAGCACCAGGCCGCGGCCGCCCTCGTCGGCCGGCCCGGCCTGCCGCAGCCGCGGCAGCTGCGGCACGTCGTCGCCGACCTCGCAGCGGAGCGCGTCGGTGCGCAGCAGCCGCAGTGTGACGGGGCGTTCGGCGTACCGCACCGCGTTGGTGACGACCTCGCTGACCAGGAGTTCGACCGAGTCCAGCAGCTCCTCCAGCCCCCAGCGGGTGAGGCTGTCGCGGACCTGCCGGCGGGCGAGCCGGACGGAGTCGGCGCGCGGCGGCATCCGCAGCAGCACCACGTCCTCCGGCGCGACGCCCTCGAACTGGGCGGCGAGCAGCGCCACGTCGTCGTCACGGTCGCCGGGGCCGGCGATGTCGAGGATCTCGTCGCAGAGCGCCTCCAGCGGCGCGGCGGCGCCGGGCCGGGTGAGGCGGGCGGTCTCGGTGAGGAGGGCGCGCAGCTGCTCCACGCCGGTGGAGACGTCCCGGCTGCGGGACTCCACCAGGCCGTCGGTGTAGAGGACGAGGGTGGAGCCGGCGGGCGCGGCGACCGTGCAGGTCTCGAAGTCCACGCCGCCCACGCCGATGGGGGCGTTCGGCGGCAGGTCGACCAGCTCGGTGGTGCCGTCGACGTGGAGCAGCACCGGCGGCGGGTGGCCGGCGCTGGCGGCGGTCAGCGTGTGGGCGACCGGGTCGTAGACGGCGTAGAGGCAGGTCGCCATCCGGTCCTCGCCGAGTCGCTGCGCCTGCTCGTCGAGGTGGCGCAGCACCTCCTCCGGCGGGAGGTCGAGCCCGGCGAGCGTCTGCACCGTGGTGCGCAGCTGGCCCATGATCGCGGCGGAGGTCGTGGAGTGGCCCATGACGTCGCCGACGACCAGCGCCATCCGGCTGCCCGGCAGCGGGATCGCGTCGTACCAGTCGCCGCCGACACGGGCGGACTCGGCGGCGGCGGTGTAGCGGTGGGCGAGCCGCACGCCGGTGTGGTGCGGCAGCCGGTCGGGGAGCATGGTGCGCTGCAACTCGTCCGCGATGGACGCCTCGCGGTTGTACAGCACCGCCTTGTCCACGCCCAGTGCGGTGTGGGTGGCGAGCTGGGCGGCGACCTGCAGGTCGTCGGCGGTGTAGGCGACGGTGTCGGGCCGTCGCACGAAGACGGCGATGCCGTTGACGCGGCGGTGGCCGCGGAGCGGGGCCAGCACGACGCGGTTGCCGTCGGGCAGCTTCTCGGCTCCGGTCAGTTCGTGGAGCGCGTCGCGGGCGGTGTCGCTGTCGGCGAGGACGGGGCGGACGTTGCGCAGCGTTTCGGCCAGCGGGCCGCCCGGCGCGTGCTCGACGCGGGTCGCCGCGTCGGCGAGCAGCGGGACCGGGCCGGCGCCGCTGCTGCGGCCGGCGAGCGCCTCGGGCACGCGGTCGGTGCGGCGCAGCCGCAGAACGTACGGCGTGACGGGCTGTTCCTCGCCGACCGGCAGCGGGTCGCGCAGGTAGACGAGGATCGCGTCGGCGAAGGTGGGCACCGTGGCGCGGCACAGACCGAGGATGGTCTCGTCGAGGTCGATGCCGCGCGCGATCCGGCGGGTGGCGGAGCCGACGAACCGCAGCCGTTCGGCGTGGCCGAGGCCGGCGGCGGGGACGCGGAGTTCGGTGGCGGCCCCGGCCGTGTCGCGCGGTGCCCCGGCCTCGGCCGTTCCGGCGCCCTCCGGCGGTCCGGGCGGCGCGGCGGTCTCGGTCCGGGCGTGCGGCATGGACGCGCCCTCCGCACGCTGCGGGGCTTCCGCCGTACGTGCCGCGGGTTGCGGTGTGGTCGGGTCCGTCACGGGGGTTGTCCATCCGTCCAGGGAACTGGCGTGTGGGGCCGGGGTGTTGCGCTGGGAGGATCAGTGGGGCTCGATCCTACGATCGGGACGGGGGTGTCTTTCAAGAGGCTCCCGCACCCTCACCCATTATGGAGAAGCCTCAGCCGGTGCCCGGCACCGTCCCCAGGCGGTCCCAGTCGGGGGGCAGCGCGGGCAGCGGCCAGCCCTCGTCGGGGCGCCAGTGCTCCCAGCCGTCGCGGAACGGCCGGCCCCAGGCGTCGATCAGCGCCACCGCGGCGCGCCCCCATTCCTTGACGCGGGCGGCCTGCTCGGTGGTGATCAGTCCGTCGTGCCGCGCCTGGCCGAACTCGTCCTCGTCCCGCCAGGACCAGCGGCGTGCGCGGTCGACGACGATGTCGAGGAAGTAGTCCTCGGAGTCGACCCCTCCCGACCAGCGGGTCAGCGGCTCCTCAAGATTGACGTACCAGTTGCGGAACCGCCAGCCCTCGTCCCAGAACAGCCACACCGACCAGGGGTCGCCGGGGCGCGCCAGTTTCAGCACGCCGGTGCCCTTCCAGTGGTCGCGGGCGACCACGCGGGGTTTGGTGTAGCGGGTCGAGAGGGGTTCGTGGTGCAGCGGTGTGCCGTCGGCCAGGAGCGGGCGCACGCACTCGGTGCCGGGCGCGATCCACACCGCGAGCACCTCCGGGGTGTCGCGGACCACGGTCATCGGGCGGCAGATGTGGAACTCCGAGGACGCGTTGGCCCGGTAGCGCCACAGGATGTGGTCACCGGGCAGCCAGCGGCCCGCGGCGGCCCCGGTGCGGTCCTCCGCTCTCGGTGTCGTCATGTGCGGAGCATATGACGACACCTCACCCGCGGTCGCCTTCCGTGACCGGACAGTGATCATCGGGTGGCGGTGGGTGCACGGCCGACGCGCCGGCGGGCGGCCCGCCGGGGGCACGTCGGCCCTGGTCGGTCCGCGCGTGGTGCCCGGTCAGTCCCCGGTCGGCGGGTGGGTCATCGCCAGCACGTCGAGCGCCGCGTCCAGCTGCTCCTCCGTCAACCGGCCGTCGTCCAGGTACCCCCCGTCGATGACGGCCTGCCGGATGGTGACGCGTTCGGCCAGGGCGCGCTTGGCGACCTTCGCCGCCTCCTCGTACCCGATGTACCGGTTGAGCGGGGTGACGACGGAGGGCGAGGACTCGGCGTACTCGCGGCAGCGTTCGGTGTCGGCGGTGATGCCCGCCACGGTGCGGTCGGCGAGCAGGGTGGCGGCGTTGCCGAGCAGGCGGACGGATTCCAGCAGGTTGCGCGCCAGCACCGGCAACATGACGTTCAGTTCGAAGGAGCCGGAGGCACCGGCGGTGGTGACCGTCACGTCGTTGCCGACGACCTGGGCGCAGACCATCAGCACTGCCTCGGGCACCACCGGGTTGACCTTGCCCGGCATGATCGAGGAGCCCGGCTGCAGGTCGGGGAGGGCGATCTCGGCGAGGCCGGTGCGCGGCCCGGAGGCCATCCACCGCAGGTCGTTGCAGATCTTGGTGAGCGAGACCGCGACGGTCCGCAGGTGGCCGGAGGTCTCCACCAGGGCGTCCCGGGCCCCCTGCGCCTCGAAGTGGTTGCGGGCCTCGGTGAGCGGCAGCCCCGTCGTCCGTGCCACCTCCGCGACCACCGCGGCGGGGAACCCGGCGGGGGTGTTGATCCCGGTGCCGACCGCGGTGCCGCCCAGCGGCAGTTCGGCGAGGCGCGGCAGCGCGCCCCGCAGCCGCTCCACGCCGTACCGGACCTGGGCGGCGTAGCCGCCGAACTCCTGCCCCAGGGTGACGGGGGTGGCGTCCATGAGGTGGGTGCGGCCGGCCTTGACGACGCCCGCGAACTCCTCGCCCTTGCCGGCGAGCGCGTCGGCGAGGTGCTCCAGCGCCGGGATCAGGTCGCGGGTGACGGCCGCGGTGGCGGCGATGTGGATCGAGGAGGGGAAGACGTCGTTGGAGGACTGGCTGGCGTTGACGTGGTCGTTGGGGTGGACCGGTTCGCCGAGCCGTTCGGTGGCCAGGGTGGCCAGCACCTCGTTCATGTTCATGTTGGACGAGGTGCCGGAGCCGGTCTGGAAGACGTCGACCGGGAACTGGTCGGGCCAGCGGCCGGCGGCGACCTCCTCGGCAGCCGCCTCGACGGCGCGGGCGCGGGGCTCGTCCAGCACGCCGAGTTCGGCGTTGACCCGGGCCGCCGCTGCCTTGATCCGCGCCAGCGCCTCGACATGCGCGGCCTCCAGCCGCAGCCCGGAGACGGGGAAGTTCTCCACCGCGCGCTGTGTCTGCGCGCGCCACTTGGCGTCCGCGGGCACCCGCACCTCGCCCATGGAGTCCCGCTCGACCCGGTGGTCGCCGTTGCCCTCGATACTGCCGCCGGTCCCAGTCATGCTCCCAACGTACCGCCGTGCGGGGGCCGCTGGTCGGGGTACGACACGCCGGTGGCCGGGCCCGTCGGTCAGCGGTCGCGCCCGGCGGCCTGGGCCCAGGGCCCGGGCCGCGGGCCGCTGCGCCGACCGGGGGCGCGGTAGACCAGCAGGTAGCGCCAGAGGAGCAGTCGGCGCAGCTCGGCGCCGGGAAGCTCCCGGCGGACGGCCCGGCGGACCTCGGGCAGGGACGCCGTCGGCTCGGCCACCGGCGGGGTCGGCGGGGCGGCGGGACGGCCCCCCTCCCGGAAGCGGGTCCCGGCGCGCGCCAGGGCGTTGTACGGCACCGCCGCCGCGTTCCACAGCAGGTCGGTGCCGACGGTCTCCCGGAAGCAGCCGAGGACGACGAGGACCCCGCCGGGGGCGAGTGCGCCGCGGAGCCGGGCCAGGGTCGGGCCGAAGGGGACGTGGTGGAGGGAGGCGAGGGCGGTGACGACGTCGTACTGCCCGGGGCGCAGCGGTTCGCGGGTGATGTCGCCGACGCGGAAGACGGGCGGCGGTGTGACCGGGGGCGGTCCGGCGGCCAAGGCGGCCGGGAGGTGGGCGCCCTCGCGGGTGAGGGGGACGCGGGGCGGCTCCGCCGGGGGCGGCGGCGCGTGTGCGGGGAGCGGAGCACGGGGGGCGGTGGGAGCGGGGTCGGGCCGGCGGGGAGCCGCGGGGCGGGCGCGGGCCGCCTCGATCATCGCCGCGGACGGGTCCAGCGCCTCGACGGTCAGGCCGTGGGCGGCGAGCCGGAGGGCGAAGCGCCCGGAACCGCAGCCGACGTCCAGGGCCCGCCCCGGGCCCTGGGGTATCCGTCGCAGCAGCAGCGGGTGGTAGTGGTCGTTGTGGTCGAACGGCACCGGGCGGTCCCGTCTCCCTTCGGCGTCGGGGCGGCCCGGTGCGGGGCGGGCGCGGCGGCGCCCGCCCCGTACCGGGCCGCGGGTGGTTCGGGTGGCCGGCGGTGCCGGCCGGGCCGGGCAGCCGGCCCGCGGGGCGCGCGTCAGCCGCGCACCGGGATCGAGGTTACGAACGGCCGGCTGGGGCCGGGGTCGGTGAAGAAGTCGTTGCCCTTGTCGTCCACGACGATGAACGCGGGGAAGTCCTCGACCTCGATCTTCCAGACCGCCTCCATGCCGAGCTCCTCGTACTCCAGGACCTCGACCTTCTTGATGCAGTCCTGCGCCAGCCGGGCGGCGGGGCCGCCGATGGAGCCGAGGTAGAAGCCGCCGTGGCGGTCGCACGCCTCGGTGACCTGCTTGCTGCGGTTGCCCTTGGCGAGCATCACGAAGGAGCCGCCCGCGGCCTGGAACTGGTCGACGTAGGCGTCCATGCGGCCGGCGGTGGTCGGGCCGAAGGAGCCGGACGCGTAGCCCTCGGGCGTCTTGGCGGGCCCGGCGTAGTAGACCGCGTGGTCGCGGAGGTACTGCGGCATCTCGCCGCCGCCGTCAAGGAGTTCCTTGATCTTGGCGTGGGCGATGTCGCGGGCCACGACCAGCGGGCCGGTCAGCGACAGCCGGGTCTTGACGGGGTGCCGGGTGAGCTCGGCGCGGATCTCGTCCATCGGCCGGTTGAGGTCGATGCGGACCACGTCGGCGTCGGTGGAGAGGTCCTCGTCGGTGGTCTCGGGCAGGAACCGGGCCGGGTCCCGCTCCAGCTGCTCCAGGAAGACACCCTCGGCGGTGATCTTCGCGCGGGCCTGCCGGTCGGCGGAGCAGGAGACGGCGATGGCCACCGGGCAGGAGGCGCCGTGGCGCGGGAGGCGGACGACGCGGACGTCGTGGCAGAAGTACTTGCCGCCGAACTGGGCGCCGATGCCGATGCGCTGCGTCAGTTCGAAGACCTGCTGCTCCAGCTCGCGGTCGCGGAAGCCGTGGCCGCTGGGGGAGCCGGACTCGGGCAGCTCGTCGAGGTAGTGCGCGGAGGCGTACTTGGCCGTCTTGAGGGCGTACTCGGCGGAGGTGCCGCCGACCACGATCGCCAGGTGGTACGGCGGGCAGGCCGCGGTCCCCAGCGAGCGGATCTTCTCCTCCAGGAACCTCATCATGGACGCCTCGTTGAGGACGGCCTTCGTCTCCTGGTAGAGGAACGACTTGTTGGCCGAGCCGCCGCCCTTGGCCATGAAGAGGAACGTGTAGGCGTCGCCGTCCTCCGCGTACAGCTCGATCTGCGCGGGGAGGTTGGAGCCGGTGTTCTTCTCCTCCCACATCGTCAGCGGCGCCAGCTGCGAGTAGCGCAGGTTGAGCTGGGTGTAGGCGTCGTAGACGCCGCGGGAGAGCGCCTCGGCGTCGCCGCCCTCGGTCAGCACCTGCTGGCCGCGCTTGCCCATCACGATGGCGGTGCCGGTGTCCTGGCACATCGGCAGCACGCCCGCGGCGGCGATGTTGGCGTTCTTCAGCAGGTCCAGCGCGACGAACCGGTCGTTGGCGGACGCCTCGGGGTCGTCGAGGATCTTCCGCAGCTGCGCCAGGTGGTCGGGGCGCAGGTAGTGGGAGATGTCGCGCATCGCCTCGGCCGCGAGCCTGCGCAGCGCCTCCGGCTCGACCTTCAGGAACGTACGGCCGTCGACCTCGACGGTGGACACCCCCTCGGCGGTGACCAGGCGGTACGGGGTGCTGTCCTCACCGGTCGGCAGCAGGTCGGTGTAGGCGAACTCTGGCATGGCGGGCAACCTCATCCGGGCAGACTTCCGCGCCGGGCAGGCAGCGGCGGCGCGCCCACCAGCCTAGGACGCCGCCGCGGCCCGCCGCCGACCACCTCCCCACCCGGGCCGTGGGGCGGGGAGCGCCGCCGACCGGCGGGCGCCTGTCGCGGGCGCGCCGGCGGGGGCGCACCGGCGGCGGGTGCGGGCGCACCGGCGGTGGGCGGTGCCGGGTCAGTCCAGCAGGATGCGGCGGCCGTGGAGGGCGCGCACCGCGCGCCGGGTCCGGGGCCGGCCGTGGCCGTTGCGGAGCCGTGCCGCGACCTCCAGCGCGCGTCCGCCGCCCTCGGTGAGGCGGCCGAGGGCGACGCAGGCGGTCTCGGTGGGCCAGCTGTCCGGTCCGTAGAGCTCCGCCAGGTCGGGTATCAGCTCGCTCCAGAGCCGGGCCGCCTCCTCACGCTCGCCGCGGGCCTCGGCGGCGGTGGCCGCCTCCCGGCGGTGGCGCAGCCGCTCCGACGCGCCGAGCGGGCCGGTGGCCTGCGGTTCGGCGCCACCGTGCTCCGGCGGGGCGTACGCCTCCGGGCGCGGGTAGGGGGCGCCCGCTCCCGGCCCGGCGGGGGGCGGGACGGCGGACGCGGGCGGTGGCGTCGTCGGCGGTGCTTCGGCGCGGAACGCGGTGGGCACCCGGTCCTCGAACGTCGGAGGCGCCACCTCGGCCACCGGCGCCGCTGCCGGCCCACCGGCGGCGGCCGCCGCGGCGAGCACCCGCAGCCGGTCGCGGACGTCGGCCGCGCGCTGCGGCCGCTCGGCGGGCTCCTTGGCCAGCAGTTCCAGCACCAGCGCGTCCACCGCCTCCGGTATCCCGGGCCGCAGCGTGCTCGGCGGTTCGGGAACCTGATGGACCTGCTGGTACATCAGCTGCATCATCGTGGCGCCGGGCGGGAAGACCGTGCGGCCGGTGAGCAGCCCGAAGAGCAGGCAGCCCAGGGCGTACAGGTCGGTGCGGGCGTCCACCTCCCCGGTGGTGCACTGCTCGGGCGCCATGTAGTCGGGCGTCCCCACCACCATGCCGGTCGCGGTCAGCGCGCTGCGCTGGGCCACGCTCACGCCCTCCGCGAACCGGGCGATGCCGAAGTCGAGCAGCTTGACCCGGTCGTCGCGGGTGACCATCACGTTGCCGGGCTTGAGGTCGCGGTGGACGATCCCGACGGCGGGGTCGTGCGCGGCGGCGAGGCCGTCCGCGATCTGCGCCGCCCATTCCAGCGCGCGCGACGTCTCGGGCACGCCCTCCCGCAGCACCTCGGCGAGCGACCGGCCGGGGACCAGCTCCATGACGAGCAGCACCGCGGAGGCGCCCTGGAACCGGTCGGTGAAGAAGTCGTGGACCGTCACGATGTGCGGGTGCGCGAGCCGGGCGATGGCCATGGCCTCGCGTTCCAGCCGGCGCCGCAGCTCCGGGTCGTCCCCGTCGGTGGCCGCCTTGACGGCGACGTCCCGCCGCAAGCGCTCGTCGTGGGCCTGCCACACCTGGCCCATGCCGCCCTCGCCGAGTTTTCGGACCAGGCGGTAGCGGTCGTGCAACACCTCTCCGGCTGCCATGCGTCCCCCGTCGTGTCTCCCCGGCGCCGCCCCGCTGTCAGCGCGGAGGCTTAGGATCGCACAGGACTGTCAGCCGCTCGGGGGCACCGGCCGGGCACGAGGTCGTCGGGGGATCGGGGATGCGCCAAGGGCTGCGCCGGACAGCGGGGGCGCTGGCGGCAGCGCTGGTTCTGGGGCTCTTCACGGCCCCGACCGCCAGGGCCGACGGGCAGTTGGCGGACGCCGCCGCCGCCCTCGCGACGCCCGGCGTCTGGGCCGACGACGACTACCAGGGCATGGACGAGCGCATGATCGCGCTGCTGCAGGCGCGGTACGAGCGGGCCGGTACTCCCTTCCGGATGGCGCTGCTGACGGAGGAGAACGACGACGCGGCCTCGCTGGCCTCGCGGCTGGCCTCCCTCGTCGGCCGGCCCGGCGTCTACGCGGTGCTCACCGAGTGGGACGACCCGCTGAGCGACCGCCGGGACTCCTCCCAGGGGTGGGCGGTGACGGGGGTGTCCGCGACGGTCGACACCATCCGCGACGAGTCGGTGGCCCGCGCCGGCATCAACAACGGCAACCCGCTGCTGACGCTGGCCGACACCCTCGACGGCGACCTCTCCGCCCAGCTGCCGAAGGACTCCGGGGACGGCCGGTTCCTCGTGGACCCCGCCGTCACCGACGTCTTCCCGGAGCTGACGGAGGAGCTGCTCGCCGACACCTTCGACGCCGTCCCCGAGCTGCGCGTCGCGCTGGTCTCCGGGGTGGGCGGGCCCTCGGACGCCGCGGCGACCGCGATGGCGTCGGATCTTCCCGCGGACGGCGCGATGCTGCTGATGCAGTGGGAGACCACCGACTTCTCGGTGGTCATGGGGTCGGGCCGCGACCTCGCCTCGAAGAGCACGCTGGAGTCGCTGGTCGGCGGCATCGGCATCCCGACGGTCGCCCCCGAGGCGCTCCCGCTGCAGCTGGAGCAGCTGGCCGCGGCGCTCGGACCGGACCTGGTCGGGCTGGCCCGCGACGGGCTCGCGGAGTCGCCGCTCTACGTCCACCCCGCCGCCGGGGACGGTTCGACGGGCCCGGAGCGTCAGGCGGCGTTCGCCGCGGCGCTGGCCGAGGCCGACGCCCGGGCCGCGGTGCTCCCGCACGCCGCGCTGGCGGCGCAGCTCGGCGAGGACGGCCTGGCCGAGGACGACGCCCCGGCGCGCTCGATGGCGGAGGGCGGCGACGACCCGCTCGCGGTGTTCCTGGTCGACACCGAGTACCAGCGGATCGACGAGGTGCGGACCACCGGCGACGAGGAGTTCGCGGCCGCCGCCGACCGGGCGCGCTACAGCGGTGAGCCGTTCCTGGAGACGGCGCTGACCCAGCTCCTGGACGGCATCGGCGCGCAGCCGCCGGCGGCCCCGGAGGCGGACGACGCGGTCGCGCCCGGCAGCCCCGGCGAGAGCGCCGCGGCCGGGCCGGCCGACGCCTCGGCCGTGCCGGTCGGGGTGTGGATCGGGCTCGGCGTGGCCACGTTCGGGCTGCTGCTTCCGGTCGTCGTCGCGTCGTTCATGCCGCGGGGCCGTCCGCGGCTCGCCGTCCGGGCGTGGGCGGTGGCGTCCAACCGGCGGCAGGCGGACGCGATGCCCGCGGGGAAGCTGCGCGCCGAGATGGCGAAGTCGGCCACGCGCCGCGGGTGGAACGCCCGGGATCTGGCGCGACTGGAGACACTGCTGCGGGCGCTGCCCGACCCCGGCGCCGGTCCGGTCGCCCGCCCGGTGGGACAGCTGCTCGGGGAGTACGAGCGCCTGCGGGAGGCGCACGCCGCCGCGCGCACCCGTGCGGAGACGGCCGTCGTCACCAGGAGCCTCGGCCGGGCGCTCCGGCGGGGCCGGGCGCTGGCCGCGGTGTCAGGGAAGCTCGCCGGTCCCTCCTGACCGGGGCGACCACGCCCGCCCCGGTGCGCGGCGGCGCGCGCACCGGGGGGGGCGGCCCGACCGGTCAGCCGCCGTCGACGGCGGTGGCGACCCGGTCCCCCAGGTCCTTGTCGACGTTGCGCCAGTAGCGCAGCGCGCGGTCCAGCACCGGGCGGCTGACGCCGTCGGCGAGGTGCCCGGCGATGTTGCCGACCAGCCGGGTCCGTTGGGCGTCGTCGAGGACGTCCCGCACCATCGTCCCGGCCTGACCGAAGTCGTCGTCCGCCGCCCGCGGCGTGTACGCCTGCCGGACCATCTCCCCGGCCGCGTGCCACCCCGCCGGTTCGCCGAAGCGGGCGGTGTCGGCGGCCGGCCCGCCGTAGGAGTTGGGCGCGTACACGGCGCCGGTGCGGGCCGGCTCGTACCGCATGGGCCCGTCCTTGCTGTAGGAGCGCACCGGCGAGTGCGGCCGGTTCGGCGGCAGCTGCGTGTAGTTGGGGCCGATCCGGTAGCGGTGGGTGTCCGGGTAGGAGAACAGCCGCCCCAGCAGCATCTTGTCCGGCGAGGGGCCGATCCCCGGGACCAGGTTGGAGGGTTCGAACGCGGACTGCTCGATGTGCACGAAGTGGTCGTCCGGGTTGCGGTCCAGCCGCATGCGGCCCACCTCGATCAGCGGGTAGTCGCCGTGCGGCCACACCTTGGTGAGGTCGAACGGGTTGAACCGGTAGTCCGGGGCGTCGTCGAACGGCATCACCTGCACGTACAGCGTCCAGGTGGGCGCCTCGCGCCGGGCGATCGACTCGAAGAGGTCCTGCCGGTGGGCGTCCGCGTTCTCGCCGGCGAGCCGGTCGGCGTCCTCCTGGGTGAGGTACTCGATGCCCTGGTCGGTCTTGAAGTGGTACTTCACCCAGAACTTCTCGCCGCCGCCGTTGACCCACAGGTAGGTGTGGGAGCCGTAGCCGTTCATGTGGCGCCAGGTGCGGGGGATGCCCCGGTCCCCCATCAGCCAGGTCACCATGTGCGCGCTCTCCGGGGAGAGCGTCCAGAAGTCCCACTGCATGTCGTGGTCGCGCAGCCCGCTGTCGGGGCGCCGCTTCTGGGAGCGGATGAAGTCCTGGAACTTCAACGGGTCCCGCACGAAGAACACCGGGGTGTTGTTGCCGACCAGGTCGTAGTTGCCCTGTGCGGTGTAGAACTTCAGCGCGAACCCGCGCGGGTCGCGCCAGGTGTCGGGGCTGCCCTGCTCCCCCGCAACGGTCGAGAACCGCGCCAGCATCTCGGTGCGGCGTCCCGGCTGGAACAGGTCGGCCTTGGTGAACTGGCTGACGTCGGCGGTCACCTCGAACGTGCCGTACGCGCCGCCACCCTTGGCATGGACCACCCGCTCCGGGACCCGCTCCCGGTTGAACTGGGCCATCTTCTCGATCAGGTAGGCGTCCTGGAGGAGGATCGGGCCGTCGGCCGCGACGGTGAGCGAGTGCTCGTCGCTCTCCACCGGGATGCCCGCGTTGGTGGTCGTGTGGTCGAAGGTGCCGTGCGACATGCGAGATCCTCACGTTCGGGGCGCGGTGCGCCGGGCCGCGCTCCCCAGCAGAACGCCGCCGGGTCGGACGGGCAACCGCTGCCGCCGCGGGCGGCGCCATCCGGGCGGCAAAGACGCACCGCGGGACCAACCGGGGCGGGCAACGTCGGCCGATACGACCGCGTCCCCTCCCAGGGCGTGATAGACCACAGGGCAACCCCTCACCGAGAGTCCCGGCGGGTCCCGGCACACGCCCGAGGCCGCCGGACCCTCCCCGGGGGGCGCCACAACTCAACCGCGACACGAGAACGGGTCGGAGCCAGCAGATGCCGAACAGCGCCGGGAGCACCTCCCCCGCGCCCCGGCCCGAGGACGCCCCGGCGGCCGGGCGTCCGGACCCCTGGGCCGCCGCCAGGCGCCACGGGGCCGCCTTCGTCGCCCGCCCGTACTGGGACCCGGGGCTGCCCGCGCTGGTGGTGCGGCGCTGGCCCGACCTCACCGCCTGCCTGATGGCGCTGTTCTTCTTCTGGCTGTCGCTGACCCCGTCGCTCGTCCCCCGCCCGTGGTACTACCAGGGCGTCATCGGCGGCATCACCGCAGCCATCGGCTACGGCATCGGAGCGACGCTCAGCGGTCTGTTCCGGCTGATGTTCGCCTGGCGGCCGCCGCCCCGGGTGCGGGCCCGCTCCTGGCTCTCGCTGTACGTGATCACCCCGCCGCTGGTGATCCTGCTGCTGTCGCAGAGCGCCGACATGCAGCGGGAGCTGCGTCGGCTGCAGGCGCTGCCGCCGACGCTCACCTGGCACTCCCTGATGATCGCGCTGATGTCGCTGGGCGTCGCGGCGCTGCTCGTGGCCCTCGCCCGGTCGGTGCGGTTGGGCACCCGGGTGCTGACGCGGCTGCTGCACCGGTTCGTGCCCTGGCCGGTCGCCGTCGGCCTCGCCCTGTCGCTCAGCAGCATCGTCGTCGTCTTCGGCACCCGGGACGTCGTCTTCGAACGCGGCGTCCTCTCGGTCGCCGACCGGGTCGCCGCCGCCAAGGACCGCTCCACCGACGAGGGCGTCCTGCGGCCCTTCTCGCCGCTGCTCTCCGGCAGCCCCGACTCGCTGGTCAGCTGGGAGGAACTCGGCAACAAAGGCCGCTCCTTCACCGGCGGCGCGCTCTCCGGCGAGGAGATCGCGCGGTTCAACGGCCGCCCGGCACAGACTCCGGTCCGGGTGTACGTCGGCCGCGCCGCCTACGACGACTACGAGGCCGGCGCCCGGCTGGCCGTCCGCGAACTGGAGCGGACCGGCGCCTTCGACCGGTCGGTGCTCGCCGTCGCCGGCACCACCGGCACGGGGTGGATCAACCCCACGACGGTGGAGGCGCTGGAGTTCATGCACGGCGGCGACACCGCCGTCGTGACGATGCAGTACTCGTACCTGCCGAGCTGGGCCTCGTTCGTCGTCGACCGCGAGGAGGCGGGCCGGGCGACCCGCGCACTCGTCGACGCCGTCCACGCCCGCTGGGAGGAGGAACCGGCACAGTCCCGCCCCCGGCTGGTCGTCTTCGGCGAGTCCATGGGCGCCCAGGCGATCGAGGCCGCCTTCGACGACATGGACGACATGCTGCGGCGCACCGAGGGCGCCCTGCTGGTCGGCCCGCCGGACGGCAGCCCGATCCACCGCGAGGTCACCGAGGGGCGGGACCCCGGCAGCCCGGTCTGGCGGCCGGTGTACGAGGACGGCGCGCACGTGCGCTTCGCGCAGTTCCCCGGGCGGGACCTGCTGCTGGGCGGCGCCCCCTGGGAGCACCCCCGGGTCGTCTACCTCCAGAACGCCTCCGACCCGGTGGTCTGGTGGTCGCCGGGCCTGATGTTCCAGCGGCCGGAGTGGCTGCGCGAGCCGCTGGGCCCGGACGTCACCGAGGCCATCGACTGGTTCGCGCTCGTCACCTTCTGGCAGACGACGGTGGACATGGCCGTCTCCTACGGCGCGCCGGCGCCGCACGGCCACCGTTACGGCTCGAACCCGGTGGACGCCTGGGAGGCGATCATCCCGCCGCAGGAGTGGCGCGCGGCGGACACCGGGAGGCTGAAGGAACTGCTGGAGCTGCGGCACCCGCCGCGCTCCGGCTTCACCGGCAAGCCGGAGTGACGCGCGACGGCGGCGCGGTCACCGCGCCGCCGTCGCCTCGCCCGTGCGGGTCCGCTCGCCCCTGGGGGCCGGGCTAGGACCGGTCGTCCGGCCGGGGGCCGTCGGGTCCCGCCGGCGGGCTGCCGGCCGCGCCCGGCGGGTCGCGGGTGCGGGTCCGCGGGCCTGGATCACGCTGACCGGCTACGTCCGCGGCACGGTGCTGGTCGCC
>NZ_JAAVJD010000239.1 GCF_012033735.1 Streptomyces lonarensis | reverse complement strand
GCGGCGGGGTCCGGCACTACACCGGCCCGCCCTCGCCGCCACTCCGGCGCCGGTCGGGGTCGTCGCCGCCCGCCCCGCCGGTAGGGGCCACCGACGGGTCGGCGGGTGCCGACGCCGGGGGCGATCCGCCGCGCGGGCCGATGCCGGTGCCCGCCTCGTCCTCCTGGTCCCCGACTGTGATGCCCCGTTGCTTGGAGACCACGACGGCGGCGACGATCACCGCGAGCGCCAGCACGGTGATCAGCACCCGCACGGCACCGTTGGCGTCGTCGCCGACACTCAGCGTCACCACGGCGGGGGCGATCAGCAGCGCCACCAGGTTCATGACCTTCAGCAGCGGGTTGATCGCCGGGCCCGCGGTGTCCTTGAACGGGTCGCCGATGGTGTCGCCGATGACGGTGGCCTCGTGGGCGGCGCTGCCCTTGCCGCCGTGATGTCCGTCCTCGACCAGCTTCTTGGCGTTGTCCCAGGAGCCGCCGGAGTTCGCCAGGAACACCGCCATCAGGATGCCGGTGCCGATCGCACCCGCGAGGAACGCCGCCAGCGGGCCGACCCCGAGTCCGAAGCCCACCGCGATCGGCGCCATCACCGCCAGCAGCCCCGGGGTGGCGAGCTCGCGCAGCGAGTCGCGGGTGCAGATGTCGACGACCCGCCCGTACTCCGGCTTCTCGGAGTGGTCCATGATCCCGGGGTGCTCGCGGAACTGCCGCCGGACCTCGTGGACCACCGAGCCGGCCGAGCGCGCGACGGCGTTGACCGCGAGCCCGGAGAAGAGGAAGACCACCGCCGAGCCCATGATCAGACCGACCAGACTGCTGGGATAGGTGATGTCGGGGTTGAGGCCCGCCGCACCGAAGGCGTCCACCACGCTGACCCCGGTGTCCTGCACCGCGTTGGCGATGGCGTCCCGGTAGGCACCGAACAGCGCCGCCGCCGCGAGCACCGCCGTGGTGATCGCGATCCCCTTGGTGACCGCCTTGGTGGTGTTGCCCACCGCGTCCAGCTCGGTCAGCACCTGCGCGCCCGCGCCACGGACGTCACCGGACATCTCGGCGATGCCCTGGGCGTTGTCCGCCACGGGACCGAAGGTGTCCATGGCGACGATGACGCCGACCGTGGTCAGCAGACCGGTGCCGGCCAGGGCCACCGCGAACAGCGCCAGCATGACCGTGCCGCCGGCCGCCAGGAACGCCGCGTACACGCCGAGCGCCACGACCAGCGCGGTGTAGACGGCCGACTCCAGACCGAGGGAGAACCCGGCGAGCACCACCGTGGCGGGCCCCGTCCGGGAGGACCGGCCGATGTCGCGCACGGGGCGCCGCGAGGGCTCGGTGAAGTACCCGGTCAGCTGCTGGATCAGCGCCGCCAGCACGATGCCGATGGCGACCGAGGCGAGCGCGAACATCCGCGGGTCGGCGTCGTGCGCCAGGATCTCCGCGTCGTCCACCCCGCTCAGCTCGGCGAAGCTGCCGGGCAGCGCGACGAACGCGGCGATCGCCACCAGGACGAGCGAGATCGCGGCCGAGATGAAGAAGCCGCGGTTGATCGCCGTCATGCTGTTGCGGTCACCCCGGCGGGGGGCGACCACGAAGATCCCCGCCATCGCGGTCAGCACCCCGATGGCGGGCACCAGCAGCGGGAACGTCAGGCCCACGTCGCCGAAGGCGACCGCGCCGAGGATGAGGGCGGCGACCAGCGTCACGGCGTAGGACTCGAACAGGTCGGAGGCCATGCCCGCGCAGTCCCCGACGTTGTCGCCCACGTTGTCGGCGATGGTCGCCGCGTTGCGCGGGTCGTCCTCGGGGATGCCCTGCTCCACCTTGCCCACCAGGTCGGCACCGACGTCGGCCGCCTTGGTGAAGATGCCGCCGCCGACCCGCATGAACATCGCGATCAGAGCGGCACCGAGGCCGAAGCCCTCCAGGACCTTCGGCGCGTCCGCCGCGTAGACCATGACCACCAGGGCCGCGCCGAACAGGCCGAGGCCGACGGTGCACATGCCGACGACGCCACCGGTGCGGAACGCGATCCGCATCGCCTCGTGGCGCACCTCCTCCGGGTCCCGCCCGAGGCGCTCCGGCTCGGCCCCGGCCCCGGCCTCGGTCGTGCCGGCCCCGGCCCCGGCCTCGGTCGTGCCGGCCTCGGTCGTGCCGGTGGCCGGGGGCTCCGGTTCTCCGGGGGCCTCGGGATCGGGCACGGCGGCGCGACCGGTCCGGCCGGTCGCACCCTCGCCGGGGCCCGCCGCCGGGTCGGGGACGGCCATCGGCCGACCGCCGGGGCCGGTCCCCAGGTCACCGTCGCCCGCGTCCCCGTGCGACGCGGGGAATTCCTCGCCACCCGGCGGATTCGCGCCCCGGGCAGCGGCCGCAACACGTACATTGCTGCGCACCGCCAGCCACATTCCCATGTAGCCGATGGCCGCCGAGAATGCCGCACCGACGAGGAAGAACAACGAGCGGCCGATGCGCTGGTTCCAGTCGTCGGCGGGAAGAATGAACAGCAGGACGAACACCGCGGCGGCGAATACCGACAGCGTGCGCATCTGGCGCATCAGATAGGCGTTCGCGCCCTCCTGGATCGCCGCGGCGATCTTCTTCATCGCCTCGGTGCCCTCACGCGCGGCGAGGACCTGGCGCGCCAGCACCACGGCGAAGCCCAGTGCCGCCAGGGCGACCAGGCCGATCAGCACAACCAGGACACGGCTTCCCGCCGTGAGCTCGGCGGCCGAGTCGGCCGCCGTGACGTACGGATGCTCCCGGAGAGGGGATGTGAGCCCCACCATTCGTCCTCCTTGACGCAGGATGATCCGAAACAGACGTGGCCGGAGTGTAGGGAGACGGGGGACATCCACAAAGGGGTCGGTAGGTCGGAATTCTGTGCTCGGCCCCGAAATCCCGGCGACTGGCCGGATCACTCGACGCCCGGGTGATGAAAGAGGATTCCCCGACAAGATCAACAGAATACCGTCGGTCACTTCGTCGGGCTTGGTGAACGGATGCCGCTCCGGGGGCGGCAGGCGGCGACGGACGCGGCGTGTCGCAGGCCAACACCCCTGCCGCGCGTGTCAGTCGGGGACGCGGCACTGCACGGGCGGCCGCCTCGTGATGCGCGGAACGTGACGGAACGGGGGACGTCCGCCCGGGTGACCCGCTCCCCCGGGCCCGGCCCGCGGCGTTGCCTCTCCGCCGTGACATGGCGAGAAGCAGCGGCCGCCGACGGAGACGCCCGACGGGCCGGGACCGCCCGCTGCCGCGGCGCGCACCGCCTCGGGCCGGGGTCGCAGCGGGACCGGCACGTCACCGTATGCCGGGGCGGGGCGGGGCGTGGCAGGCGTGGCGGGGCGGGGCGGCCGGGCGGCCGGCCGGTGGGCGTGATCGCAGCCCGTGCACGGGATCACGCGGCTCGGACCCGCCGCCGGGCAGGCCCCGGCGAGAGGCTCGGGCTGCTCCTGTTGGCTGCCCCCGTTGGCTGCCCGCTGCGCGGAGGGAGCAACGGCCCCTCGCGCCCGGTGGGACCAACGGGGGTCCCGCGCTCCACACGCCCGTCCCGGCGCGGCAGACCGGAAGGCGCCCCGGCAGACCAACGGACAGGCGCACCGAGGACGGGCCCGTGCGCGGTCGGCTGCACAGTTCCTCTCCCCACACCCCGGCCCGGCGGACCGGCGCCGGGTCCTGCAGAGGGAACGGCCTCCGTCGGCGGCAGGGGCCGCAGGACGGCTCGCTCGCTCAATCCTCCGCACCCAGCACCCCATCACCCAGCCACGGCGGGCCGCCCGAGCGGAGGGAGGAGCGCCCCCCGGCAGGCGGGCAAGTCCTCTGGGCCGGCCCCGGTCCGCCACCGATGAGCGGCGCGGGTGACGGAGCGGCAGCGCGGACCGACGGATTCGGGGCGACCCGGCCTCCGGACCGAGTCTTCGGGGCGTCGGCCGGGACGGTCTCGGTGGAGGGCGCGCCCGATGGCCGCGCCATCGCCGCGGCCATCGGGGCGATGCCCGGAGCACACCCGAGCGAAGCCAAGGGGAGCGGCGCCACCGAGTGCGTCGCCGTCAAGGAGCGGGGCAGCCGCTCGCGGCCGGGGCGTGACCCGGCGGACCGAACGGCGGGAAACCGGCGCAGCACGGACGACAGCCCCCGCCGCCGGGCGCACCGGCGGCGGGGGCTGGTGCGACAGAGCCGCGGTGAGGTCAGACGGCGGCAGCGGCGGGCCAGCTCATTCTGATCCGGCCACCTTCCGCGTCGGCCGCGACCTCGAAGTCGTCCACGAGGCCACTGATGACGGCGAGCCCCAACTCGTCCGTCTCCTCGCCGGTGTCGTCCTCGCCGTCCCGCTGCTGCGGCACGGAGCCCGGCGCGTCGTCCCCGACCTCGATGGAGAAGGTCTTCTCCCCCTCGGTCAGGCTGACCCGCACCGGGGTCTGCAGACCGTGCAGTTTGTGCAGGCCCACGGCCCGCGTGCACGCCTCACCGACGGCGAGACGCAGTTCGTCGAGTACCGACTCGTCGACGCCGGCGCGACGGGCAACGGCAGCGGCTACCAGCCGAGCGGTGCGCACGTGCTCGGGCGACGCGCTGAAGCGCAGATCGACGGTGGCCATTGCTGTCCCCCTCGGTCACCGCACGCCACCGCGGCCGGCGGGTGCGCCGGCCTGGAACGGGGAGCACGGTGGGTGGTGTGATTCGGTTGGCTGACGAAGACGTGCGGAAGCCGCACCCGCGCGGTGGCGATGCCCGCGCGAGCCGCCCGCACCGGCCCGGAGGCCGGTCACACCGGTCAGTCGGACGCCGCGACGGCCTCGTCGACCGAGTCATGGATCGGGAAGACCTTGGTCAGACCCGTGATCCGGAAGATCTTGAGGATGCGCTCCTGGTTGCAGACCAGTCGCAGCGAACCCTCCTGAGCCCGGACGCGCTTCAGGCCACCGACCAGGACACCCAGTCCGGTGGAGTCGAGGAAGTCGACACGCTCCATGTCCACCACCAAGTGGTGGTTGCCCTCGTTCACCAGCTCCACGAGCTGCTCGCGCAGCTTCGGGGCGGTGTAGACGTCAATTTCGCCGCCAACCTCGACGACGGTGCGGTCGCCGACGGTACGAGTCGACAGGGACAGGTCCACAGATCCTCCAGCACCTTGCTCATGGGCGGTTGCCCCGGGACGCCCCCACCCCTCGGCGGAGCGGCGAACCGATTGCCGCCAGTGCATTCAATCATTTACCCACGGCCGGGGACGACGACTTATGGTCATTGTCCGCCGGACCGGTGACAGACTCGGTGTCGATGCAGTACGAACCGGCCCCGCCGACACCGGACACCCCAACGGCCCGTCGATCACCCCGGGCCCTGCTGGCGCGCCTCGAATCGGCGGGCGACCGCTCCGGTCGTGTCACCCACACGGAGCACCTGCCCGCTCGTGCGGCACGTTATTCCCCCTGGCCTCAGCAGCTTCACCCCGACGTCGTCGCCGCCGTCCGGGAGCGAGGCGTCGACCGACCCTACAGCCACCAGGCGGAGGCGGTCGGGCGCGCGCTGGCCGGGGAGTCGGTCATCGTCGCCACCGGCACCGCTTCCGGCAAGTCCCTCACCTACCTCGCCCCGGTGCTGGACGCGCTGCTCGGGCCGGCGGTGGAGGGCCGAGCCCCCACCGCGCTCTACCTGGCGCCCACCAAGGCGCTCGCCGCCGACCAGGCCCGCGCGGTGAAGGAACTCGCCGCGCCGCTGGGCACGGCGGTCCGCCACGCGGTGTACGACGGCGACACGCCGGCGGAGGCCCGGGCGTGGGCCCGGCGCTACGCCAACTTCCTGCTCACCAACCCGGACATGCTGCACCGTGGGCTGCTGCCGGGACACCGCCGCTGGACCTCCTTCCTGCGCGGCCTCCGCTACGTCGTCATCGACGAGAGCCACGTCTACCGCGGGGTCTTCGGGTCGCACGTCGCCCAGGTGCTGCGCCGGCTGCGGCGGCTCTGCGCCCACTACGGCGCGCACCCGGTTTTCCTGCTGGCCTCCGCGACCGCGGCCGAGCCCGGGCTCGGCGCCTCCCGCCTCACCGGGGTGGACGTCGGCGCGGTCACCGACGACGGTTCGCCCCGCGGCGAGCTGGCCTTCGCGCTGTGGGAGCCGCCGCTGACCGAGGCGAAGGGTGAACGCGGAGCCCCGGTGCGGCGGTCCGCGACCGCGGAGGCCGCCGACCTGCTCTGCGACCTGGTCGGTGAGGAAGCCCGCACTGTCGCCTTCGTCCGCTCCCGACGCGCCGCGGAGCTCATCGCGCTGATCGCGCGCGAACGGCTGGACCGCCGCCGCGGTGAAGCCGTCTCCTCCTACCGTGGCGGGTACCTCCCGGAGGAACGAAGGGCGTTGGAGCGCGCCCTGCACAGCGGCGAACTCCTCGGCCTCGCCGCGACCAACGCGCTGGAGCTCGGGGTGGACATCGCCGGTCTCGACGCCGTGCTGATCGCCGGCTTCCCCGGGACCCGCGCCTCGCTGTGGCAGCAGGCGGGACGCGCCGGGCGCGCCGGCCAGGGGGCGCTGGCGGTCATGGTCGCCCGGGACGACCCGCTGGACACCTATCTGGTGCACCATCCCGAGGCGCTGTTCCGGCGCCCGGTGGAAGCGACGGTGCTGGACCCGGCCAACCCCTACGTCCTCGCCCCGCACCTCTGCGCGGCTGCGGACGAGTTGCCCCTGACCGAGGCCGACTTCTCGGTGTTCGAGGCCTCGGCCCGAGACCTCACCCCCAAGCTGACCGCCCGCGGTCTGCTGCGCCGCCGCGGCGCTGCCTGGTACTGGACACGGCGCGACCGGCCGAGCGACCTGGCGGACATCCGCGGCGAGGGCGGCCCCCAGGTGCAGGTGGTCGAGGAGGCCACCGGCCGGCTGCTGGGCACAGTGGACACCGCCGCCGCGCACACCACCGTGCACGAGGGAGCCGTCCACCTCCACCGCGGTGCC
Source organism: Streptomyces lonarensis (assembly GCF_012033735.1). GTDB lineage: Bacteria > Actinomycetota > Actinomycetes > Streptomycetales > Streptomycetaceae > Streptomyces > Streptomyces lonarensis. Next base: position 1,096 of record NZ_JAAVJD010000239.1, on the reverse strand, counting down.
AGCTACGTCGTGCGGAGCCTGGACCTGGGCGACCACACGGCGCTGGTCGAGGCGGCGGCACCGCCGTGGACCACCTCGGCCCGGGACACCAGCGAGATCGCCGTGCTCGACACCGACCTCACGGAACAGTGGGGCGCGAGCAGGATGTACCTGGGCTCGGTGGAGGTCACCAACCAGGTGGTCTCCTATCTGCGGCGGCGGCCGGTCACCGGGGAGATCCTCGGCGAGATCAAGCTCGACATGCCCCCGCGGGTGCTCCGCACCCGGGCGGTGTGGTGGACGCTGACCGAGGACCAGGTCGACGAGGCGCGGCTGACACCGGAGATCCTGCCGGGCGCGCTGCACGCCGCCGAGCACGCCGCGATCGGGATGCTGCCGCTCTTCGCGACGTGCGACCGCTGGGACATCGGCGGCGTCTCGACGGCGCTCCACCCCGACACCCTGCTGCCGACGATCTTCGTGCACGACGGGCACCCGGGTGGCGCCGGCTTCGCCGAGCGGGGGTACCACGCGGCCCGGGACTGGTTGGCGGCCACCCGGGACGCGATCGCCGCCTGCGAGTGCGAGAGCGGCTGCCCGTCCTGCGTTCAGTCCCCGAAGTGCGGCAATGGCAACGACCCGCTCCACAAGCGCGGGGCGGTGCGGCTGCTCACGGTGGTCCTGCGCGGGATCGCGCCGCCACCGTGAACGGGACGTTCCCCGCCGCGGACACCGCCACGCTGAGGTCCGCGACGCCGTCGGCAGCCAGGGCGCACCGGGTGAGCCTGGCGCCGTTGGCCTCGGCGACCCTCGCCGCCGACTCGCAGGCGGTCTCGGGGCCGAGCAGAGCCCGATCGGCGGCGGCGAGCGCCGCGAGGTCGGCGGCGAGAGCGGCCCGCTGACGTGTGTCGGCGACGCCGACGACGGCCAGCACCGCCGCCGCCACCGCCACCAGAACGGCGGCGCAGGCGACCGCCACCACCGATGCCGACCCCCGGTCGAGGCGGGGCCGTGCCCCATCGATTCACCCCTACCGACAAAGGAGCACCACCGTGAAGAAGGAACCGCTGCACCGCCTCCGCGCTCTCCCGCACCGCGCGCGGCCCCGCATCGCCCG
>NZ_JAAVJD010000238.1 GCF_012033735.1 Streptomyces lonarensis | reverse complement strand
TGGTGGGAGTGGCCGACGGCCGCGGCCACTGTCGGCAGCTGGACGCAGGCCGCGGCCGTCGCGGCCGCCGGGGTGGCCGCGCTCCTCGCCTGCACCGACCCGGGCCCGTGGCGTCCCCGGCGGCGCCGTCACCCCACACCGGCGGACGCCGTGCCGCCCGGCTGAGCCGCTCGGCCGCGGACCGGTGGGACTCCGGCCGGGTGACGGAACGGTGACGGTGTGTCCCCGGTCACGTTTGCGTGGTAAGGGAAGACAGGCGGCGGCGCCCGCGTTGATGGTTGCGCGCCTTTCCACGCTCGCCTCGGGTCAGGAGTCCCCCACGTGCCGAACATGTCCCGGCTCTCGCGCCGTCGTCGCGCGGGCCGGCACCCCCGCCGGGTGGCTGTGCTCAGCGTCCACACCTCCCCCCTGCACCAGCCGGGCACCGGCGACGCCGGCGGCATGAACGTGTACATCGTCGAGCTGGCCAAGCAGCTCGCCGACCTCGGCACCGAGGTCGAGATCTTCACCCGGGCCACCGCCGGCGCGCTGGCCCCGACGGTGGAACTGGCGCCCGGCGTCCTGGTGCGGCATGTGGACGCCGGACCGTACGAGGGGCTGAAGAAGGAGGACCTCCCCGCCCAGCTGTGCGCCTTCACCCACGGCGTGATGCAGGCGTGGGCGGGCCACCGTCCCGGGCACTACGAACTGGTTCACTCCCACTACTGGTTGTCCGGCCACGTCGGCTGGCTCGCCGCCGACCGCTGGGGGGTGCCGCTGGTGCACACCATGCACACCATGGCCAAGGTCAAGAACGCCGCGCTCGCCGAGGGCGACACCCCCGAACCCGCCGCCCGCATCATCGGCGAGCAGCAGGTCGTCGACGCCGCCGACCGGCTCATCGCCAACACCTCCGGTGAGGCGGCCGAACTGGTCGACCACTACGGCGCCGACCCGCTGCGCACCGCCGTCGTCCACCCGGGCGTCAATCTGGAGCGGTTCCGCCCCGCCGACGGGCGCGCCGCCGCCCGTGCGCGCCTCGGCCTGCCGCAGGACGCGGTCATCCCGCTGTTCGCCGGCCGCATACAGCCGCTGAAGGCGCCCGATCTGCTGCTGCGCGCCGTGGCCGAACTCGTCGACGCACAACCGGAGTTGCGCTCACGGTTGCTGGTCCCCGTGGTGGGTGGCCCGTCCGGCAGCGGCCTCACCCGGCCCGAGCGGCTCCACAAACTGGCGGGTCTCCTCGGCATCAGCGACATCGTGCTCTTCCGACCGCCCGTCTCACAGCCGGAGCTGGCCGACTGGTACCGCGCGGCGAGCGTGTTGGTGATGCCGTCGTACAGCGAGTCCTTCGGACTGGTCGCCGTCGAGGCGCAGGCCTGCGGGACGCCCGTGATCGCGGCCGCCGTCGGCGGGTTGCCCGTCGCCGTCCGGGACGACGTCACCGGCTACCTGGTGCAGGGTCACGAACCCGCCCTGTTCGCCGAGGCGTTGCGCCGCTTCACCGACGACCCGGCACGCCCGGCCGTCATGGGGGAGGCCGCCACCCGCCACGCGCGCGGCTTCGGCTGGGGCGCGGCGGCCGCGGCCACCGCCGAGGTGTACAGCGATGCCATCGCCGCCCACCGCTTCGCCGACCACACCGCCCACGCCACCCGCGGGGGCGCGGTGAACCGGCGCGGCGGGCTGCGCATCGCCCGCTGACGGACGACGGGACCACCGGCCGGGCGGGCGCCGGCCGCACCGCGCCGCACGCCCCGGCGAGCCGCGCGGCCGCACCCGTCCCGTGCCGGGGAGACGACCTAGGATCGGTGCCATGGGTGCACAGGGCGAGGAGACGGCGGCACGGCGGACCATCGAGGCGGCGCTCGCGGCACTGGCCGCGCCGGACGACCTGGAACCGGGAGCCGAGGCCGACGGGGCCACCGTCAGCTGGGAGAGCCCGGGACCGGGCCACTACGTCGTCACGCTGCCCGGCACCCGGAAGCTCTCCACCACCTGCTCCCTCGTGGTGGGTCGGCACTCCCTCTCGGTGAACGCGTTCGTGATCCGCCGCCCCGACGAGAACCACGCCGAGGTCCACCGCTGGCTGCTGGAGCGCAACGCCCGCCTCTTCGGGGTCGCCTACGCGATCGACCAGCTCGGCGACATCTACCTCGCCGGGAAGCTGCCGCTGGCCGCGGTGACGGCCGCGGAGCTGGACCGGCTGCTCGGTGCCGTGCTGGAACAGGCCGACGGTTCGTTCAACACGCTGCTGGAGAAGGGCTTCGCCTCCGCGATCCGCAAGGAGTACGCGTGGCGGACCTCGCGGGGCGAGTCCACCCGCAACCTCGACGCGTTCCGGCACCTCACCCGCCCCGCCGAGTGACGGCGGCGGGCAGCGCACCGGCCCCTCCGCCTCCCGCACCCGCCGCGCCCCGCCGCCCCGCGTCACGGCCGACCGGCCTCGCCGGGGGTCGGTGCCAACACCCGGCGCGGCAGCAGTCGTTCCGAGGCGAGGCGGGCGCGCACCAGCGGCGGCAGCAGGTTGGTCCCGCCCGTCCTGCGCAGCCGGCCGAGCGCCGCGGCCTCGCCCGGCAGAAGGCGGTGCTGACCGTCCCGCACCAGGCGGGCGACGCGCAGCGCCGCCGCCGGATGCGAGTCGAGCGCGCTGTGGCCGTGATCGGCCAGCGGCACCAGGGCACCGTCCGGGACCAGCCGCGCCACCCGCTCGGCCACCGCGCGCGGCGTCCGCAGCTCCCGGTCGCCGGAGACCACCGCCACCGGCCAGTCGAACGAGGGCAACGCCGAGGGCAGGTCGAACGGTTCGCCCGCGAACTCCGGGAAGTGCCTCGCCACTTCGAGGAAGCCGAGATGGGGGTCGAGCGGTAGCCCGTCCGGGTCCGGCCGGAACTTCAGCTCGCGGAACGCGATCACCCCCGCCAGGTCGAACTCCATGACGAACGGTCGCGGTGTCGTCGTCTCGGTGTTGCCGAGCGTCGCCAGCCATCGCCAGGTGCGGTGCCCGCGCCCGGCGGCCACGGCGCGGCAGACCGCCTCCAGCAGCGGCGCTCCGCCCGTCTCGTAGGCGGCCTGCGCCACCGCGCCCGTCTCCGCCGGGTCCACGAACCCGCGGGCGACCAGCTCCCGCAGGGCACGGGCGGCGGCCGCCGTCTCCACACGGGAGCCCTCCCAGAGGCGCTCCCGCATCACCCGCCTGGTCTCCACCCCGTCGTGCGCGGTGAGCACCGGTGAGTCCAGCACCATTGACGCGACCCGGTCCGGGTGCCGGAGGCCGAAGCCCTGCGCCAGGTAGCTGCCGTACGAGGTGCCGTAGACCACCGCGCGTTCGATGCCGGCGTGGTCGAGCACCGCCGCGAGGTCGTCCACCGCGGCGGTCACCGTCATCGCCTCGCTCGGCAGCGGCCGTCCGTCGTCCCGGACCCGCGACAGCCCGATGCCGCGGTGCTCCATCATCACCACGTCGAAGCGTTGCCGTACCGCTCGTGCGCGCAGCGCCCGGTACAGGGTGACCGACGCCAGGCCGGGGCCGCCCGGCACGAACGCCACCGGGGTGGAGCCGCGCGGTCCGCTCCGCACGTAGTGGAGGTCGAACTCCTCGCCCGTGCCGTCGCCCACCGGCCTGCGCACCCGTGCCACGTCGGCGGAGGCCGCAAGCCGCTGCCGCGTCTTCGCCTGCCGGTCCGCCGGCCGCCGCCCGGTACCTCGTCCGCCGTGCCGCATGTCGCTGCCGCCGTCGTCGTTCATGCCGCCCCTTCGTCCGGTCCGCCTGCTCGGTACCGCTGCCCGACCCCGGCGCCCCGAGCCCCGGCCCCGACGCGGCTCTCGGACCACCCACTCCGGGCCTACCCGCCGCGCCGCCGCGGTCCACCGCTCGGGTGGTGCGGAACCGTCACTCACCCCTCGGCGGCGAGCCCCCCGGCGCGCGGCCCGGGCCGCATGCGGCGGCCACGGCGCCCGACGCGCCGCGCGTGGTGGGATGCTGACGCGTGTGCGGCGCGGACGCCCCGCACGTGGCGGGGCGCCCCGCCCAGGTGCCCCGGGAGACCCCACCGTGATCGACGCCGCCGCCGCCGTGCTCTCCACCGTCCTGCTGCTGGCGGTCCTCGCGTTCGTGATCCTGCGACCGCGCCGCTGGCCCGAGGCGCTGGCGGCGGTACCGGCCGCCGGGCTGGTCATGGCCTTCGGCGCGGTCGCCCCCGCCGAGGCGTGGGCGGAGACCCAACGCCTCGCACCGGTCGTCGGGTTCCTCGCCGCGATCCTGCTGCTCTCCCACCTCTGCGCCGCGGAGGGGCTGTTCGACGCCGCCGGTTCCTTCGTGGCGCGGATCTGCCGCGACCGGCCCCGGCGGCTGCTGGCCGGGGTCTTCGTCCTCGCGGCGCTCACCACCGCGGTGCTCAGTCTCGACGCCACCGCCGTGCTGCTGACGCCCGTGGTCATCGCCACCGCGCTGCGCGCCGGAGCGGTACCGCGCCCCCACGTCTACGCCACCGCCCACCTCGCCAACTCGGCGTCGCTGCTGCTGCCCGTCTCCAACCTCACCAACCTGCTGGCGTTCGCCGCCAGCGGCCTCACCTTCACCCGCTTCGGCATCCTCATGGCGCCCGCGTGGCTGCTGGTGATCGCCGTCGAGTACCTGGTGTTCCGCCGCTACTTCGCCGCCGACCTGGCCGCGCCGCCGGTCCCGGTGGCGGAGACGGAACGGGTCCGGACGCCCGTCGTCGCCCTCGTCGTGCTCGCCGCGACACTCGTCGGCTTCGTCGCCACCGCGTTCGCGGGGCTCTCCCCGGCGTGGGCGGCGTGCGCGGGCGCCGCTGTCCTGGCGGTGCGCGCGCTCCGGGCCCGCACCACCACCGTCGGCGGGTTGGTCGCCGCCTGCAACCCGCTCTTCTGCCTCTTCGTGCTGGCGCTGGGCGTGGTGGTCAAGGCCGTGGTGGACAACGGGCTCGACGCCGCCGCCGGGCGCCTGCTCCCGGGCGGGACGGGGCTGGTGGACCTGCTGGTGATCGCCGCCGTGGCGGCGCTGCTGGCCGCCGGGATCAACAACCTCCCGGCGACGCTCGCGCTGCTGCCGATCGTCGCCGGCGGCGGCGCGGCCCCGGTGCTCGCGGTGCTCGTCGGTGTCAACCTCGGGCCCAACCTGACCTACGTCGGGTCCCTCTCGACCCTGCTGTGGCGGCGGGTGCTGCACGGCCACGACATGGACATCTCGCTCCGCGACTTCACCTGGCTCGGGGTCCTCACCGTTCCGCTGACGCTGGTGGCGGCCACGACGGCGCTGTGGGGGATGCTCGAACTCGTCGGCCCCTGATGAGACGCCCGCGCCCGCACCCGCACACTCCCCGCCCACCGGCGTTCCGGGGCGGTGGCCCGCCGGCCGCGTGCGGCCCCCACCGCGGCACGCGACCGGTCCGACCCCGCCCGGCGCCCCTCACGACCCGGGCGACCGGCCCCCGTTCCCGGCGAGCGACCGCAGCCGCTCCTCGGTGCCGTCGCGCCGGGCGCGCTGCACCCCGCGCTTGGCGAGCAGCCCCCTGCCGAGCGCCTGGACGGTGCGGTTGGCCGGGGCCGTCATCCCCTGGGAGGTGTGCGGCGCATAGCTGCCCTCGCCGTCGCCGTCCACGGTCAGCCACCCGGTGAGCATCCGTGTGCTCAACCCGACGCACTGCGGGCCGAAGCGGTGCGCCAGGAACCCGGCGCGCCGTCCGCCGGGAGGCAGCAGGCCCGCGGGGGCCGCCAGCCGGAGCCCGTCCCCGTCGTGTCCGGAGACGGTGACCGGGACGATCACGGGGAAGCCGTCGGCACCGCGGTAGGCGAGCAGCCGGTGCGGCAACTGCCGGATGGCCTTGGCGAGCGCCGCGACCGGGACTCTCGGTGCGGTGCCGCCCCCCGGTGGCCGCTGCGGCTCGGGCGCCTCCGCGCGCGCCGGGCCCGTCACCGCCGGAGCGCCCCCCGCGGCGGCGTCGGGCCAGGTGACGAGGCGTCGGACGTCGATGTCGACGAAGACCCGGTTCCGGTCGTACTCGCGCAGCAGCCGGTCCCACAGAGGGCCCTGCTTCCCCGGGCCGAGGAACCGTTCCGACTCGGACAGCAACCGGTCGAGCCGCTCCGGCGGGGGGCTGAGGTCGACCGTGGCCGGGCCCTGCGCCAGGACGTAGGCATCGTGGGTCGCGAACCCGTGGGTGCGCGTGTGGTAGGCCATCGCCATCCGCGGGTCGCGCAGGATGCGGTCCAGCTTCCGGGGGAACCCCAGCGAGGTGGTGAAGCCGATCCGGCCCGTCGCCCGGTCCGCCGTCCCGACCGGGGAGACGGCGGTGACGACGGCGCCACCCGCGGGGGTCAGGTAGGCGATCGCGACGGTCAGGTCGCCCGCCATCACGTCGTGCTCGGTGTCGCTCCAGCGGAGCAGCTGCTCGGTCATCGGCTCGCACCCCGCAGCTCGGCGAGAGCGGCGGCGCCGTGATCGCGCATCACGGGGAGCATCGGGGCCACCTCCGGCGGCAGGGCGGAGGTGAACAGTTCCACCTCGTCGGGCGAACCGATCTCGTGCAGGAAGCCGATCATCAGATGGCCACCCGCCGTCGGGGTCGTGTCGACGACCCGAGCCGCGAACGCCTCCCACTCCTCGGCCGAGACGTGGTCGCGGAGCGCCGGGAAGAGCACCGGCTCCTCGTGGTCCAGGTGCTCGTGCACGCTGTCCCGCACGTCGGCCGCCGCGTTCCGCAGCTCGTCCGACCACCCCTCGGAGGCGGCGTCCGCGCCGGGCCCGGGCCCGGTCGCTGTGCCCTCACCGGACTCGGATGCGGATGCCGGGGAGGGCAGCGGGGCGGCGGCGAGGCGGTCGAGTGCGACATCCAGTCCGCAGTGCTGCGCGCTCAGCACGTCGAGCCGGTGGCGCAGCTCCGGCGCCGCCTCGATGATGCCGGGCCACAGCCAGGCGTCCTCGGCCGCGTGGTGGTGACGCAGCTGCGCCACCAGGAAGTCGCGCAGCTGCCCCAACGCGGGGGACGGGGTGGCGGCGCGGTGCGCCGCCTCGACGAGCAGCGAGGTCGCCCGGCGGTGCATCTCGTGGACGAGACGCGTCTCGGCGACGGCGCGTTCTGCGTGCTCGGGGGTGTCTTCCACAGCGGACCTTTCGTGGACGAGTGGCCGTGGTTCGGTCCCGGTTCGGGCGGCCTGTCCGCAGGTCGTGCGAGGCCGTCCGCCCGGCGTCCGGCCGGGGCCCCCGCCCCCGCGGCCGTGCGTCGCCTCCCACCCCGGTGCCCGCCCGTTCCGGCGCGCACCAATTGAGGTGAAGGCGTCTGCAATCATTACACAGTCACTGCCCCGGGTAGGTTCTCCCCATGCCGGACCCGAACCGCGTCTACCGCTCCAAGCTGCGCGAGGACAACGCCGACCGAACCCGGCGGCAGATCCTGGACGCCGCGCGCGACCTCTTCGTGCCCCGTGGCTACGCCCGGGTCACCGTGGCCGACATCGCGGCGGCCGCCGGGGTCGCGGTGAAGACGGTGTACGCGAGCGTCGGGACCAAGCCGGAGATCCTGCACCGCCTGATCGCCGCCGACGTGGCGGACTCCCGGGCGGAGGAGAGTGTGGCCGCCGCGCGCGACGCGGACGACCTGCCCGCCGCGCTGAGCGCCGTCGCCGGGGCCGTCCGGCGCAACACCGAACGGTTCACCCCCTCGATCGACCTGCTGCTGTCGGCCTCCGCCGGTGACGACAGGGCCCGCGAGGTCTGGGGTTACGTGCTGGAGCGCTACCGCGAGGCGCTGCGCGAGGTGGCCCGCCATCTGGTCTCGGCCCGGCTGACCGCGCCCCACCTGGACACCGACGCGGTGGCGGACCGGCTCTGGCTCTGCTTCGGGCTGTCGTCCTGGCGCGTTCTCGTCGGGGAGTGCGGCTGGGGTTACGACGCCGCCGAGGAGCTGCTCACCCGGCAGGCGCTCTCACTGCTCCAGGACCCCGAACCGCTCCCCGTCGGGTCCGGCCCGCGGAGCACGGCACCGCCGCCCGACGCTGCCCAGGTGTGACGGCGGGCTCGGCAGCGGGGCGGCGGGCGTCGCGCGGCGGGCGAAGGACCCGGGCGGAGCCACGGGGCACGAAGAGGTCGCGCGCGGCGTCCAGGATCTGCCGCCGGGTTCGGTCGGCGTTGTCCTCGCGCAGCTTGGAGCGGTAGACGCGG
>NZ_JAAVJD010000237.1 GCF_012033735.1 Streptomyces lonarensis | reverse complement strand
GCCCTCGGACGAAGTGAGGCGGTACCACGCTCATGGAACGCGAGAGCAGGATGCCCCGCTGGCTGCGACGCGGCGCGAGGAACGCGGCCGGGGCCGCCCGGCCCGCCACCACTGGCCGACCGGCCGCCCGGGTGTGCGCGGCGGCGCGTCGGGCAGGCGGTGGTGACGGCGGGTGACGCATGTCATCCGGCCTTTCGGGCCGGTCCGATTACGCATTCCCCAGCCACACAGTGCAGGATGGCCCCAGTCGCCACCCCCCGGTCGAGGCGGGCGGCCCTCGGACGAAGTGAGGCGGTACCACGCTCATGGAACGCGAGAGCAGGATGCCCCGCTGGCTGCGACGCGGCGCGAGGAACGCGGCCGCCGCCGACGCCGCCACCGCACGACGCCGTGACGAACTCCTGCTCGCCGCCGCGGCCGGCTTCCCGCTCGCCCGCGCCGCCCACCCGCAGAACTACGGGTGTTCGTGCGAGCGCATCGGCTGTCCCACCCCGGGCCGCCACCCGGTCTCCTTCGCCTGGCAGACGGAGGCGACCACCGACCCCGAGCGCATCGGCCGCTGGTTCGACGCCGACCCCGCCACCAACGTGATCACCCCCACCGGCCGGGTGCACGACGTCCTCGACGTGCCGCTCGCCGCGGGAGAGGTGGCGCTGGCGCGCTTGGAGGCCGAGGGCGTGGAGCTGGGCCCGGTCGCCGTGGTCGACCCCGACCGGATGCTGTTCTTCACCAAGACCCGCGCGCCGGACGACGAGGAGGAGTGGTGGCCGTGTGAGCTGGACTGCCACCCCGAGACCCTGGACGAGCACCCGGGGCTGCGCTGGCACTGCCGCGCCAGTTATGTGCTGCTGCCGCCCTCGCGCGTTCCCGGCGGGGGCGGAGTGCGTTGGCTGCGGGGCCCCGAGCACCCGCTGCCGGAGCCGCTGAAGCTGCTCGAAGCGCTCACCGACGCGGGCGCCGCCCACCACGCCGAGGTCGGTGGCGGTGCCGGCAGCGACGAGCCGGTCGGCTGGTACGGCCGCTGAGCCCCCGGCCGGGGCGCACGCCCCGGCCCGAGAGGCCCGACAGCTCCGACCAGCCGCGCCGTCGGACCGGAGCCGGGCGGCCGTCTCACTCGCCGGAGGCGGACACCACGCCGAAGACGCGCGAGACCACCTCGACGCCCTCGCCCTCCAACTGCGGCAGCAGCGCGGCCTGCACACTCATCCGGCGGGTGGTGACCGCCCGGGAGGCGGTGCCCTCCATCAGAGCCTCCACGTACGCGTCGACGACGGGGGTCTCGCCCTCGGCCCACGTCTGCTTCTCGTGGTGCTCGGAGGAGAAGAAGACCAGGGCGCCGTCCTCGGTGCGGAGGCCGAACGGCACCGAGTGCGCGCGTCCACCGGTGCTGTCCTGGTACTGCACCACGTAGGCCGCCTCGTTCCCGGCCTCCTCGCGCCGCTCCCGTTCGCCGGAGGTGAGCGGGCCGTCCTCGTAGGGGCCCTCGCCGTCGGCGAGGAACTCCACGTATCCGTCGGCGAGTTCCGCCGGGCTCATCGCCAGCCCCTCGGACTCCTCGGCCGGTACCGCCTCGGCCCAGCCGTCCTCGTCGCGGGTGAACTCCGGCACCTCGTCGGGGTCGAAGGTCAGCAGGTAGGCCGCGCGCCAGTCCTCGGTGACGGCGTCCCGGGTGAAGACCAGGAGCCAGCGGTCGTCGCCGCGGTTGGTGGCGGTGTCCACCACGAACTGCTTGGGCCAGCCGGCCTGGCGCGGGATGTGGAACCGGGAGTCCTCGAACTCCATCGGAACGTAGCCGGAGTTGCCCTCCGGGTGGACCGCGCCGCGCGCGCGGTGCCCGGCCGTGTTGATCGCCGCCAGGGCCCCCGCGTCCGCGGTCTCGTTCAGTTCGGCGTCATAGGCGGGGTTGACCTCGTTCTTGATCTCCGCGTACCGCTCCAGCGCCGCGGCGGCCTCCTCCTCGGTGGTGGCCGGGAGCACCGCCTCCTCGCCGCGCACCGTCACACAGCCCGCCAGGGACATCGTCACCGCCAGTCCCGTCAGGGCAGCCGTCAGCCGTCCTCGCACCCGCATGGTGGGCCCCTCCCCGTCACCTCGTGTGCCGCGGGCACGGCCGGCTGCTGCCGGTCCGGACGCGCTTCGGCCACCGCATCGGAACGGCGCCCCGCGGACAACTCCCCATGGGATGATGCCGCACGCGGCGCCGACGACCTGCCAGGGGGTATGCGATGAAGGTTCCGGCGGAGCCCGGTGGGGGCGCGCCCCCGGTCGGCTTCCGGGAGGCGCTGGGCCGCTTGCGGTCGGCGCAGAAGTCCGCCAAGGGGGTGTCGCTGTACTCCCGGTACGTGAACCGTCCGGCGGGCAGGGTGCTCGCCGCCGCCGCGTACCGGGCCGGGACGGGGCCGGACCAGGTGACGCTGGCCAGCGGCGCGCTGAGCTTCGCCGGGATCGCCCTGGTCGCGCTGCTCCCGCCGTCCCTCGCGCTGGGCGTCGGGGTGTACGCCCTGCTGGTGGCCGGGTACGCCCTCGACTCCGCCGACGGCCAACTCGCCCGGCTGCGCCGGGTGTCGAGTCCCGCCGGGGAGTGGCTGGACCATGTCGTCGACTGCGTGAAGATCACCGCCCTGCACGCGGCGGTGCTGATCTCCTGGTACCGGTTCGCGGAACCGCCGCACCCCGCGTGGCTGCTGGTGCCGCTCGTCTTCCAACTGGCCGCCGTCACCACCTACTGCGGCGGTCTGCTGACCGAGAAGCTCAAACCGCGCCCCGCCCCGGGCGCTGCCCCGCCGCAGCCCTCGACCGTGCGGGCGGTGGCGCTGCTGCCGGTGGACTACGGGGTGGTCTGCCTGGTGTTCCTGCTGCTGGGGTCGCCGGCCGTCTTCCGGTGGGGGTACGCCGCGCTGGCGCTGGCGGCGGTGGTGCTGCTGGGGGGATTTCTCGCCAAGTGGTACCGGGAACTGGCCGTTGCGCCGCGCGCCGCCCCGACTGCGTCCCCGCTCGGGGTGCCCGCGCCGGTCAACTCTCCGCGGAGCGGATGACCGGCGCTCCGCCGGGCGTCGGCGCCGCGAGGGCGTCGAGGGCGGCGCGCAGCTGGGTGCTGGAGGTGTGCACGGTGTAGGGGAAGTAGACGACCTCGACGTCGACGGTGGCCATCGCCGCCTCCAGCCGGTCGCCCCGCGGCGTGCCGCGCCAGTCGTCGCCCTTGAAGATCACGTCGAACCGCACCCGCCGCCACATCTCCAGCTTGTCGTGGGAGGTGTCGACGAAGGCGGCGTCCACGAAGCGGATCGAGCGGACGATCTCCAACCGCTCCACCAGCGGGATCACCGGTGGCCGGCCCTTCATACCGGTCGCCGTCTCGTCGGAGACGACACCGGCCACCAGGTGGTCGCAGCGGGCCCGGGCGTGCCGGAGGATGTTGAGGTGCCCGATGTGGAAGAGGTCGTAGACCCCGGGCGCGTAACCGACGGTGTGCGGCATGGCGTGACCCCCCGGTCCTCGCGGCGCGGCCGCCCGGCGCTCCCCGGGCCGGTGCCGCGCCAGTTCGCTGTCGGGCCCGACGATAGCGGCTGCGGGGCGGGCGCACCGGGGGATCGGGACAACTCCCGGGGGCACGGCCGCGGGACGGCCGGGATTGATCGGCGCGCAGCGTACCCGGGCAAGCCCTCCCCAGAACGCTGACACGCCGTACGGTTCTGCGGATAGTCTGAGCACGGAGCGCTGTCAGGGGAGGCAGAGCCCGGGGGAGGAGTACGACTTTGCGCGACACTTCCGTCGACTCGGTGGCCGGTGGCGAGCCCGGCCCCGCCCGCCACCCGCAACCGGACGGCAGCACCGCCCGCCCGCGGGAGCGCCTGCTGCTGGTCTCCACCAACTACGCCCCGGAGCAGGCGGGGATCGGCCCCTACGCCACCCAGGTGGCCGAGCACTGGGCGGTCGACCGCGGCGCCGAGGTGCACGTCCTGGCCGGCATTCCCCACTACCCCTCCTGGCGGCCGGACCCCTCCTACCGCGGACGCTGGCGCGCCACCGACGAACGGTCCGGCGTCCTGGTGCATCGCCGCCGCCACACCGTGCCGCGCCGTCAGACCGCGGTGCGCCGGGCACTGTACGAGGCGTCGATCCTCACCCACGGACTGGTCGCCCCGCCCCGCATGGGGCGGCCCGACGCCGTCCTCGCGCAGATGCCCAGCCTCGCCGGCGGGGTGCTCGCCGCGCGGCTCGCCCGCCGCCACGCCGCCCCGTTCGTGCCGGTGGTGCAGGACCTGATGGGCGCCGCCGCGGCACAGAGCGGCATCGCCGGCGGCGGGCGCGTCGCGGGCGCCGCCGCCGCGCTGGAGGGGCGCGTGCTGCGCGCGGCGTCGCTGGTCGGCATCATCCACGAGACGTTCCGGGAGCGCGTCCACGCGCTCGGCGTCCCCGCGCACAAGGTCCGCCTGGTCCCCAACTGGTCGCACGTCGCGCCCGCCGGCGACTCCCGGGAGGAGACCCGGGAACGCCTCGGCTGGACCGGGCGCACCGTGCTGCTGCACGCCGGCAACATGGGGCTGAAGCAGGGGCTGGAGGTGCTGGTGGAGGCCGCCCGCGTCCGCCCCGACCTCCACGTGGTGCTCATGGGGGACGGCAGCCGCCGCGCCCATCTCACTGCTCTGGCAGCCGGGTTGCCCAACGTGCAGTTCCTGCCGCCGGCCGACAGCGGCGACTTCACCGACGTGCTGGCCGCCGCCGACGGGCTCGTCGTCACCCAGCGGGCGTCTGTGCTGGACATGAGCGTCCCCTCGAAGCTCACCTCGTACTTCATGGCCGCGCGGCCCGTCATCGCCTCCGTCGCCCCCGGCGGCGGCACCGCCGAGGAGGTGCGCCGGTCCGACGCCGGCTGGGTGGTGCGGCCGGAGGACCCGGCCGCACTCGCCGCCGCGGGCGCCGAGTTGGCCGAGGACCCGGCCGTCGCGACCGCCCTGGGCGCCCGCGGCTTCGACTACGCTCGGGCGCACCTGGGACGCGAGGCCGGACTCGGCCGGATCTCCGCCCTCCTCGACGAGGCCATCAGCGAGCACCGGGCCACCGGCCACCGCGCCGACCACCGAGCCACCGCGCACCGCACCGCCGCCGGGCGCCTCCCGTGGCGGGCCCGCGGCGCGCATCCGGCACCGGGCGGCCCGCCCGGCGGGAAGGGGAGCCGACCGTGAGGGAGGCCACGACACGCGAGGAGCCCCGCGGCGGCCCCGGCCACGACGAACCGGACCTGCTGCGCGACCAGTTCCGGCAGCTGCTGCGGTACCGCCTGCTCATCGCCGCCGGCGTCCTCCTCGGCACGCTCGGCGGCGGCTACCTCGGGGTCGCCACCAGCGACACCTACATCGCCACCAGCGAGATCGTGGTCCGCGCCCCGGCCAGCGACCCGTTCGACGGCACCTCGCTCGACCGCGTCGCCATGGGGTCCGAGCGCCGCACCGCCGTCAGCGACACCGTCGCCCAGCTCGCCGCCACCGAACTCGGCCGACCCGAGGACGAGGCGGACGACCTCAAGGAGGACCTCCAGGTCACCAACCCGCCCAACACCGAGGTGCTGCGCTTCTCCTACACCGCCACCGAGCCCGAGACGGCCGCCGGCCGCGCCAACGCCTTCGTGCGCGCCTACCTCGGCAACCGGCAGGCCGCCGCCCAGGACCTCGTCGACTCCATGGCCGGTGCGCTCCAGGAGCAGCGCACCGCCCAGGAGGAGCGGCTGGAGGAGACCGAGGAGCAGATCAGCGGCGCCCTGGACGGCACCCGCGCCCAGGAGGAGGCGCTGGCCTCGCGGGCGGCGGTGGTGGCCCGCATCGGCGAGATCGACGCGCGCGTCAGCGAGCTGCGCTCCCTGGACACCTCCGGCGGCCGGGTCATCACCCGGGCCGCCGTGCCCGACTCGCCGTCGGGGCCCGGACTGGTGATGCTGCTGGTCCTCGGCACCGCCGTCGGCGTCGGCATCGGGCTGCTCGCCGCCTGGATCAGGCTGGTCTTCGACCCGCGCGTCCGTTCCGCGGGGGACGTCGCCCGCGAGCTGCGGGCCCCGGTCCTCGGGGTGCTGCCGCGCACCGACCGCCCCGCCCCCGGCCAGCTCCTCGCGGAGGGCCGCCTCGCCGAGGAGTACCGCTCGGTCGCGTTCCGGCTCGCCTACGACGAGGCGTTCGCCGGCCGCCGCCGGCTGCTGGTCGTCGCCCCGCGCGGCACCATCGAGACACCGCTGGTCACCTCCGTCAACCTCTCGGCCGCCTTCGCCGAGATGGGTATGGACGCGCTGCTCATCGAGGCCGACCTGCGGACGCCCAGCCTCACCGACCAGCTCCGGCACGCGGACGGCGTCCGGCCCGGCTGGGTCTCCACCCCCGGCAACGACGGCGGCTGGCCGGCCGGGCTGCGGGTGCCGATCGACGCCGGCGAGTCCGGCGTCTTCGACCTCGTCCCCGGCCGCCGGGTGCGCAACGTGCCGCGCGCCCTGACCTCCCCGCCCGCCAGCCACCTCATCGGCCACGCCGACACCCGGGGCGCCGTCGTCACGGTCCTGGCGCCCGCGGTGCTCTCCTACGCCGACGCCATCGCCCTGGTGGACCGGGTCGACGGCGTCCTGGTGGTCTGCGACCCCCACGAGGTGCGCCGCGACGACCTGGCCCGGGTGCGGGAACTGGTCGTCGGCGCCGGCGGTGCGCTCCTCGGCGCAGTGCTGCACTCCTGGGGCAGCGGCAGCGACCGGCAGGAGGACGCCGAGGACGACTTCCACGACGACGAACTGGAGGCCGAGCCCCGCGCCCGCGCCGGTCGGGTCCCGCCCCGGCAGCGACCCGGCGGCGAGAGCCGCGTCCCCGTCCCCCACCGGGACATCGGCTCGGAGACGATGGGGCTCCGCATACTCGACCCCGACGACTTCGACGGCCGCGGCCCGCGTGCCTGACCGCGCCGGGCCCGCCCCGCGACCGCACGGTGCGCACGGTCGTCGCATCGCCCGCGGCGGGCGGCGGGGCGGCGGGCACCACCGGGCGGCCGCCCGATGAGGCGGCTGCCGGCCCGCCGGGCGATGGCCGCCTCCGTCGCCGACCAGGGGGTCGTCGCCCTCACCGGCATCCTCGTCGTGGTGGTCGCCGCCCGGCAGTCGACCGCCGCGGCGTTCGCCGCCTTCGCCGTCGTGTACACCGTCGCCACCGTGCTGACCGGGCTGTCGGCCGCCTACACCGGGCAGGCCCTCGTGCTGCGGCGCGGACCGGACGCCCGGCTGCACGCCGAGGCGCGCGGCGCCGCGCTGTTCACTCTGGTGGCGGCCACCGCCGCGGGGGCCGTCCTCCTGCTCGCGGGCGGTCTCGCCGGCGGCGCCACCGGCGACGCGTTCGCCGCCCTCGGCCTGGTGCTGCCGCTCGTCCTCACCCAGGACGCGCTGCGGTACGGCTTCTCCCTGCTGGGCGCGGCGCACGGCGCGCTCGCCGCCGACCTCTGCCGGCTCGCGGTCGCCGTGCCGCTGCTCGCCCTCCAACCCGACGGGGCCGGCCCCGCCCGGCTGGTGCTGGTGTGGGGGGTGTCGGCGCTGCCCGCGCTGGCGCTCGGCGTGGTGCTGCTGGCCCGCGCCACCCGCGGCGCCCGCCCGGCCCCGCTCGCCGCACAGCTGCGGCGCGACCACCTCGGGCGGCGGTTCGCGGCGGAGTTCGGCGTCGGCCAGGCGGGCACCCAGCTGGCCGTCGTCGGGCTCGGGCTGTTCGCCAACCCGCTAGCGGTCGGCGCCCTGCGCGGCGCCGCCACCCTCTTCGGGCCGCTGAACGTGCTGTTCAACGCGGCAACCGGCTTCGGGCCGCCGCAGCTCAACCGGCTGCACGCCGACGAGAACAAGGCGCGGGCCGCGGCCCTGGCCGCCGGGGCGCTCGCCCTGCTCGCCGCCGGCTGGGGCACGGTGCTGTACCTGCTGCCGGACGCCGCGGGCCGGGCGCTGCTCGGCGACACCTGGGACGCGGCGGCGGCGCTGCTCCCCGCGACCGGCGCCCAGTACACGGTGATGGCGCTCGGCGTCTGCGGGCTCGTCACCCTCCGAGTGGTCCGCCCCCGCGCTACCCTCCCGATCCAGCTGGTGTTCTCCGCCCTGCTGCTGGCCGGCCTCGACGGTGTGAAGAACAAGATCGAGCCCGCCGAGCCGGTCGACAAGGACCTCTACGAGCTGGCACCGGAGGAGCACGCGGGCATCCCGCAGGTCC
>NZ_JAAVJD010000236.1 GCF_012033735.1 Streptomyces lonarensis | reverse complement strand
GCGGTGCCCGGCGGCGCGCCGTGGCCGTTGGCCGCGGCGGTGGTGCTGATCGCGGCCGGGACGCTGTGCGCCGGGCTGCTCCGGGCGCGGCGTCCCGGCTCCCGCGCGGCGTTCAACTCACTCCTGGTGGTGGCGTTGTTGAACGTGGTGCTGCTGCTGACGACCAGCGGCGCGGCGAGCTGGGCGGCGTGACCGCGGCGGCAGGTCAGCGCCGGGCGGCCGGTGGTGGTTCCGGCCGCCGGCCGGGGTCATCGCGCCAGTCCGCACCCGAATCTGAGCAGAAATGGCCAACTTGTACCGCTGGGCGATTAGCATGCGCGCCCAATGGCCTCTGTCAGATAGAAGGACAGCGCTCAATGCACGAACGTGACCGAGGCTGCTCGGCCGAACCGCGGGGCGACGGCACGCGGCGGCGACCCGACGCCGACGGGTCCGCCGACGCGACCGCCGGCCTCCCGGCCGCCGCCG
Source organism: Streptomyces lonarensis (assembly GCF_012033735.1). Classification (GTDB taxonomy): domain Bacteria; phylum Actinomycetota; class Actinomycetes; order Streptomycetales; family Streptomycetaceae; genus Streptomyces; species Streptomyces lonarensis. The sequence continues at coordinate 7,825 of NZ_JAAVJD010000236.1, read as the reverse complement.
ACGGCGACCGGCCGGTGGCGGTCACCCTGCTGCTGGGGACCGAGGTGCTGCGGCGGGGCGTCGCCTCGCTGTTGGAGCAGCTCCCCCACGTCACGCTGACCGGGTCGGCACCCGGCCCGGGCGCCCCCGAGCCGCCGCCGGGGGCGGCCGAGGTGGTCATCGTCTCGCTGCCGGAATGGCGGCGTCTCGCCGACGACGGGAACGCCGAGCACCGGCCACCGCCCGTGGTGGTGCTCATCGGCGACGACATCCGCGCCCGTGACCTCTCCTTCCCCTCCGCGCCGCCCTGCGACGGCGTGGTCTCGCTGGCCGAGGCAACAGTGGCCGTCCTGGACGACACCCTGCGCCGGGCGGTGCGCGGCGAGTTCCCGCTGCCGGGCCGACTGGCGCGGGAGTTGGTCGCGGGTGGCGGCAGACCGGGGCGCCGCCGTGAGGGCAGACCCGTCTCGTTCACCGAGCGGGAGACGGAGACCCTCGGGCTGCTCATCGAGGGGTACAGCAACAAGCAGATCGCCAAGGCGCTCGGCATCTCGGCCCACGGGGTGAAACGGCTGGTGGGCGCCATCCTGCTGAAGCTCGACGCCCCCAACCGCACCACCGCCGCCGTGATGGCGATGGACCAGCGCCTGGTCTGACCGCACCCGACCCGCCCGCGCCCGATCCCCCGGGCCGGCCGTGGACCGGGCCGTGCACCGCACCGTCCGTGCGCCGTCCGGGCCCTGCGCCGCAAGCCGGCGGGCGGGCAGCCGCGCGCGGGCGCGCCACCGTCGTGGCGGCCCCAGGGAGCCGGGCGCCGAGCGGATGCCGCCGACCGTCGCGGAGCGGAACGAGTCGTTCCCATCCTCGCCGCCGCGGCGCCGCGCGGCCACGCCCCGTTCGGGCGGCCGAACGACCCTGCCCGATCGGGTATGCCCGAAGGAGGAGGTCCCTCTCGTTCCGCACCCGGACTAAGTTGACGGCCCATGGGTGACGAACCGAACAACGGTCCAGATCAACCGGCCTTCCGGGCCAGTGGCAGCGCCCCCACCGCGGGCGGGGCGGCCGGGCCGCCGCCCTCGGCGGCACCGCGCCGACGGTTCGGCGCGCCGCGCTGAGCCGCCTGCCCCCGCATCGCCCCGCCACACCGCGGACCGCCCGGCCCACCGCTCCGGTACGGCGGCGCCCTCCCGCCCGGCACGCGGGGCGGTGACGCGGCCGCCTGAGGCCCCGACGGCCGCGGCAACAGGCTCTTTCCCCGCGTGACGCGGGCCCGGGATAGGGTCCGCCGGTCCTCCGTGTCCGCCCGCCGTGGCCGCACCGAGGTCCGCCCGCTTCGCTCGCGACAGGTTCCGGGCGTGTCGACAGCCGCCCTGGAGGCCCGTACATGAAGCACTTCCGACTGCTCGTCTTCGGCAACGCGATATCGGGGTACGGCAGTTACCTCAACATGGTGGCGCTGAACGTCTTCGTCTACACCGTCACCGGCAGCGCGTTCGCCGCGGGCATCTTCATGGCGGTACGGCTGCTGACCAGCGTCGCCGCCGGGTTCGTCAGCGGTCGGCTGGTCTCGCGCTTCGACCGCAAGGCGCTGATGATCGGATCGGACCTGATCCGCTCGGTCATGCTGCTGGTGCTGATACCGCTGCCGGACACCGCCCGGCTGCCCGTGCTGTTCGCGCTCGCCGTGGCCATGGGCGCCTGCACCACCCTGCACCAGGTGGCGCTGCGCTCCAGCGTCCCCGAGATCGTCGGCCCGGAGAAGCGGCTCAAGGCCAACGGGCTGCTGGTGACGGGACGTTCGCTCGCGATGATCGCGGGCTTCGCCTCGTCCGGCCTGGTCATCGCCCAGTTCGGCTACACCGCCGCCTTCGCCCTGAACGGCGTCACCTTCCTCATCTCCGCCATCATCCTCGCGCTGCTCCCGATCCGCACCCGCGCGGCCGTCGCCCCCGGCGGAATCGACGCCGACGGCGCCGACGGTGAAGAGGCCGGCGAGAAGGCCGGTGACGGCGGCCCCGCCGGGAAGCAGGGGGACGCCGGCCGCCGCGCCACGCGCTGGGCGTCGTGGGCGCTGCTCCGCTCGCTGCCCGTGATGGCGGCGATGATGGCCGTCCGGGGAGCCGACGGCCTCGGCTCCTCCTCGCACAACGTCGCGCTGCCCGTCTTCTCCGACGCGCTGGACCCGGCCAACCCGGCCACCTTCATGAGCCAGTTCCTCGCGACCTGGGCGATCGGGCACATCGTGGCGCAGCAGGCAACCAGCCGCTACGCCGACCGGACGGGCCACTCCTTCGGCGAGCGGGCGTTCGCGATCGGCGCCGTGGTGATGTCGGTGGCGTTCATCCTGGCGTTCACCGGACTGCCCACGGTCCCCGCCGTCGCCGTCGCGCTGATCGCCGGCATGGCCGACGGCTTCACCGAGATCGTCTACGTCACCAAGCTCCAGGAGACCCCCGACGCACAGCGCGGGCAGATGTTCGGCATCTCCGCCGCCGTGGAGAACGGCGGCTTCGGACTGGGCATGATCCTCTGCTCGCTGACGCTGGAGTTCTCCTCACCGATAGCCGTCGTCGGCCTCTTCCACGGGGTCGCGATCGCCTTCTGCCTGGGCTTCCTCGTCTTCCTCGTACGGCGCGACCGGCGCGGCAGCCGGGCCGGTGACCCCGCCGCGGTGCCACCGGCGCCCGACGGCGCCGTCTCGGAGCCGGCACCCGTCGCCACCGGGCCGGGTGCGCCGGCCGTCGAGGCCGCAGCAGCCGGGCAGGCCACCGCCGACACCCCGGCCACTGCCACCACCGACACCGCTGCCACCACCGACACCCGGGCCGCCGCGACCGGCACGACCGCGGCGGAGCCGTCCGACGCGGGCCCCGCGGCGGCCCGGCCGGCCGAGGGGGACCGGGCGTGAGCGCCGCGCCGCACCAGGAGGGTGCTCCCGCGCACGACGGCGTGGCCGTCATCGGCATGGCGTTCCGGTTCCCGGGCGCGGACACCCCCGAGGAGCTGTGGCGGATCGTCCGTGACGGCGAGGACCGGGTCGTCCACTGGACCGACGACCAGCTGCGCGCCGCCGGCGTCCCCGAGTCGGTGCGCCGCGCGGAGGGGTTCGTCGGCGCGACCGCCCCGCTGGGCGACATCGCCGGGTTCGACGCCGCCCACTTCGGCATCACCGGCCGCGAGGCGGAGGTCGTCGAACCGCAGCAGCGGCTGTTCCTGGAGTGTGCCCACCACGCCCTGGAGAACTCCGGCTACGGCCGGGAGCGGCCCGGCACCCGCACCGGCGTCTTCACCGCCACCGGCAGCTACCTCTACCCGTTGCAGAACTACCTCCTCAACAACGTGCTGCCCGACGGCGTCGAGGAGGACTGGCTCTCCCGGCTCCAGGCGCTCCTGGGCTCCCACCCCGACTTCAACGCCACCCGCGCCGCGTTCCGGCTCGGGCTGACCGGGCCGGCGGTCGGCGTGCAGACCGCGTGTTCCAGCTCGCTCGTCGCCGTGCAACTCGCCGCCCAGTCCGTCCTGGTGGGCGACTGCGACATCGCGCTGGCCGGCGCCGCGGCGGTCCACGTCCCGCAGGTGCTCGGCTACCGCTACGTGAAGGGGTCGATCCTCTCCCGCAGCGGCCGGCTGCGGGCGTTCGACGCGGACGCGGACGGGACCGTCGCCGGCAACGGGGTCGCCGCGGTGGTGCTGAAGCCACTGCGCCGCGCGCTGGCCGACGGCGACACCGTCCACGGCGTCATCCGCGGCTGGGGCGTCACCAACGACGGCTCCGACAAGCGGGCCTTCACCGCGCCGTCCGCCCGCGGGCAGGCACGGGCGATCCGGCGGGCGCTGGAGCGCGCCGGGGTCGGCGCCGGGACCGTCGGCTACCTGGAGGCGCACGGCACCGGCACCTTCAAGGGCGACCCGATCGAGTTCGAGGGGGCGACCGCCGCCTTCCGCCGCGACACCGACCGCGCGGGCTACTGCGCGCTGGGCTCCACCAAGTCCAACCTCGGTCACCTCGACACCTGTTCGGGGCTGGCCAGTCTGATCAAGACGCTGCTGGTGCTGAAGCACGCCACCGTGCCCCCGATGGCCAACTTCCGGCGCCCCAACCCCGCCCTGGACCTTGCGACCAGCCCGTTCTGGATTCCCCGCGAGGCCACCCCCTGGCCGGTCTCGGACACACCGCGCCGCGCCGGGGTCACCTCGCTCGGGGTCGGCGGCACCAACGTCCACCTCGTCGTCGAGGAGGCGCCGCCCGCCGCTCCCCGCGGCGACCGCGGGGCACCGCTGGGCGTGCTGCCGCTGTCCGCCCGCTCCCCCGCCGCCCTGACGGCCACCGTCCGCGCCTTCCGCGACCACCTCCGCCGCCATCCGCAGCTCGACATGGGGGACCTCCTCACCTCGACGGCGGGCCGGGCGCCCGGCCCGTACCGGGTCGCCGCGCAGGGCGGCACCGCGACCGAGGTCGCCGAGGAGCTGCACCGCTGGCTCGACGGCGACGCCGCCGCCGGGCCGCCGCCGGCCGGGCCCACCGAGCCGCCGCCCCGGGCGCCCCGTGTCGGTCTGCTCTTCAGCGGCCAGGGCGGGGCGCGGCCGACGGCGGTCCGCGCGCTGTACGAGCGGTACGGCGCCGTGCGGGAGGTGCTCGACCACTGCGACGCCCTGCACCGCGAGCGCTCCGGTCGCCCGCTGCTGGCGCCGCTGCTCGCTCCCGGCGACCCCGACGTCCCCTGGCCGACGGACGCCGCGCAGCCGGCGCTGTTCGCCGTGCAGTGCGCCCTGCTGGCGCTGTGGCGCCGGGCGGGTGTCCGACCGGAGGTCGTCACCGGGCACAGCGTCGGCGAGTTCGCCGCGCTCACCGCGGCCGGTGCGCTGACCGTCGAGGACGGCCTGTGGCTGACCGCCGAGCGCGGGCGGCTGATGGAGTCGCGGTGCGAGCCGGGCGGGATGGTCGCGGTCCTCGCCGACGCCGCGACGGCGGCGGCGCTGGTCGCCGAGGTGCCGCGCCTCGAACCGGCCGCCGTCAACGGGGAGCGCAACCACGTCCTCGCCGGGCCGCGGAGCGCGGTGGCGCGGCTGCGGGAGCTGCTGACGGCACGCCAGGTACCGCACCGGACGCTCCCCGTCGCGCAGGCCTTCCACACGGCGCTGCTGGAGCCCGCGCTGCCGGAGTTCGCCGAGGTACTCGCCGACACCCCGTTCTCCCCCGTCACGCTGCCGTTCGTCTCCGGGCTGGACGGCGTGGCGCGGGAGCCGGGCTGGACGCCGGACGCCGACCACCTGCTGCGGCAGGCCCGGCAACCGGTGCTGTTCCACGCCGCGTTGCACGCGGTGGACGCCGCGGGCGCCACCGCGCTGGTGGAGGTCGGCGGCGGCGGGCTCCGCGGCCTCGCCCGGCAGGCGCTGCCCGAGACGACCGCCGTGGCCACGCTGCGGGGCGGCGCCGGGCTCGACGCGCTCCGCGACGCCGCCGCGACGCTCCACCGCGCGGGCGCGCCGGTCGACTGGCACGAGCTGGCCGAGGGCGGCGGCGGGCGGCGGATACCGCTGCCCCGCCACCGCTTTCAGCACCGGACCCACTGGAAGGGCCCGGAACCCACCGTCGCAGCAGCGGCGGAACCCCCGAGGGAAGGAACGGACATGGCGGCAGAGGCCGAGGTCAGGGAAGTGCTGGCGCACGTCGTCGAGGTGACCTCCCGGGCCCTGGGAGACCGGTCGGGTGCGGTCGGGGAGGACACGTCCTTCCTCGACCTGGGCGCGGACTCGCTGCTGATGATCAACGTCCTGCGGGAGCTGGAGCAGACGTACCGGGTCAAGGTCGCCATGCGGGAGCTGTTCGACGAGGCCGTCACGCCGCGGCTGCTGGCGGCGCTGGTCGCCGGCCGCCGGGCCGACGCCGCCGCGGCGGCGCCGGCTGCGATACCTGCTCCGGAACCGGGACCGATACCCGCGCCGGCAGCCGCGCCTGTCCCCACCCCGGTCGCGCCCGTCGCGCCTGTGGCACCCGCCCCCTCCACCGCACCCGTTGCCGCCGCTCCGGTCGCCGACCCCGCAGCGGCCGACCCCGCAGCGGCCGCCCCCGCAGCGGTACCGCCTGCCGCACAGCCACCGTCGCCCGCGACCGACCACGTGACCCGGCAGGAGATGGAGGAGCTGACCCGGCAGGTCCGTCAGCTCTCCGCCATCCAGCTCCAGCTCATGGAGCAGCTGGCCCAGCTGCTCTCCCGCCAGGTCGCCACGTCGCCCACCGGGGAGCAGCGGTGACCGCCGGCGGTGGCGCGTCCGGCGCCATCGACCAGGAGCTGGCGCGCATGGCGGAGCTGGCCCAGCAGATCGCCGGCCATCTCCCGCAGCAGGCCGCGGCGGCGCCCGCGCCGCCCGCCGCCGCGACGCCCGCCCCGCCGGCGGTGCACGGCCCCCGGGTGACCGTGGCGCGCGATTCCGGCATGGTCGGCACCGCCGCCGGCGGCGGGAGCGCCGGCCCGACCCCCCAACAGGCCCACCTCGCGGAGCTGGTGGAGCGCTACACCCGCCGCACCCGGCGCTCCAAGGAGGCGGCCGCCCGCCACCGGGGTGTCCTCGCTGACAGCCGGGCGGTCGTGGGGTTCCGCAGCAGCACCAAGGAGATGCTCTACCCGATCGCCGCCCAACGGGCCGGCGGGGCGCACCTGGAGGACATCGACGGCAACCGCTACGTCGACATCACCATGGGCTTCGGCGTGCTGCTCTTCGGCCACGAGCCGGAGTTCGTCACCGAGGCGGTCCGCGAGCACCTCGCGCGGGGAGTCCGGCTGGGGCCCCGCGACCCCGCGACCGGTGAGGCCGCCGAGCTGCTCGCCGAGATCACCGGGTTGGACCGGGTCGCCTTCGCGTGCACCGGGACCGAGGCCAACGCGGGCGCGCTGCGGCTCGCCCGCGCCGCCACCGGCCGGGACACCGTCGTCGTCTTCCACAGCTCGTACCACGGCCACGCCGACAGCGTGCTGGGCCGGTCCGCCGGCAGCGGTGACGAGCGCGTCACCGTCCCGGTCTCGCCGGGCATCCCGGCGGGTGCCGTCTCCGACCTGCTGGTGCTGGACTACGGCGACCCCGAGGCGCTGGCCGCCATCGAGGCCGCGGCCGACCGGATCGCCGCCGTCGTCCTCGAACCCGTGCAGAGCCGCAACCCCGGGCTGCAACCCGTCGAGTTCGTGTCGGCGCTACGCGAGTTGACCCGCCGCCATGGCATCGTGCTGATGTTCGACGAAATGCTCACCGGCTTCCGCCCGGCGCTGCGGGGCGCCCAGGAGCTGTACGGCGTCACCCCGGACCTGGCCACCTACGGCAAGGTCCTCGGCGGCGGCTTCCCCGTCGGCGCCATCGCCGGCCGGGCCGACATCATGGACGGGGTCGACGGCGGCGCCTGGAGTTACGGCGACGCCTCCCACCCGAGCGCCGACACGACCTTCTTCGGCGGCACCTACCTCCAGCACCCGGTCTCGATGGCCGCCGCCTCGGCCGTGCTCCGGCATCTGCGCGCCGAGGGCCCCGGGCTGCAAATGCGGCTCAACGCCCGGACCGACGACTTCGCGACCACGCTGAACACCTTCTTCGAGGAGGAGGAGTTCCCGCTCCGGGTCCGGCACTTCGGCTCCCAGTTCCGGTTCGAGCACCGCGCCGACATGGAGTTGCTCTACCACCACCTCATGGTGCGCGGGGTCCACGTCTGGGAGTGGCGCAACTTCTTCCTCTCCACCGCCCACACCGACGGCGACATCGAACAGATCATGGACGCGGTACGCGGCTCGCTGCGCGAGCTGCGCGGCGCCGGCTTCTTCGCCCGCGCCGCGGCCGGTCGGCCGACGGCGCCCCACCC
>NZ_JAAVJD010000235.1 GCF_012033735.1 Streptomyces lonarensis | reverse complement strand
CGCCGCACCCACCCCCCACACCACCGACACCCTCGCCAACCTCCTCGCCGACACCACCGGCCCCGACATCACCGATCATCCGCGCTACCAGGAGATGCTGGACACTCTGGGCAGCCTGAGCGCGGCGTTCGGTCCTCACCAGCAGGGCCTGGAGACCACGAGCCGCCAGATCCTCGGACTCCCGGACGACGCCCCCGTCGGCCGAGCCGAGATCATCGAGGCGCTGGAGTGGGCCGGCCGTACCCGCCCCGCCGCCGCCGACAGCGGCATCGACGCCGCCACCGACCGTGGCGCCGATGCCGTCGAGACGGCCCTCGCACCGGGTTCACGCGATGCCGTGCGGCGCCCGGCGTCACCGCCCGGGGGGCAGCTCTCCCGCTACGCCCGCATGCTCGGCTCCCTCACGAACTCCCATTCCGGCCTCGTATCGCTGTCCCCGCCACCGGCCGAGGTGGTCGCAGATCTCCACGGCGCGGTGCTCGCCGCGATCGGGGACCGGTACGGCACGCTCAACGACGGACAGCGCATGGTTGCTGAGGCCCAACTGGCACGCACCACGGGCCCCCGTGAGATCCTGCGCCATCGGGCCGCATTCCGGTCCGGGCGCGGCCACCCCGTCACCGTGACCGTGGGTCGCACGGAGCGGACCGTGTACGCCCGGTTGCGGTACTCCGACCTCCGCCCCTCAGTCCAGTTCGGCGACCCCGCGACCCGGCCCGACTTCGCACAAGGCGGGAAGACCGAGGGAAAGCAGACCGATGCACGCACCACCCAGCAGACGGCCAACCTGCGCACCGCTCCGCTCGGTTACGTGCTGGCGCTGCCGTTGGAGCAGGGCGGCGTCTGGCTCACCGACTTTGCCCTGACCCTCAACGCCACGCACAACGAGCTGACCGTCGACACGACCGTCACCGACAACCTGTCCGTCTACGGCGAGCTCACCTCGCCCCACGGGCAGTACCCCCTCGACGCCACCGCTCACTGGCAGATCGACCACGCGGACGGCACGTCCGGTGGCGAACGGGCGAGCGTTGAACCGGTGACCCTCTGGCTTCCGCGGAACCGGGCACTCACCGAGGGCGCGGCGCCCGGCACGCCGACGGCTGATCTCAGCGGTCTCCCTCTGTGGTCGGTGGAGAGCACGGGCGACGCGGTAGCGCTCCTCCCCGACCTGCAGCGGGAACTCCCTCAGCTCAGTGACGACCGGTTGTCCGCAGGGTCACGCGCCGAGCTCCACAGCTTCCTGGCGGACGAGGGACTGCGCGCCACCGCTCACCTCCAGGCCGGACACGGTCCCGGCGACAGGCGGGGGGGCGTCGTCTCGCCGGTGCTGGCCGACGCGGACGGCCACCCGGTCGGATTCCTGCTGCTCTCCGCGGAGATCGCGCCGACCGGGACACCGCTCACCACCGACGACGGAACGACGGTCGGAACCGGTTTCGGCCACGGCGGCAGCGGCGACCGCAAGGCGACCCTCGGCAGCGGCGGCGGCTTCGACTTCCGCGGCGGGGTATTCGCCACCAGCGGTCTACCCGCCGAGGCCTCGGGCCCCACGGCGCAGTACGGCGGGGGCGGGGGAGGCAGGATCGGGTACGGCGCCAAGGGGACCGACTCTCTCACCCTTGCTTCCTCCGCCACTCTCGTCCACGGGGTGTCGTCCAAGACCAACAGCCTGCTCACCGAGGCCACGGTCCGCTACACCGCCACCTTCTTCGGGGTGCAGGGCGCGCCGACCGTTCGGTCCTTCGGTTCCGCACCCTCTGCTCCCGGTGCCCGACGAGCGAGCGACGCGGGACCGCGCGACAGCTACCGACTGCTGGTGGCGGCGGTGGATGCCGACACCTCGCGCGGCCGCGAGCCCACACCCGAGGAGCGGCGCACCCTGCCGTCCCACCTGGAGACGTTGCGGGGCATCGGCCTCGACACGGTCCCCACCCGGCTGGACATCGACCCGGAGAGTTTGGACGCCGCCGAGACGGCGCTCCGCGACCGCGGGTTCCTGCCACCGGAGGCCGAGAGCAGCGGCTGGGTCACTGACAGGGTCCTCCAGGGCCAGCAGTTGGAGAACCTGCGCAAGCTGACGCGACTGCGCGGCCGTTGGGGGCTGGCGATGTCGACGCCGGACGCCGTCGACGGCGGTCGCTCTCTGTGGTTCGAGGCCGGTGGGCGGCGAGCGAGGTTGCAGTTGGACGTGCGGCGCGACCAGGGCCGCAGTGTGGTGCACCAGCGTCGGTTGCCCGGCGTGGACGTCAAGGGCAGCAGGCGCAGCGACGTGTCGGTCTCCACCGGCCGCACCATCGAGCACACGGCGACTGCAGGCTTCGCCGCCCGCGGCTACCTGCCCGTCAACGGCTACTGGGTTCCTGGCCAGTTGGACGGCAGTGGCAGCGCGCACCCCAAGTCGGGCAGCGACGTGAAGCAGTCGGTCCAGCGGGTGGGCGACATCAGCCACCCTGAGGCCGGCAGCGACCTGTTCGCGGTTCCGGTGCAGTACCGGCTGGGGCTGACCGTGGCGGACGAGACGACTTACTTCACCGGAGAGGCCGACCCCGGGCGGCTCGACGAGGAGACCGGGCCCCGGCGAGCGGCCGAGGACGCCTACCGGAACGGTGTACTGGATCTGGTCGTGGACCACACCCAGACCGCACCGGCGGACGCGGCGGCAACGCCCGGGACGGACCGGACTCCGACGGAAGCGACGCCGCCTGCACAGCCGCGTACCGATAACGCTCCCGCCCACTCCGCGCCCCGGGTCGTGGACGCCGAGGCGGCCGCGAACCACCGCAACCGCCTCGGCCGGAGCGAAGCGGCCGAGGGCACCCGCCCGGCGGTGACGGCGCTCCCTCTCGGGAGTACCGTTCTCGACTTCCACGCCACAGCCGCCGTCCTCGCCGCAGTACGGACCGCCCTCGACAGGGTCTCGCCGCCCGCCACGGAGACTGCTGCGCCGCCGCTGCCGGCGCCCGCGACCGAGACGCCCGGCTCCCGGGACGAGCCCGACCCGGCCGGCCCGGACGCGCAAACCCCCGCGGCCGGGAGGAACGTGGCGGACCTGGTCACCGACGCCGTGACCGCGGCGACGTCGACCGCCGCCCGGCACGTGCGCGACATGCTGGACAACAGCCGCGGCGACGACTCCCTCGCTGCCGAGGTGCTCCACAACGGCGTGCGCCCCTCCCGGCTCCACGCCAACGCCCCGCAGATCGCCGACGGCTCGTTCGTCCTGGAGGCGCTCCCGCTCCCCGTGACCAAGTGGAACGGTCTGTTCTCTGTGGAGATCAGCGCGCTGATCACCCGGCCCAGGCTCGAACACAGCGAGACGGCCAAGTCCAGCCTGGCTTCGACCGGGGCCACCACGCTCGGTGACACCAGTGGTTCCGGCCGTTCCGGAGAGGTCGTCTTCAGCCTCGGCGCACTCCAGCGGGACATGCAGGACAGCACACAGAACCACCCTCACGGCTCGTACACCTACGCGGCGCGCTCCACCAGCTCGGACGCGCCGAGCACCACCCACGCCGTGACGCGTACGCCCGCCGACAAGAGTCAGCACCACACCGTCAAGGGCGACCTCTCGCTGCTGGTCACGGTCGTCTGGGGCCACACCCACCTGGCAGCGGTCGCCCTGGGCGAGCACGGCACCGTCTCGGTGGCCGTCGATGTCGAGGACGGCGTTCGCTTCTCGGCCTCAGACGCCGTGCTGCGGCCGCACGCCCGCTTGTTCGCGGCCGTCGCGGGCCTCACCCAGCCTGCGCCCGGGGCGGATCTCGCCCTGTTGCCGCCGGTCTGGTTCACCCAGGAGGGCAGCCTCGACGGCGCTGCCGCCACGCATCTCACCCTGTCGGACTCCTCCCGGGACGGGCACGCGAACCGGCTGCGGGCCGGGGTGGAATCCGCGCTGCGCCGCATCGACAGCGACATCTTCACGCCCGGCAGGCCGGGCTACGCGGTAGGCGCCCGTACAGCGGCCGGCTGGATCACCGACCGGGAGACGCTGCTCACGGTGCTCACCCGGCAGGGCCAGCGGCTCTCGGTGCAGTTCGTCGGCCAGTTCGACGGCCGCACGCGACTGGTCACGATCAGTGTCGGGGCGGCGCTCGCAGCCACGGCGGAACAGCGGAACGCGCTGCGCGGCGCCCGGGCCGCCGGCTCGTTGGACCAGTTGCTGGAGGTGTCGCCGAGCGATGTGAAGTCCGAGCAGGCCCGATCCTCCACCCATCAGCTCGCCTTCCGATGGGTGCAGCGGTTCTTCAGCGGGGATCCCTCGGTCGACCCGGACGACCGGGGAGGTCTGACCCATCGCCCCGGCGTCGGTCTCAGCGCGTACCAGAATTCGGGGGCCACCGTCTCCCAGGTGGTCAAGGGCACCGACACCACGTGGCTGCGCGGCGCGCAGGTCGGTGACTTCGACGGTGTCCCCTTCACTCTGACGGCGTCCGTGACCCACGAGCCGGTGACCGAGAACTGGGCGGCCTCGGCCGTGCTGGGCGCCCTGGAGACGCCCACCTGGCTGGCGGCCAGGACGGGAGAGCTCATCCGCAGCTTCTGGGAGGCGACCTCTCTCTCCCTGCCGTTCGGCGGGGCTGCCGCCACGCGTCCCGCGGCGCTGCCCGAACCTCCCGGAAGCCGCCGCCCGGAGGACATCGAGATGACCGCCGGCCTCGGATCCCCGGTCGTGCCCGCGCTCACCCCGATCGACGGCGGCAGCACCCTTGAGGTCGCCGCGACCGCGACCCTGCGTTTCGTCGGGTCGGGCGAGGCAACGGCCGACACCGGTCCGCAGCCGGCGCCGGTCACCACCCTCGACCGCGACCCCGCCGAGACGGACCCGGACGGCCCCTTCGCGCGTCCCTACCCCCTCAGTAGGAACACCGCCTTCTTCCACTCCTTCACGGGGTCGGAGGCTCTGGCGACAGCCCTCCACGACATCGCCCCTACCTGGGCCGGAGCCGCCCTGTCCCAACCGGGCGGTAACGGGGACGGTTCCGCCGTCCCGCGTGACGCCCTCGTGTCCCGGCTCCTCACCGAGGCCGTCCTGGAGCTCGGGACCGGCGGCCAGGGTCCCTTGGGCGGGAAGAGCGGTCTCGTACCGGGCAGCTTCGGGGGCAGGCCACCCCAGGTCCGCCTGAGCTTCCACAACGTTCGCCCGGAGTTGGAGGCCCCGGGGACCGTCATCGACCGGTTGGAGGCCCTGAGTCACACCGAGGCATCCAGCTCGACACGTAACCGCGACTGGAACTTCCTGGCGGAGATCCGTGCCGCCATGGCCCCGGGCCTTCACATGGTCCTCTCCCGGCCCGTGCCTTCCCCCGGCGCCCCGGAAGTCGGCCGAGGCACCGTCGAGTCCAGCAGCAAGCTCACCGTGGACCGGTCGGGCGAGGCCACCACCGACGACGCGGAGTCCGGCCACCTGGTCGACCCCTCGCGGGTGGTGCGTGCCGACGTCCTCGTGGAGATAACGCACGACGGACGATCGCGGTGGGTGACCGGCTCCGGTCGGGTCTCCCTCAACCCGCGGGACCTCCTCGGGCTCGGCTCGATGGACGTCGGCCCGCACGGCAGGGACATCGACCTGCGGGCAGGTGTGGCGAGCGGTCTCGGCGCCGTCAACGGACTGCCGGCCACCTGGCATCAGGCTGTTCCCACGCAGCTGACCGCGTCGTTGGCGGACACCGTGCAGCAGGTCACGGAGACCGAGGGAACGCCCCGGCTGTGGTTCGCGATGGCCGACCCTGCGGAGATCGCCCCGCTGGTACACCTGGTGTCGGAGACGGCACGGACGGCCGCCCGGGACGTCGAGCTCGCAGTTCGCGCTCCCTCGGGCACGCAGCTCTGGCACTTCGACAACACCGGCGCACCGACGGGGCCCCGGTCCGAAGCGCTCGACGCCCTCCGGGATGCAGCACGGACACACCGCCGGGGTCTGACGGACCAGATGGGGGCGCAGCAGGCCGCAGCGACGCAGGCGCGGCTCGCAGCGGACGGGCGACGTGCACACGCGGAGGCACGGGCAGAGCTGGACCGTGCGGGTGAACTCCTCGGTCGGGCGCAGGCTCACGAGACCGATGTGCGGACGCGGGAGAGGAACAACGTCTCGGCCGCCGAGCGCGACGTTTCCCTCCGGGCGGAGGACATCGGGCGCCGACAGATCACCGTCGAGGGACTGCTCGCCCAGCAGCGCGCGAACGAGCAGCAGCTCACCGCCCACTCCGGCGCCCGCGAGCGGCTGCTGGCCCACTCGGACGGCCTCCGCCCGAACGACCCCGCCCGCCAGGCGTTGCAGCAGCAGATCGCCCAGGAGCATCAGCAGATCGAACGGCTGGCCCGGGCAGGCGCGCAGCTCACCGACCGGCTAACTACCGAGCGGGACCAGCTGCGGCGGCAGGAGGAGGCGCACCGGGTGGCGACCGAAGCTCGCGACGCCGCGCTGATTCGGCAGACGGAGGCCGTCGCGTCGGCTGCTCGCGACCGTGCCGAGAATGAGCGTCTGCACGAGCGGCAGAGCGCCCGAGTCGCGGAGCTGGGCGACTCGGTCACAGCCGCGGAACAGCAGCGCCGTCACCTCCGCACGGAGGTGGAGCAGGCAGAGCAGCAGCGCGCCGAGTCGGCGGCGCGCAGCCTGGAGGAGGCCCGGAGCCTGCTCTCGGGCAGTGCACCGGCGCCGGTTGAGGTGCCCGACTTGATCTATGCCGTCCTGATGGACGAGCACACGTCGGCGGGCCGACCGACCGCGGAGCAGGTTCCCCTGCTCGACCTCAGCTCCGGCCCCCGGACCGCCCCGGCTTCCGGCACCCCGCCGCGGGAGGTTCCCGTTCCGACGGTGGGCCCCGACGTCACCCATAGGTTCGTGGTGCCCACCGCGGGCGGGGGTGGCCAGACCCTCGGAGCGATGCCGGACGGCACCCTGGTGCTGCCCGACGGCCGTCAGCTCCATCCTGACGGTTGGGTCCGGTACGGCATCGACTTCGTGCACGACCCGACCTCGCTGGTGCTCGACGGCAGCACAGGCGCGATCCACCGCTTCCTGGGTGTCGACCGGTACGAGCGCTGGTGGGGCGAGGCCCCGCCGGATGTGCGGCACCGTCTGGTCGTCACCGGTGAGGGGCTGCATCTGGTGCGGTCCGGCGGCGGGACGAGAGCAGTGTTCCTCCCCTTCCGACGCCCGTAACCGGCTTCCGCACGGCGCCGTCGGTCAGAGGTCCGCACCGCGGGCCGGGGGCCCTGTGCCTCGGGAGCCCCGTGGCTGCCGGGCCGAGGTGCCCGTCGCACGACCGCGCCCCGCCCCGACCGTGACGGTCGGGGCCGGGCGCGGCGGTGTGTCCGGGGCCGGGGCGGGCGCGGGAGGGAGCGTCAGGGTTCGCGCACGAACTCCCAGGCGTGCTTCGGGTCGCACGGCCAGATGCGCAGGTGGATGTCGGGGTTGTCGTTGCCGAACCCGAGCAGGCAGTAGTCGTGGCTGGCGGCGTTCCGGATGTAGTAGGTGCCGGGCTCCTGCTCGTCCAGCCACCACAGCTGGTTGTCCGCCATGTCCGGGAAGCACCGCGCCTGGAAGACAAGCGTGCCGCGCTCCTTGGCCCCCTTGTCCGGGAGGTCGACGCAGAAGCCGCCGCGGTCGTTGCGGATGGTGTAGAGCGCCGCGCCGTTGGGCCCAGCGTCGTCGAACCGCTTCTCCAGGTTCCAGCGCAGGTTCTCGGTGCCGACGGCGCAGTCCAGATGCCGCAGCGACCAGTTGCGGCCGCCGGTCGTCTCGTTGGAGTTGCCGATGCAGTTGCCGCTGCGGAGGCTCCGGATGAGCACGCGCTCGGTCGGGGGGCCGGCGGCGGTCCGCAGGGCTGCGGCGCTGCTCCGCTCGGCCTCCTGATTCGCCTCGTCCGCCGCGGCGTCGGGTTCGGGCTCCGGATCGGGCTCCGGCTCCGGCTCCGGATCGGGCTCCGGCTCCGGATCGGGTTCCGGCTCGGGCTCGGCTTCGTCCTCCGGCGGCGGGGCCAGGGCCGGCTCCGCGTCGGGCGGGTCGGTGACCGGTTCCTCGGGCTTCGACTCCGGCTTCGGCTCGGGGTTGGGCTGCGCGACGAAGTCCCCGGGCTCGTCGTTCTCCCCCCGCAGCACCGTGTCGGCGGCCAGGCCGGTGGCGGGCTCCGGCGAGCCGGAGCGGTCGATCGCGAGGAAGAGCAGCGGCGCCGCCACCAGCAGCGCACCGGCCAGCGCGGCACCGGCCAGCACCGGGCGGTTGGGACGGCCCTCGTCGGCCGCCTCCGCCTCCGCGTCGGAGCGGTCGCGGTGCCCGGCGTCGCTTCCGCCGCCGGCGGCGGCCCGGCCCTCGGC